>CAIVAP010000101.1 GCA_903903945.1 uncultured bacterium | reverse complement strand
CGTTTTCGACATGAGTTGCCAGCATGATCATGCCGGCGCAAGTACCCCAAACCGGTTTTGTCACGGCGAATTCCTTGATCGGATCGGCGATCTGTTGTGATTTGACGAAGCGGTCGATCACTGATGACTCACCGCCGGGAATGACGAGGCAGTCGATATTCGCCAGTTGCCGACTTGATTTCACCAACTGCGTAAGGCAGCCAAGTCTGGCAAACACTTCCTGATGCTTGGCGAAATCTCCCTGAAAGGCCAGAATGCCAACCCAAGGTCTCTTCTTCATCGATATTGAAGCTGTTCTTCCTTGGGAATCTTGCTGATCTCCAAGCCGGGCATCGCTTCACCGAGTGAACGCGATGCTTGCAGCACAATCGCCGGATCATCATAGTGGCCGACTGCGGTCACTATGGCTTTGGCGACCACTTGCGGATTGGAGGACTTGAAGATGCCAGAGCCGACAAACACCGCTTGCGCACGCAGCTTCATACAGAGAACTGCGTCAGCAGGCGTGGCAATTCCACCAGCGGCAAAATTCGGAACCGGCAGGTCGCCAAGTTGCGCCGTCTTCTTCACCAGTTCCACCGGCACCCGCATTTCCTTGGCGAGCTTTTTCATTTTCTCTGTGTTTAGCTTCTTCAGAGCGGCAATCTCGCCATAGATCATTCGCAGGTGTCTGACCGCCTCGACAATGTTGCCCGACCCGGCTTCGCCCTTGGTGCGAATCATAGCTGCCCCTTCGTTGATGCGACGCATCGCCTCGCCGAGATTGCGACAACCGCAGACAAACGGAATCTTGAAAGGGTGCTTTATGATATGGTTTTCTTCATCAGCAGGCGTGAGCACTTCCGATTCGTCGATGAAATCAACTTTCAGTTCCTGCAGCAATTCGGCTTCGGCGAAGTGTCCGATCCGGCATTTAGCCATCACCGGAATCTGCACTACGCGCTGAATTTCCTCGATTTTTTCAATTGCCGCCATCCGGGCGACACCACCGGCTTTGCGGATATCCGCCGGCACCCGTTCGAGCGCCATCACCGCCACGGCGCCGGCATCCTCGGCTATCTTCGCCTGCTCGGCATTAGTGACATCCATAATCACGCCACCCTTGAGCATCTCCGCCAAACCGACCTTCAACTGATAGTCTTTATCTGCTAACATCGCGAACCTCGCCTTCTCTGACTCCAACTAACGCCCTGCCCAATGATAATACGCAATATCAGGCACCCGGGGCTGCGTAAAACAGTTTGCGCAGGACCCCAATTTACACTGTCGGATTTCCAAAGGCAAGGGGAGAACTTGGGTTGGAATCTCGAATCAGACCAGCCGGGATATTCCAACAAGACCCCAAAGACGCCCGTATTGGCTTGACACGCCAGCGACAACTGACTATTCTGCACGATCAAATGACGACGAAGGAAGTACAACTTATTAGACATACACCAAAATCCTCAAAGGAGCGGATCGTGGAGAGACGCATATTGCCTGCAGTTTTCATCTGCGTGATGATGACTTTCGCCGCTACGGTTCCTGCAGTCGCACAGACAATTGATGCCAAAGAATTCAAGCTCGATAATGGCATGCAGGTTCTGATGGTAGAGCGGCACGATGCCCCGACAGTTATGGCTTCGATTTTCGCCCGGGTTGGTTCGGCGAACGAAGTTCCAGGCATTACCGGCATTTCGCATCTATTCGAGCACATGATGTTCAAAGGAACCGAGACGATCGGAACAACCGATATCAAGCGCGACCTTGAAGTGATGGCCCGACTCGACTCGCTGCGGGTGCTGATGCGGGCCGAAGAACGAACGATGCGTGAGGAATTACGCCGGGGACAGATCAAAGACATGCTCGATCCCGAGGCGAAGACCCCGCGATATCGGGAAATCGAAGTCGTATTTGACAGTCTGATTCTCGAAGAACGCAAATTGATCATCAAAGATCAACTTGATGAACTCTACACCAAGAACGGGGGCTATTTTCTGAACGCCTTTACGTCTCAGGACATGACCGGATACTTCATTCGTCTCCCCAAGAACAAGATGGAATTATACATGTGGCTGGAGTCTGATCGTTTTAACCATCCGGTTTTCCGGGAATTCTACTCTGAGCGGGATGTCGTCCGTGAAGAACGTCGCCTGAGCTTGGAGTCGACGCCGACCGGACTGATCGAGGAGGATTTCAGCGCCATGTTCTGGAAATCCTCATCATATCACTGGGAAGTCCTCGGTTGGCCTTCCGATTTGGGTTCGATTACCCGCGAGCAGGCTGATTCGTATTTTGGCACTTACTATGCGCCCAATAACTTGACCATGATCCTAGTGGGCGACCTGAATCCCGATGAATTGATTAAGATGGTCAAGAAGTATTTCGAGCGAATTCCGCGTGGCAAGACATCTCCTCCGGATGTTGTGACTCTCGAAGAGAAACAATATGGAGAAAAGCGGCTGATTGCCGAAGCGGAAACCAGCCCGAAGGCGGAAATTTGGTATCATACGGTCGCTTGGAAACATCCCGACAGCTATCCTTTGGACGTGTTGAGCGGAATCATGGGAGGGAAAACAGGGCGGCTATATAAGAAATTGGTTGAGGAGAAAGGCATTGCCAAGAGCTCCTCCGGAGGTGGAGGACGGATGATGGGGGGCGGCGGCGGCCAGGCCGTTGATGCCGCTCAGGATTCCCGGAAGTACGCCGGAGCATTCCAGGTGTCGGCTGAGGGAATCTCCGGCGCCAAACCGGAGCAATTGGAGGCGGGGATTTACGAAGTCATCGAAGATCTGCAGAAAAATCCGGTGCCCGAAGACGAATTGCAGAAGGTCAAAAACCAGCTACGCGTACAGAGCATTCGCGCCATTGACTTCATGTCGGGAATGGGCATTCTGTTTTTCCTCGGTCAGAATGCCGCTATGGGTGACTGGACCGAAGCCAACAACGGTCCAAAGAAGAACGATCTGGTGACAGCCGCCGATGTTCAGCGCGTAGCCAATGAGTATTTCGCCAAAAATCAGCGAAATGTGCTGCTCATTAACACCAAAGCGGAATCTGCTGCCGGTGGTGAGCAGGGTGAGGATCCCCAGTTTGCTCAGGCCGTGCAAATGGTCAAGTCGATGAAAGACCCTGCCAGACTCGAGCAAATGATCGGCATGTTTTCGATGCAGTTGGACAAGGTGGAGGATCCCAAAGATAAGGCCCAGATGGAAAAGCTGCTCAAGATCGCCAACGAGCATCTCAAAGAGCTCAAAGCTACCAAGGACAAATAGGATATGCGTCAAAGGAGAACTTACATGATAAGACAATACAGATTGCTGTTCCGCCGGTCGATGACGCTTGCCTTGATTGCGGCGTTCGCCATCGTTCTGACTTCCAACTCCGGAATCCTGGCAGATAAAATCGTTGATCATCCCGACAAACTGAAATACGAGGAATTGAAATATCAGCCGCCCAAGCCGGATGGCTACCGACATACGTTGAAATGCGGTGTCACCGCCTATGTGGTGGAGAACCCGGTAGTTCCGACTTTCGAATTGACGATTTCCATTCGAACCGGCTCGATGTACGAACCGGTGGAAAAAGCCGGATTGGCGGATATGACCGGTTACCTAATGCGCAATGGCGGTGTTCAGGGAATGACCACCAAGCAACTCGACGAGCGGCTTGCTTACCTTGCCGGAGAAATCTCGGTCAATATCGGCGACTCGCGGGGTCGGGCCAGTCTATTTTGCCTGTCGAAGGACGTCGACGAGGGACTGGGGCTGCTGAAGAAGATCTTGCATTCTCCGGTTTTCGATCAAGAGGCGCTTACTCGCTACCGTGGGGATGTTCTCTCGGAAATGGAGCAGCGCAATTCCTCAGCGTCCGCCATTGAATCACGCGAGTGGCAGTTCCTAATGTATGGCGACTACCCCTCAACGATTCCGTATCGTCGCACTGAACAGTCGATCAATTCGATTACACGGGACGACTTGATCGCTTTCCACCAGAAGTACTTCTTCCCGAAAAACTTCATCCTTGCGGTTTCGGGAGATTTCAAGACCGCTGAGATTCTGACTAAGCTGGACAACCTGCTCAGCGACTGGCCTGAGCAGCAGCTAACTCTTCCTGCTTTGTCAGATCAGATTCCCTCTCCAAAGCCGGGCGTGTACATGATCAAGAAGGAAGATGTCAACCAGTCGCGCATCCGGGTAGGACATGCCGGCGTCAAGCGGGATATTCCCGATCAGTATGCCCTGATGGTCATGAACGATATTCTTGGCGGCGGTGGTTTTAATTCGCGGATTATGCGTCGGGTGCGCTCCGACGAAGGTCTGGCCTACAACGCCGGCAGTATGTTCGATCGTCCGGTCCTGTACCCGGGCACCTTCCAAGCGTGGTTCCAAACCAAGCACGCTACTGCGGCATTCGGTACCAGACTGATTGTCGACGAAATCAAGCGTATCCGCACCGAAAAATGCGACGCGGAGATAGTCGAGAATTCCAAAGCCAGTTTCATCAGCGATGTGGTCAATCCCTTCGCCAGCAAAAACAGTATTGTCAATACGTTCGCGGATGACGAATACACCCATCGCCCCGATGACTATTGGCAGAACTACACAAAGAACATGAAAGCCATAACGCCGGATGATGTGCTCGCCGTGGCGCAGAAATACTTGCATCCGGATCAGTTGGTGTTCTTGGTGATCGGTGATCCGGAGGCTGTGCAGAAAGGGTCGGATAAACACAACGAGCGTTTTTCTGATTTTGGGCAGATCACGATCATACCGTTGCGCGACCCAAAGACTCTACAGATTAAGTAGAAGAAACTGGGACTGTTGAAAAACCGACAGTCACCAGGCGTCGGGAATCCTTTATTCAGGCGGCGTCAGGAATCCCTTCCTGACGCCCCTGCCTACCTTGCTGATCCGGCAGGAAAGGATTCTTGCCGGTGCGCTCAAAAGAAAAGCCCTTACAGACGTGAGGGCTTTTCTTTAAGACAGTGCGGACAGATCAAGTGATCTGTCCGCCGTATATTGCATCAATAATGCTACTATTTCATCAGCAGCATCTTCCTGGTTTCAGCGTAATCGCCGGCCTTCAAGCGATAGAGGTATATTCCCGAGGAGACTGTTTCCCCGTTCATATCCTTTCCGCCCCACGTGGCTCGGAAGGAACCAGCCGGAAGATTACCTGCGATGAGGTTGGCAACTTCCTGACCGACGATATTATATATCTTCAGACTCGCGAATCCAGCGCGGGGCAATGCAAAGGGAATTACAGTAGATAGGTTGAATGGGTTCGGATAGTTCTGCCCAAGCGAGTATTCCTTGGGAATGCCATTGTCGAAGTCCTGTTCGACGGCGACTATCAGTGATGGAGTGAAATCGTTACCGCTTGTGTCTGCCAGGATATTGGCAAAGTCCAGGTGATCGGGCACAAAAGTGTATCCGGTCATGGTCGGCGTTACCACGCCTGTCCAGTCGTAGGGGACAGCGAACGAGTAGGCGCCTAACGCGCCTGCAATCGCGGTCGAGTCCTGCGTTCCATAAGTCAGGGTCGCGCCAACTACATCCGTGCTGCCGGAAATCGTGACTGACGCGGGGGCCAGCGTTACGGTCACCGTGACTGTGGCCGAAGTAGCGGCGGTCGCAGTTTGGAAAAACGTGCCGCCTACAGAAGGCACCAGCGAAACCGGCATGATTATTGCCATGACAGCCACTGCCATCGATGTTGCCAGGATGCGACTTTTGCTTATTCTCATTCGCCAACCCTTCTATCTATTTCTATTTGATCGAGGCGTAGACTCTCGAATAGACCCCGGCACTGACTTTTTCGCCAACGACAGATGCGTGAATGATGAACATAAATCGCTTGCCGAGATACTCCGTTCGCCGAGAAAAGTCGAGATATACCTTCACTTCCTTTGTGCCGTAGGCGGGAAGAACGAACTCATTCTCGCTGAATCTCAGGAAGGAAGCATCGGGAGCATCTTCGTATCCGCTGGTGAGCGTGGCTACCGAATTGCCTACCGTCAAACTGCGTAATCGCAACAATTGTTCATGTCCACTGTGGTTAGATACTGTTAGAACCGAACCTTTCCGGGCTTCGGGATCATAAGCCGTGCCCGGTTCCACATCATCCAAAAACAGGTTCGCAGGATTTAGCACAAGCTCAACGCTGGCATCGGAAGACTTGACTATCTTATTTGCCGGTGCTCTCGCGGTGTCGGTAGTGAATATTATCCTGGATTTCAACCCTAAACCCAAAGACAGCGCGCGACCGGCAAGAGCCACAGTATGAGACCAAATCGCCACCTGATACTTTTTTCCGAGATACCGATTTTCGTCCGGGATGGAGAGTGTGATATCCGATAAAGCGATCTCGTTTGGGCCCAGCACAAAGTTGTCCGGGCTAAGTTTTAACCAGGAAATGTCCGGAATCTGGCTCGATCCCTTCCTCAACTCCGAACTGTCCGGTGACAGAATATCCATTTTCAAAGCCACACTGTCATCGCTGTTGTTGGCGACGCTCAGGCGCACGTTCGCCAACTGCTTCAAGCTGTAAGTCTGACCCACCTGCAGGTTCTCGACAACCACTTCACCCAAGCTGGTGCTCAGCCCTGCCGCCTGCAGGGCGGTGGCAACAAAAAGTGTCAGGATAAACAGTCCGGTAGTCGCAAATCCATTTGATGCGGTTTTCATTTTGTGATCTCCCACAGAGATGAAGCGGAGACTCCGATTCTCAGCTTCTTCTTCTAACAATCCGTCTCGTTGCCGATCTCTTAGCTGGCGTCTGCTGCTGTTATGGTCACGGTGATAGTTTTTTGAGCATAACTGGACGTGGTTGTAGGCGCCTTAAACTCCAACCACAAATTCCGAGCTTCAGACTCCGGAACGACGAGACCGCTTTCCGCAGCAGCGGTGTTGCCGAACTTCGCGGCAGTGCATGCTGCCGGAGTGTCGGTCAGCGCATCCTCGGCGCCGAAGGCGGCTCCCGGCGCTGCAGTGCTAAACATGGCGCTTAAGACATACACGTTGGCTCCGGGCGTCGTCGCGTGAAATGTCCAATCGGCGACGGGATCGGTCAAGCTCAGGGAATATGTCTCGTCGACGTTGCCGTCATTAGCAATTACCGCCGCTACTGTCGAACGAGTCGTGCTCGAAGCGGCCACAATACCGAAAGCGACAGGTGAGCCACTCGTCACCGATACACTCACGCTCAAGATAGTTGCGGTGACAGTGACATCGGCGGCCAGAACCGGCGACACCCACAAAGCCGCTACCAGAGCAGCCATTGCGCACATTGATGTAAATGTTGTTCTCATTTTTCCTCCATCCCTTTTGATGGTCTTTGAATTTGTCTTCTTGGTGAATGATAGAAAAGTAGTTCTCATTATTTCTCCGTCCCTTTCAGTGGTCCTTGGTCTTATCTTCCTTGAAAAATCAGAGTTCCCCCCTTGGTTCTATTGTCGGTCAATAGCCGTCAGATTTTAGGTTAGTCTTCGATTCCTCGTGCCGGTACCGAATGGCAATTACCATTAGAATCGAGGAGTACCGATTTGGGACAAAGTAGTTGCCGGTGTTTCAACGCGAAACCAATTAACGGCTACGATGGGGACTATAATGGAGCTAAGAGCGTAGGCGGCGACACTTATCCACGGCGGCGTACTGACCGCCTTGATCGGAGTGGTGCAGCAGCCCCGGCGAGTCCAAGTGCCAAGGCCATGAAGAGACAACATAGGTTTTGATTCAGAGCGCTGCACTTAGCCAGGATGCGTCGGATGGGAGAGTATTCGTCTGGTCGTGGCGCCAGAAACTACCGAACCTGACAGCACACGAATTCTAAATTCTTGCGTCCGCGAGAATAACCTGAGCGTGCCTATGACGACGCGACTTCACTCATCCCAGTCAACGTCCAGCTTCTTGCCGACATCCTCGAAAATCGCCGTGATGCATTTTTCCATGGCAATGCGTCTTGCTTTTAGATTGCTCTTCTTGACATCGATGTCGCGCAACTGGATATGGAACCTCAAACTCTGCGAGGTGCCCGATGGTCTGATTGTCAGGTGGTTAAAGTCATCCCCAAAGAAGAAGCGAATGCCTTCATCTGGGAAACCGAAAGTCGAGGGATCGTCCGGATTGTATCCCTGCGAGTAGCCATGCTGAATATCGTACTTGCCGGTCTTGTAGACTTCGAATCTCGTGGCCTTTAGATCGGCGAATTTGACCGTCTTACCCGCCTTGACCTGATCCATCAGCGCTTCGGCTTTGTGAATCACCTTCATCTTGGTTGAGCGTCCTTCGATGCCTTCATATTGGCCATAAACCGGTGCCGGACGGTAACCGGTGCGAATCAGCCCGATGCCCGGATCGAGGTACAGTTTCTCGTCAACCAGTTCCACAATCGACTTGCCGATCGACTTGGCATAAGCGAGCACTTCCACAAGCAGAATCGCAGCAAAGATGCCGTCCTTATCGCGAACATGGCCGTGTGCGCCCATCGACATGTCGTCCTTGGGTTTGCCGCCGAGAATGCTGAAGCCGTTGGATTGTTCCAGAGCGGCAACATTGATAGTTGCTTCGGGAGTCAGGTTCGCAAAATCGTAAATCGTCCAGTAGATGTCTTTGGTTATCGGCTGATCCTCCCAGACGCGCTGAACGGCGGCAGCCAACTGCGCAAAGCCGACCCAGGTTTTGATCCAGGGGATACCATACTTGTCACACAAAAGTGGCATGACGTCGGTCGTTGTGTGCGATTGTACGAAGAAGTATTTCCCGAAATCAATCTTCGCCGCTTTCATCTTCTCCATTCGATACCAGAGCAGAATCGACCAGGCGGTGTCGGCGTCCAGCAGAGTATGGTCGGCGCCATAAATCTCGCGGTGGCTCTTGGGTACGGGCACGACCACACCTACCCGGTCAGCATCTGGGTCGGTGCCGATCAACATGTCGACCTCAGCAAACCGCTTCTCTCCGAATTCTTTGATATACTCGGTGACCGCTTTCTTGGCGGCAAACTTATCCCCCGGATCGGGTTGTTGGTAGACCTTTTTGCCCTTGGGGCTTTTGAGGTCATCAAACGCCGGAAACATGCCGTCAATCGGATTCATGACGGAGATGATATCGAGCTTGTCTATCTTGAGCGCCTTAACCAATCGCGGCACCGCATCACGCCCTGCGCCGTTGTAAGCACAAAACGCAAGATGTATTTTCTTAGCGTAGCGCTCTACCAGTTTGGGATCAAGGATAAACGACTTAATCTGCTGGAAATGTTTCTGGTGCATGTTGAACGGTTTACCGGTGTAGTTGTAGTAGCTGACACTCTTCAACTGACCGCTACCACCGAGGAATTCTAATTGCTCGATGGAAGTATCTTCGAGGCGCTTCTGGTGAATCTCGTCAAAGCCGGTCTTGCCGATAAACTCAGTCAAGATCAATCGTCGCTCACTGACCGAAAACTGCGAGCCGTTGCCGCAGGAAAACTTGTAGCCATTGTAACGCCGATCATTGTGGCTGGCCGAGAGAAGAATGCCCATATCAGCCTTCATTGTCGGAATGGCGAAAGTCACTTCGGGATAGGGGACGACATCATCAAAGAGATACACCTTTAGTCCGTAATAGATGAACACCTCGGCGACGATCTTGGCGAAATCTCTTCCTCGGATGCGGCTGTCATAGCCGATCACCAGCGACTTGAAACCGCGTTGATTGGCGAACTTGGCGATGGCCGCTGATTTCTGCATCAGCACGATGTCGTTGATCGTGTTGGGCCCACGCAAAAACGGCGCGTCAATTCCCTGATCGCGCAGTAATTCCAACTCCCAATCCGAGATCGCGGCGCGCCCCCGGATTCCGCCGGTGCCGAATTCGACTTCGGTGAAGAACGCTTCGTTGAGGTCATCCCAGCGATTGGCGAAGATTGCCGAAAATATACCGCGCTTGGCATTGGGCGATATACGGGTCAAATCCGGTGAATCCATCCAGCGGCACAGATTTCCGAACACACCGACCGGCGAGATCGCCTTCTCGTAGATCAGTCGGTCAACCGACCCGGTTTCAAATTGCCGCTTGAGAAATCCATTGATTTCGTTTTCAGTGTCTTCTTTGATCGCCTGCCAGATTGTCAATTCGTCCATGGTTAGTTCGTCCTTAATTCATATTTAGGAGATGTGCGTTCAAGAGCGTATTGTGATCGCATCATTCAGTTGAGAAAACTATGATGTGGTGAATAAAATTACAAGCAAACAGTTTGATAGGTAGCAGACATTGGCAAGATGGACGAGCAGCCGCAATGCCCGTAGCTACTGTTACTCCAGCTTCCTTGCCACGCTCATCAGTTTGTCTCTGACTATTTTCGCGTGCTGCGCCAAACCCTTATTGCCCGTCGATGCCATCGCCACCAGCGGATCCATGAACGCGATATTCGTTCCACCCTTGTCGTTCTGATACACGATAACGTTGCAGGGGAGTAGCGACCCGATTTCGAGTTCCAGCCCGAGCGCCTCATTTGCGATCTTGGGATTGCAGGCGCCGAGAATCAAATAGGGTCGGAAATCAACGTCGATCTTCTTCTTCAAAGTGGCAGCGACATCGATCTCGGTGAGAATACCGAATCCTTCTTCTTTAAGGAGTTCTGCGATCTTCTGGCGCGCCGCGGAGACCGTCATTTTGGTCTCGACGCCAAATGTGTAGTCAGTATTGTACATAGTCATCGCCTCCTATGCTTCGACCATCCAATTACTAATCGATGCCGACGCTAGATTGCAGCAAAGCCAGCGTCAATTGCTTTCTTCAAGTCCTCGTAAGCCTCTATACCAACCGAAATGCGAATCAGGCCATCGGTGATACCGATTGCTTCACGACGCTCCTTGGGGATTGCCGCGTGGGTCATCATGGCCGGGTGCTCTATCAACGATTCCACTCCGCCGAGCGATTCGGCTAGTGAATAAAGCGGAACCAGTTCTAAAAACTGCAACGCCGTATTCAGTCCACCCTTGATCTCAAAACTGATAATACCTCCCCCCAGACGCATCTGTCGCTCGGCGATCTTCTTCTGCGGATGCGAATCAAGCCACGGATAGATCACACGTTCGACTTTGGGATGCTGCTCCAGATATTGTGCCAATTCCAGCGCATTCTCGCATTGACGCTCGACCCGCAGTGCTAACGTCTTGACGCCACGCATTGTCAGAAAAGCATCAAACGGTCCCATGACGGCGCCGGCCGCGTTCTGATGGAATTTCATTCTCTCGTAGTGAGCATCGTTTGAAGTCATTACGACACCTCCGACGGTGTCGGCATGACCGGCTATGTACTTGGTCACGGAGTGCAAGACTATGTCCGCGCCCAGATCAAGTGGTCGCTGCAAGAAAGGCGTCGCGAATGTGTTATCAACCAGAAGAATCAGTCTGTGACGACGAGTCAGCGATGATATCGCCCTGATCTCCGTAATCTTCAGCAGCGGATTGGTGGGGGTCTCGATCCAAACCAGTTTGGTGTTGGGTTTGATTGCCGCTTCCACACGATCGGTGAAAGACGAATCGACGTAGGTGAACTCAATACCGTAACCGGCATAAACCTGGTCAAACAGTCGCGGTGTTCCGCCATAAAGATCATCCGAAGCGATCACATGATCGCCGGCCTTTACCAGCGACAGTACATTCGTCATCGCGGCCATTCCTGACGCGAAACAGAGTCCGTACTTGGCTCCCTCCAGCGATGCCAAACAGGCCTCCAGCGCGCAGCGGGTTGGGTTGGTTGTGCGTGAATACTCGTAGCCCTTGTGTTTGCCGACGGCCTCCTGAACGTAAGTGGAAGTCTGATAGATCGGAAAAGTGATCGCGCCGGTAGACGGGTCAGGGTCTTGACCGGCATGAATAGCGTTTGTCTCAAACTGGTGTTCGGCGGGATTGTACTTCTTCAACTCTGTGCTCCTGCTAAATAATCGATCAAATCTATCTTGGTCAGGATACCGACCAGCTTCTTGTTGTCAACGGCAAAAACCACGTCGCAATTGCCCTTGGAAAACATCTCAGCCAGCCGACTCACCGGCGTCTGTGGGCTTATCGTATGATAGTCGACCTCGATCGCCTCGCGGATCGGATTGGTGGACGAGTGTTTGCCGGAGACCAACATGGCCAACAGATCAGACTCGCGAATCAGACCAACCAACTCATCGTTTGCAAGCACCGGCAGTTGCGAAATGTCATGTTGCTTCATTTTGTCGATCACGGCCAGCATTGAATCGCCTGCTGCGGCGCTGAAAATCGGCGCGTTGCCTTTGCGATTTAACATCTGCTGTACGCTTCCCAGATCGGGGCGATCGTCAAGGAATCCCCAATCGCGCATCCATTCATCCGAAAAGAGCTTGGATAAATAACGTGTGCCGCTGTCGGGAAGAACCACAACTATCCGCTTGCCCGGCCCGGCCTTCTTGGCCACTTGCAGCGCGCCCCAGACGGCTGCGCCGGAAGAACCTCCGGCAAACATTCCTTCCTTGGTAGTAAGCTCGCGCGCCGTGAGAAAGCAGTCTTTGTCGGTGACTTGAATCATGTCATCAACAATCGAGAAATCCATCGCCTGCGTGATCATGTCTTCGCCGATGCCTTCAACCTTGTACACCTCCGGCAGTCCCGGCTTGCCGGTCTTGAAGTAGTCATAAAAGACCGATCCGTATGGATCGACAGCGACGATTTGGACTTTGGGGTCTTGCTCCTTCAAGTATCGACCCGCGCCCGACAACGTTCCACCAGTGCCGATGCCGGCGACAAAATAGTCGATGCGTCTTTCCATATCCTCCCAGATTTCCGGCCCGGTCAGCTTATAGTGCGCCTCGATATTCTTAGGATTATGATACTGATTTAGGTAGAACGATCCGGGTGTCTCGCGGTGAATTCGTTTGGCGGTTTCGTAGTATGACTCCGGGCTGTCGGCGGGGACATTGGTCTTGGTAACAACCACCTTGGCGCCAAAGGCTTTGAGCAGGTTGATTTTCTCATCAGACATTTTGTCCGGTATCGTAAAAATCGTCTTGTAGCCCTTCACCGCGGCCACGATTGCGACACCAACTCCGGTGTTGCCCGATGTATTCTCCACGATTGTGCCACCGGGCTTCAACTCGCCGCGTTGCTCGGCATCCTCGATGATGTATTTCGCCATGCGATCTTTGATCGACCCGCCCGGGTTCAGAAATTCGAGCTTAGCATAAACCTCGGCTGCACCTGCCGGTACCATGCGCTTCAATTGTATCAACGGCGTATTGCCGATAGCTTCCAGGACGTCATTCACTTTGGCCATTCTCAACCTCAATAACGTTTGTCGTTGCTGGTGCCGAAATCATCGAGAGGACTTGCATAACAGGATGACTCGATGCCTCGGCTTGCAGCGAAAGTAGATTTACATAGTCCGGTCTCTCGCTTTCCCTGATTGCAGACAAACTATTCTGCGAGTCAGGAAGAAGGCGATCCGAACCTTTGTTGCCTCGTTCCACCCTTTGCCCTATTTTGGGGTAAAGGAGATACGTATGATATGCATGAAAAGCCTGTTTGGCAAGACCGCATTGATAACCGGTGCGGGACGGGGAATCGGTCGCACGACGGCAACGATGTTCGCCGAGCAGGGCGCCGATCTCGTTCTGATTGCGCGCACGGTTCTGCAACTGGACGAGACAGTCGCGTTATGCAAGACAAACAACAGTGACATTCGTGTTTTGTCCGTCCCAACTGATCTGGCCGAACTCCGGCAAATTGACCGGCTCTTCGAATTGGTAGACGAACGCGGTATGACAGTCGATATCCTCATCAACAACGCGGCTGTTTTCGCTTCCGGACGTTCCCGCGAGTTTCCCATTGACCGATTCCAGCATCTGCTCGACATAAACCTGCTCGCGCCCTACTACCTTTGTCAGAAAGTTATGCCAATGATGGACAGGAAGCGCTGGGGGACAATCGTCAATGTCTCCTCACTCTCCGGCTGTTTCCAAGTGACCAAGTTCCCCGGTTTTGGCGCCTACAACATCAGCAAATATGGTCTCTGGGGACTTACCGAGATTTTAGCCTTGGAAAACAAAGAGCGCAACCTCCGGGTCAACCAAATCTCCCTGAGCGGCGTCGACACACAGATGTTCAAACAAGCCGCACCCCCCGGAGTCAAAGCCGATTTGACGTCGGAGCAAGTTGCCGGTGAGATCTTGTATCTTGCCTCCGATGAATCCACCCCCATAACCGGCGGCAATCTGATACTGGACGGCAAGTCTCGACACTGGCAGTCCGATGATTGATCTTGAGAAGGCGGAGAAGATTCCCGTCTCGCAGCGGTATTTCAACATATCTGTCATCTGGATCTTCTACTACCGGAGCGTTCTGCGGTTGTTGTATTGGCTGCGTTTCCCGCACGAGTTGGTCACGTTGGCGGCCATCGGTTCGGGGCTGCTTTCGGCGCTGATGTTCTATCAAGGTAGACTGATTCCCGCCGCCATACTGTTGCATATCAAAGACCTCTTCGATGCCTGCGACGGCTCTCTGGCGCGGATGACCGGCAGGGGGCATCTGATAGGCAGATATCTGGACTCGCTCGGTGACTTTCTGGTGCTGGCCTCGGTCGTCATTGCCATCTCCCTGCGCGCCTACTGGTTAGGTAAACAGCATTATCTGGTTTGGGGGCTGGCTGCTTTATTTTCGATTTTCCTCCAGTGCTCTTTCTTCAATTTCTACCAGATTGCATATGTCGAGCAATACTGGATCGGTTCACTCAACTCCAAACGGGATGAGACTGATCGTGACGATCTCGATCTCGGCGCTTTGCCCGTTCCCGCAAGACTCCTTTTGAAACTGCTGCGGTTCGCATATATTGTCGTGTATAGTTGGCAGGATAGATTTGTGGCGGCGGTAGACAACACGCTGTTAAAACGCTGCGTCACCTGCCCCAAGACAGATTGGTATGGAGACAAAGCGCTCATGGTAATGCAATCGCCCTTGTGTTTTGGTACTCACATTTTTGTTTTGATTGTATCCGCCTTGCTGGGACGGCCACAATACGGACTCGTCTTTGTCGTCACAGCAATGAACCTTTACCTTCTCTTTGTGTTGTATTACCGCAGAAATCACTTCCTCAGACGGTTGCCGCAACTCGAACCGGATGGGGAGGTCAGGCAAAGCAAGGAAATATGAAGACTACGATTACCAAACGCGTTACGTTTTGTGCCGGTCACCGGCTCTTCAATCCCCAGTTTAGCGATGAGAAAAATCTGATCGTATTCGGCGAGTGCGCCAATCCCAACGGGCACGGCCACAACTACGTGCTTGAGGTCAGCGTCACCGGCGCGGTTGATCCCGAGACCGGTATGATCATCAGTCTCAAGGATCTGAAGGCTGTTATCGATTCCGAGATCGTGTCGCGCATTGATCACAAAAACCTGAATCTTGATGTTGATTTTTTGCGGGGTCTGATTCCAACCACGGAAACGCTTGCCAACAAAATCTGGGAAATTCTCGACGCCCGCTTTGCTGGCGGGATGCTGACCAGGATCGTTCTCTGGGAGTCGGAAAATAACCGTTTCGAGGTGACAAGATAACTGCAAGTCGCTGGATCGGGCAGGAGGAATCGAGGTTGTCGCACAAGTCTCCAAAGCGTAGGGTGGCCCACCGCTTGCGGTGGGTTCCTTGCATTGGCACCAAAAGATGTAGCGGTGCAGATTCTTTCGCGCAAACTTGCGGGACAGCCTCGATCCGTGTTGCCTATAGTACATTGGAGTTAGCGAAATGAAGGACATACAAAGCATGCCCGACCATCGCAATATCAAAATTGACAAAGTCGGCATCAAAAATCTCAAACTGCCCGTGGTGGTGCAGGATCAAAAGAATGAAACGCAGACGACGGTTGCCGATGTCAATTTCTATGTCGATTTGCCGCATCAGTTCAAAGGCACGCACATGAGCCGGTTCATTGAGATCCTCAACGATTACCGCGACAAAGCCATTGACATCTGCCGCATCGAGGAAATCCTGCAGACGGCTCGCAAGAAACTCAAAGCCGAGAAAGCGCATCTGGAGCTGACATTCCCGTACTTCATCGAGAAGAAAGCGCCGGTATCGGGCGCTTTGGGACTAATTGATTACAATTGCACGGTTTCGGCGGTGCTTAACGGTAATGACAAAGTCGACTTGCTGCTGACCGTGCGGGTTCCGGTGACCTCCGTCTGTCCTTGCTCGAAGGAAATCTCCAAGTATGGCGCCCACAATCAGCGTTCACTGGTGACTCTCTCCGTGCGCTACAATGAATTCATCTGGTTGGAAGAACTGATCCGCGTGGTCGAGGCAGAAGGCTCGTGCGAAGTCTTTTCGCTACTCAAACGTGAGGACGAGAAATACGTTACCGAGACCGCGTACGAAAATCCGGTATTTGTCGAAGACATCGTCCGTGGTGTGACCGAGAAGCTCTCTCGCGATCATCGCATCGACTGGTTTACCATCGAGTCGGAGAATCTGGAATCGATTCACAACCACAACGCTTATGCTTTGATCGAACGCAACCTCAAGGCAGACCGCGGCAAGACGGGAAACAAGAAGACATCACGCGCGGAAAAGGCGTCTCAGAGCAAACCATGAATCGACTGTTGAGAGACCTTGGAATTATCATTGCGAGGAGTCAGTTCAGTAGGTCCAAACCCCCGCGGTTCCGACTTCCATTCAGGCTACAGCAAGAGTAGGTCAGGCCGTCTTGCGGCCCGACGAAGAACGTCAAGCCCCAAGAGGGCTTGATCTACTCTCCTGTTTCTCCCTCTGGGGGCCAAATCTTCCTGATGCAAGACCTTCGAAAATAAATGAACTTCCGATTGGAATAAATCGCTTGACAGATGGTATTCGAGGGTGGTAGCACGAAGCGGCAGGGATACCGCCAGAACGTGATGAGGTTTTGCCTCATCCGCCATCCCACCGAGCGACCATTAGTTACATCGAGCATAAGGGACACGTGTGCAATACGCCATTTGTGTCTTGAGGAGGTGAACTGCAGTAATAGAATTCCCTAATCATGATTGCGTTAATAGTGAAGAGAGACGAACAACTTTGAACGAAGGAAGGTTTCAATGAATAGGTTATGTACTGCGTTGGCGGGTATAGTCGCCTGCAGCATCCTGATGTCATATTCCGGATATGCGGCCCAACCGAAGGGGAGCGACAGCGCCCAGCAAGCAACCTTTAGCAGCGGAAGCTATGCTCCCTTTGAAGTAGGCAAGATAAGTGTTGATACGGTTGGCCTCGGAGTTGTCTCCACCGTATCGATCAGGGTCCGGTGTTGGCCCAAGCAGGTGAAGAACGTGACCGCCAGAATCGTTCCGGACAGCGGCTATGAGATAGTCCTTCAGCCGCAGGAGACATATACCGAGCCGGATACCGCGACCGGTGTTTTTAAGGGAATGATACGGGCTACCGCCAATGGCATTTGGAAAGTCGGGGTAGCAGCATTAGGCACTTTGTCTGACACGATAAGAACCACGGTCTTATCAGACGTCTACATTCAAATCAGCGACACACTCAATCGGGCTATGACGTTTGTTGAACGGCATCTTCTAATACCGTCGCTTCACCAGCTGCCACCGCAACCCAACCTTGATTCAATCACGATATTGCCATCACGGAGGGGACCCAGCGCCAAACCGCATATCCCGGATAGCCTTCTGCAGAAGCGTAACCGGAAAGGAAAACGCTCGGGAACGTTTAACATTAACGGGTGCCTGCTTTACCACGATGCTCGCGATCCGCAAGGTTCGTACAGGCCGGCCGCCAATTGTGACGTGGAAGTCTGGAATGACAACCAGTATGATAATCCTTCTTCGAGTGACACGTACCTGGGCACGGCGATCACCGGCATTCATCCCGCATAGTTGCCAACGCAGCGAATCTGCATTTTTCGGGAATAAATCGCTTGACAGATGGTATTCAGGGGTGGTAGCATTAGGCAGCGGGATACCGCCAGAACGAGATGAGGTTTTGCCTCATCCGTCATCCCACCGAGCGACCATTAGTTACATCGAGCATACGGGGCACGTGTGTAAAACAACACCTGTGTCTTGAGGAGGTGAGTTTCAGTAATAGACTTCCCTAATCGTGATTGCCTTAATACTGAAGAGAAACGAACAGCTATAAACGAAAGAAGGTTTTAGATGAGTAGGTTATGCATTGCGTTGGTAAGCATAGTTGCTTGTTGGGCGCTAATGTCAAGTCCCTGTTGGGGAATTGGTCCCAATCGGGGTCCAATGGAAGTAAGGGTAACCAATGTCGACACGGTCGGTCTGGGAACTTTGTCCACGGTGTCGATCAGTGTCTGGTGTTGGCCCAGGCAGGTCAAGAACATTACTGCCAGAATCGTTCTGGACAGTGGTTTTGAGATCGTCAGTCAGCCGCAAGAGAAGTACGCCGAAACGGATACCGGAGCAGTCTTTTTCAAAGGCGTGATCCGGGCTACGGCTCGGGGCATCTGGCGGGTTAAGGTAGTGGCGGAAGGCGATCGGCCTGATTCCATAAGATTTACGAACGATTCTGATTTTTATATTCAGGTCAGCGACACACTTTGTCGAGCTATGACGGACGCGGAGTACATTTTGCTTCAAAGCCCCATAGGGAAGACCACGAGGATTCAGAACCGTGACAAAGTCATTTACCGCGGACAGCCCGGGCCGATGGCGCAGCCAGCCGGCCCCCAGCCTTCAGAAAGTGGTTACGGAGGGTTCCGGTATATTCCAAAAGAACCACCGGCAACTTGGGAGGTATCGGTTCTCAAAACACCGCAGAAAATCGGTGATGAACTTCAAGTACAGATCTCGCTAAAATTCGACGAGATGCCTGACTGTGGCGTGTGGGATTCGGTCTGGCAGGCGACAATCTTGATCACTCGACCTGACAACTCGCCAAGGAAATACAGCTCGGAATTGACGCCGATTGTTGTCGGCAAGACAGAAGTCTTCTCGATTGGAGAGGATGCCACCTTTGAAGGAACTTATCAGATCGCGGCCGAAATCGTGGCCTGTACACCGAAGAGCGACTGGGATCCATCAACTGATCGAGGAAACACTTTCGCCTTCATGTCAAAAATAGTCCAGAATTCGGTCAGGATTCCCATTACCTCGCAACCTGACACAGGATGGCATCAACTGAAAAATAGCACGGTCATGATCAAGAAGTTGGATGGGTTGGGGCCGCCACCAGAGATGCAGACCAAGAAGATGAAACTGGAGGTATCAAAGGAGATTCCCCCAGAGACTGCGATAGGCGGCAAGGAAGAAGAAGCTGTCAGAAAATATCGGTTTGTGGTTTCCAACCTGAATCAGCAGACAAGCAGACGAATCCTACTCGGTGACATTAAGGCCAAGACGAACCAGCAACATGAAATCGAAATCGGCGGTGTTCCCAAGATTGACTCGGCAAGAGTAGTCAACTCGAATTTCGGCAGGGTCTCGATCAGAGACAGCAGTACTCTTCTCCTTCGAAGATCGAGTGCGAAGGGCACGGGAGATATCTTCATACACGTAGGGAAAGACACGTTGGTGATCAGGCTCATCAGCAGCCTGCAAGTGTACAACATTTACTCGCAATGGTATTTCCAGAATGAGACCGGCGGGCTGTTGCCTGCCGCCCTGATATATGCAGCGGTTTGGTATCAGGATGGCCTGGGATACTGGCACATCCTCACCGAAGGTTACTCAAGCGTAACTGGGTTTCTGTCGCTCTGGAGTGACGAAGCCGAGTGTGTGCTCTGCTTTTACGCTGAGAGTGACAATGCCAGCGTTCTGTATGCCGAAGATCATAGCTTCGACGTTGGAGATAACTTGTATCCTTACGGTGTGGCTCTCTCGATTACGAATCTAGGGTACCAAACCGTAGACATCGATACGACATGGACTTGTATTCGTCAACCTGCAAAGGTCGGGGCGTTCAACATCGCCAGAGCAATGGTGGCCGCCAAGAGCGATCTGGTCAGCAAAGTGAATCCTTATCCCCTACCAACGCCAACGCCGATACTCTGGGACAGCGCCTGTTCGCAGGCAATAACCCCCAACTACGGGGGGTTTATCGTCGGCGGGAGTAAGGCCATTTTCTTGCGCGGTGACGCCGACCCTTATGCAGACCGCGATCAGTGGGACTACCCGGTCATCTTTCATGAGTACTCGCACATGATCATGAACACCTATGCATCCCTCGATCCAAACGGGGGCGGTGACCACGAATATTGGTACCCTGCTCATATGGGGGCTGATGCCTGGAAATCCAAGATACTGGCCTATCAAGAGGGTTGGGCATGGTTCTTCCAAGGAGTACTCAGGAGCATGCCGGACTTCTTCGATCGGAACAACATTGGGCACAACGTTTGGAGTGGGGACATGGAACGGCCCTCCCCAGACATACCGTATGTCCTCAGTATGAGCCAGGGCGCCGCCTCCAATTCCACCCCCTTCTACAACGGCGCTGATGTTGAGGGTTCGGTTGCAGAAGCGCTCTGGGATCTATACGACAAGGTGGATGACGATAACTATCTTTACGGCGGGCAGATTTGGGGGCACAACAATGACCATAATACGAGTGATAGCTGGTCTGGCATCGACGCCATCTGGGACGTCTTCTGGGACTATGACCCCTGGCCGGATTCCGCGGGACAGCAGTATTGCAACAATATCAGCCAATTCACGGCCGGTTGGGCCCGCAAAGGTTATCCGGCGGGTGAGACTTTCCGGAACATTTTTCTTGCCCACGCGATCAGAACCTGCACATGTGGAGACGCCAACGGCAGCGGCAACATTAATATTGCCGACGCGGTGTTCTTAATCGCCTATATTTTCGCAGGTGGCACACCTCCGGGAGACTGCAATTATCCAAACGGCATGGGAGACGCCAGTGGCGATGGCAAGATTAATATTTCTGATGCTGTGTACCTAATCGCCTATATTTTCGTGGGTGGTGCCACGCCACACTGCCAAGGAATGTAATCTGATAAGCAAAGCTGTCAAAACTGCATCGGAAGAGCACAAATCGAGATTGCTTCGTCGTGCTCCACACCATACATCACCTTTCCGCACTCCTCGCAATGACACCGTCTGGGCTTCTTCAACACTCCCCTAATCAACATCCGAATGGCGCAACAGTCGCAGGCTGTTGAAAATTACTATCAGCGATGCTCCCATGTCCGCAACAACCGCCATCCAGATTGTGGAATATCCGGCCAGAGCCAAACCGAGGAAAATCACCTTGATCGCGAAGGCGAAGATGATGTTCGTCTTGATGAGCGCGACTGTCCGTTTGCCAAGTTGGAACAAATGCGGGAGATTGCTGATACTGTTGCCGAACAAAACGACATTGGCGTGCTGCGCGGGGATATCGTTGCCAAGCCGACCGATTGCGATCGAAATATCAGAACCCGACAGTGCGACCGCGTCGTTGATACCGTCACCCACCATGGCTACGTTGTCACCAAGGTCGCGTAGCCGTTCGTATTTTTCTTCCGGCATCAGTTGACCGACTCCGAAGTCAAGATGCAGCTTGGCGCGCAGTGTCTCGATGATCTCTCGGCGATCACCCGACAAAAGACCGACCGACTCAAATCCCTGTTCGCGCAGCTTCGAGATCGTTGTTGCTGTTTCCGGTCGCAACTCATCTTCGAAACCAAACCGCGCCAGCATTCGGCCATTGCAAACGAGGTATGAGCTTTCCTTTTGCGGCTGAGTTGCGCGTTCGTCGCTGTTCAGAAATTCGATTCCGCCGAACCGGTATAGCCGTCCATCAATCTGCCCTTCGACACCAAAGCCCGTGACTGATCTAAAATCGTCAATTGACAGCAATTGCAATCCCTTCAAGGAAGCCGCATTCGTAACCGCCCTGGCTACCGGATGGTTGGATATCCGCTCCAGCGATGCCGCTATCTGAATCGCTTCATCCTGACTGAGACCATCAAAGCATTCAATCTGACCGAGCTGCAATGCACCGGTAGTCAAGGTGCCGGTTTTGTCAAAGGCGATTTTTCTTGCATGTGCCAGCCGTTCAATTGCATCTCCCCCCTTGACGACCGCCTTCATTCTCGAACCGGCTGCTAAAGCGGCTGTAACTGCTACCGGCGTGGAAATCACCAGCGCGCAGGGGCACGATATCACCAGGAACACCAGTGCTCGATAGAACCAGACACTGAAAACCCCGTCAAACAAGAGCGGCGGAAACACGGCCACAGCCACGGCCAAGGCCACCACGATCGGAGTGTAGATGTGGGCAAAGCGGTCAACGAGCCGCTCAAGTTTGGCTCTGCGTTCGGCAACGTCGCCGACCATGCGCAGGATTTTGCCGATGCGAGAGTCTTTGAGCGGCGCCGTTACCTGAACTTCGATGTAACCTTCGAGATTGACCGATCCGGCAAACACGTCGTCCCCTTCAGCCACCTGCTGTGGTTGTGCCTCGCCTGTCAAAGAAGATAGGTCAAGCGCCGAGTTTCCGGAAACTACCTGACCGTCCGCCGGAAGCTTCATTCCTTCTCGTACTACTACGATATCTCCCGTCTGCAGCGATTCCGGCGTTACGGCCAGAACGGAGTTGCCTTGTTTGAGTAGCGCCTGACCGCTTGTGAAATCATGCAAGTCGGTGAGACTGCGAGAGAACTCCCAGAGAGAGAATGATTCCAACAAATTAGCCGCGCCGAAAAGCAGCACCACCACAACCGCTTCATCAAGTTTGCCAATTGCCACGGCGCCAATCACTGCCAACGACATCAGGGTGTTCATGTCAACGCGCTTATGACGGAGACCGATCGTTGCCTTCTTGACAATTTCCCAACCGCCGACGGCAATAGCAGCATAGATCAGGATACGGCCAATGGTTCTTAGATTGGCCAAATGTTCTGCCGCCAGTCCGAGTAGAGTTAGACCTAATGCGATCGAAATTGATGTCAGTAGAGTTCTCGAAAAAGGAAGACTGCTCCGTGCGGAAGGACTCTCCTCGGCGAATTTGAAATGCCCGAGTCCTTCGATACGATTCCTTAGATCGTCACCCTGAATTGTGTCTTGGTCGAAAGAATAATAGATGCGTCTATTCAAGAAATCGATTCGGGCGCCTGCAACCCCTTCAATCCGCCTGATTTCATTCTCAGCGGTTCGGGCGCAATTGGGGCAGTCAATCCGCGTTGTGGCGGCTTCAATCCGTAGTGTTGCCATCGTCTACTGACTTTTTTCCTTGGCGTGATCGAGACCCTGACTGATGAGGGAATTGACATGGCTATCGTCGAGCGTGTAGAATGCCATCTTGCCTTCGCGCCGGAATTTTACGATCCGCAGAGACCGCAGGAGTCGCAATTGGTGTGATACTGCTGATTCGGAGATGTTTAGCATGGCGGCAAGATCACAGACGCACAACTCACTCTCAGACAAGAACATGCATATCTTGAGACGGGTCGGATCGGCAAGAACTCCAAAGATTTCCGCTAATCCAGACACTATCTTATTGTCATGCTGTGACTTAAGAAGCGCCGTGACCAGTTCCTGGTTTACGTATTTGATCTGGCAGGTATCGTCTTCGCTATGATTCATACAAACACTTGAGCAATCGTTCAACTATAATACGTAATCGGCAGATTGTCAATTGGAAATTAGCAGCCATTCTGACTGCCGTCATCAAGAATCGCTTCCTGACGATCTTGACCAGCTTGCTGATCCGTCCGGACAGGAGAGGCGATCCCACAAGTTCATTTCCTGCCCCTCTCCCTTCAAGGGAGAGGGGTTGGGGTGAGGGTGTAAATGTTGCGGCGCTATCATGCAACTGAAGACTCTTCGCAATCGCATTTTCTATCAGCGACCATTCTCCAACTTGTGGAACAGCCTCAGGATTTCCTGCCGGCGCGGTCAAGGCGAATTTGTGGCTTCTCGCAAGAGTCTGGCATACCCATTGACAAATCCAGAAAATGGCGTAGATTGGTCAAGGTCTCGCCTTTAGACGGCCTTGTCGTTGAACCATATAGGGATCTCGGACGTATAAGGAATACTATGAACTTCCGTTGTGTCGCATCTACCTCTTTGGCGTTCTTGATTGTGATTGCTTTGTCGGCTACCGGGGCTGACATTGCCGACAACGTCGCCATTGCCCGGCTCAAGTACCCGGGTGGCGGCGACTGGTACTGGGGATCGTCAGCCTTGCCCAACCTGACTACGTTTATTCGGCAGAATACCAATATCCCGATTGCCAAGGAAGAAGTCAGGGTCGATCTCTCCGACCCGCAGTTGTTCAACTATCCCTTTCTCTATATGACTGGACACGGCAATGTCAATTTTCGCGCTGAGGATATCGAAGTTCTACAGAAGTACCTCAGCGCCGGAGGGTTTCTACTCGCCAATGATTCCTACGGTTTGAAGAAGGCATTCGTCCGCGAGATGAAAAAGCTGTTTCCCGATCAGGAGCCGAGAGAGATTCCCTTTAATCATGGGATTTTCGATTGCTACTACAAGTTTCTCAATGGCCTGCCGAAAATTCATAAACATGACGGCAAACCGCCGCAGTTGTTTGGCTGGTTTGTTGGCGACCGGTTGGCGGTGGTGCTGACCTTTGAATCTGACATCGGGGATGGTTGGGAAGACCCGCAAGTGCACAACGACCCTCTGGAGAAGCGGACTGAGGCGCTACAGATGGGAACCAACGTACTGGTCTGGGCATTGATGCATTAGGGAGTGAACATGAATCCGAAACTGTCTCTACAATATCTCACCGACCGGCTTAATCGCTTGCGAAATTTCATTCTCCTGAACCACTTTGGGTTCGGTGTCGCGGTAATTTTATCAGCTCTGGCGGTCTTTCTTTTCGTTGGCTTTCTCTTCAATGCAGCCTTTTTCCTGACGGTCACTTTCAGGATCATATTTGTTTCTTTGGCCGCGATCGCGGTAGTGGCGTTGTTTGTCCATACCATTCTCTGGAGGATTCTTACTCGACCAAATACCGAGTCGGTCGCGCTGCAGGTGGAAAAGAGCTACCCCGAATTACAGAATCGGTTGATCGCTTCGCTACAGCTCGAACGCAACCTGCAGGAAAATCGCGAAGGGTTCTCGACGGACATGATACAGGCGATCATCCGCCAGTCCGAGCAAATGTGCCGTGGTATCGATTTCCACAAGTCGGTCGACAAAAAACCGCTGCGACGCGGTCTCCGCTATTTCGGTTCCTCGGCGTTGGTAATACTGTTTCTCGCCGTGCTATTTCCCGGCGCCTTCAATGAATCGGTCTACCTCTTCAGCCATCCGACCGTGGAAGTCCCGCGCAATTTGAGCTATTCGCTTGAAGTTCTTCCCGGAAGCGTCGAGATCGCTAAATTCTCGACGATCAAAATCCAGGCATTGCTACGGGGAAAATCGCTTCCGGAAGGGGCTACCTTGTATTGGCAATATGAAGATGGTCCGGTCAAGACCGAGGACCTCGCCAAGGATGTTTCCGCCACAAGTATTGGCGCACATCTCAATCTGAGCGACACAGCCAAATTCGCCTACGACTTCCGCGAAGTCAAGAAAACATTCGACTACTGGGTGTCTGCCGGCGAAGTGAAATCGCCCGTCTATACGATTACCGCCGTCGACAAACCGCGCGTTATCGACATCAAGCTGACCTATACATATCCGCCTTACACCAGTCTGCAGCCGCTCGTCGTGGACGAAAACGACGGCAATATTTCGGCGATTAAGGGAACTCGCGTCAAGATTGAGGCCTCGGTCAACAAGACAGTGGTAGCTGCATCATTGCAGTTTGGCAGCGGTCAATCGGAAAAACTTGATGTCTCCAAGCAGAAGCTAAGCGGCGGTCTTACGGTGACTGATAACGGCACCTACCACATTACCGTCAAGGACGAACTCGGCAACGAGAATCCCGATCCCATTGAGTATCGTATTGAATCGATAGCCGATCTTTCTCCCGAAGTGGATCTCTATTCTCCGGGTGTTCCCGTCGAACTAGGCGACGACATGGCGCTCCAACTCGGATTCAAGCTGTTCGATGATTTTGGTTTTTCCGCGGTCAATTTGATCTACCGCATTTTCACGGTACCGGGGGAGACGTTTGAAAAAAAGACGGCGATTGCGTTCGACAAGAAGGCCGGTCGCAGTTTCGAAATGGCCTATCCCTGGGACATGTCCGACATCGGGCTGGAACCGGGTGGCTGGGTCGAGTACTACATCGAGGCCTTTGACAACGACAATATCTCCGGACCCAAGCGGGGCGTGTCGCAGACCCTGACCGCGCGATTGCCTTCTCTGGACGAACAGTTTGCTTATCTGGATGCCGAGAGCGATTCGCAGATCACCGATCTGGAGAAGCTGAAAACGGCGCAAGAGGAATTGCAGCAGAAAACCGAGAAGCTCCAGGAAGAGTTGATGAACAACAAGGAGCTCAGTTGGGAGAAGCAGCAGGAGATTCAGAAATCGGTTCAGTCGCAGCAGAATATCCTCGACGCAATGAAGAAGGTTGGCGAGCGGTTGCAGGATATGCAGGACAAGATGGAGAAGAACGACATGACATCACTTGAGATCCTGCAGAAACTACAAGAGATCCGCAAGCTCTTCGATCAGGTTGCTACTCCGGAAATGAAAGAGGCCATGCGCAAGCTGCAAGAGCAGATGGACAAGATGACGCCGCAAGAGATGCAAAAAGCGGCCGAAAACATGAAGCTTTCTCAAGAAGAGTTGAAGCAGCGTCTCGACCGCACGATCGCGCTTCTCAAGATGCTACAATTGCAGCAGAAGATGGAAAACATGATGCGGCAGTTGGGGGATCTGATCAAGCAGCAGGAAGGCGTCAATAAGCAAACGGGCTCCTCCGAGTCCAGCCAGTTACCGCAACTGGCGCCCAAGGAAGAGCAGAACCAGAAGGACTTCGAAGACTTACAGCAGCAAGCCAAGGAACTTGAGGAAATGCTGCAAGAGCAGAAGCTCGATCAGAATGAAGCGGCTCAGAAGTTCACCCAGTCACCAAAAAACTCCAAAGCCGGCGAGAAGATGCAGGCCATGATTCAAGGCTTGCAGACAAAGGATAAACAGAGTTCAGAGCAAAAGGGCGAAGCGGCTCTGGACGACCTGAAGCAGCTCCAGAAGGAAATGCAGGATCTCAAGGATTCCCTCAACTCCGGTATGGGTTCTCAGTCGGCGGAAAAGATGAAGGGGGCGGCGAACGATGTGCTTTATGTTTCAGACCAACAGGAGAAAGTGTTTGATCGAGCCGAAGGTTCGGATCCGACCTCCCCACAGTTGCAGCAACTGGCTGCCGAGCAGCAGGCGTTGCAGAAGACACTGCACTCGCTGGATACGAAACTGAAGGACATCTCGAAAGAATCCCCCTTCTATTCGCAGCAGATCGGCAAGATGATGGAGCAGGCGCGCGAGGCCATGGATCAGGCGACGCAAGGACTAATGGAGCGCAATGGTTCGAATGCCATGCGTTATCAGAAAGATGCCATGTTCTCACTCAATCAGGCCGCCAACCAACTAATGCAATCGATGCAGAGCCAGAAACAGTGTTCCAACGGCAGTTGCTCAAACCAGAATGTGTTTAAGAAGATGGACAAGCTGAGCAAAAGTCAGAAGCAAATCAATCAGCAATCATCTGCGATGTGCCAAAACCCGAAGCCGGGACGTGTCGACAAGGATGGCATGGGTCGTCTGGCCGCTGAGCAGGATGCTGTCCGCAAGGGTATCGGCGATTTGCAGCGCGAACAGGGAACCCGCAAAGAGATCCTCGGTCGGCTGGACGAGCTTGGCAAAGAGATCAAAAAAGTCTCGGAAGATATTGAAGGTGGTACTCTTAACGAAAACACGCTGCGCCGCCAGCAACAGATCTACTCGCGCATGCTGGATTTTCAGCATTCCCTGCAGCGCCAGGATTTTTCCGAGGACCGCAAGGCTGAGACCGCGCAGGATATTCTCCGGCAGTCACCACCGTCGCTGCAGTTCAATGCGCAGAGCAAGGACAGCTATCAGGACCGCCTGCAAAAATATCTCAATGAGGGCTACCCGCCGGAATATGAAGAGCTGATCAAAGAATACTTCAAAGCGATCAACAACGGTCAACCGGAGAAATGACAATCGTCAGAAATCTGAGTTTCATAATGGCGGCCGCATTTCTGCTTGCCACGTGGCGACCCTCTGTCGCGCAAACGCCACAGGATCTGCAGAGTCTCAAAGCCATGGAGGCAATGATCTACACCGGCGGTTGTGCTGAGGTTGTTGATCAGTTGCGCGATCTGGCGCAGAAGTATCCTCGAAACATTCAGGTATATGTTCTGCTCAAGAATGCTCTCGTTTGCAACAAGGAACTTGACTCGGCGCTATTGGTGCTTGATTACCTGACTAAGATCTCGCCCGAACCAATGCTGCGCTTTACATATTACCTTGATATCGCGGGCGTCTACCTCAAGAAGGGCGAGACCGAGAAGGCCGCGCAGCAACTGCAAACGGCGTTGGCCCTCGCGCCCAACAATCCACAGACCTATGAACAGGCATCGAATACTTACACTGGAAACGGCTATTACCCTGACGCCGTAAAACTGCTTCAGGATGGTCGCAAAAAATTCGGCAGCCCTGTGCTCTTCGCCAAACAACTTGGGCAACTCTACGAAATTCTGCGCAACTACGGTGATGCCGCGCGGGAATATTTCGAGTTGCTAGCGCGCGACACTACCAGTGAGGTGTTCGTCACCGGGAAAATGAGTGAACTGATCAGACTTGATTCTGATGAAGGTTTCGAAACCGGCTTGAAAGATGCGTTGACGGAGATTGCCAAGCAAAATCCGAAGAACAGTGATGCGCACCGATTTGTCGGCGACCTCTTGATGTCGCAGGGCAAGTTGGATGAGGCATTCCAGCGGTTCCGGCTGGTCGATTCGCTGAGCAATGGCGAGGGCAAGAGCATTCTCTATTTCGCCGCCGTGGCTCGCGACAATGGCAATCATGGGGTTGTCGAGAAGGCCTGCGATTACTTGATTTCGCGTTATCCGCAGTCACCATTTCGGGTTGCTTCCCGCTTTGTTCTGGGCGCTTCCTACAATGATGAAAGACGCTATAACGATGCGCTCGCGGTTTACGACCAGATTGCCAAACAATCACCCTCCGAGCGCGACGTCGCTCAGGCGCTATTTGCTTCGGGCCGCACCAAGTTGGATGGTCTGCATGATGCCGCCGGCGCGCTGACTCTGTTTGATCGCCTGATGAAGGACTACCCGCTCGCGGCAGTTTCGGTGACGGCTCGAATCGCCGCTGCCGATTGTCATCTGGCGCTGGGTCAGGCGACAGTTGCCGACTCGCTGTACGCAGCCGTGTCGCCACAGCAGCTTCAGCATGCAAATCAGGAGGAGTTGCTGTTCAAGCAAGCCGAATTGCAGTTCTATCTGGGCAACTTCCAGCAGGCAAGGGATGCCTATGGCAAATTTATGAACACTTTTCCCAAAAGCGTTTATGTTAACGATTGTCTGCGGCGGATAATGCTGATCAGTGAATATCCTGATATGGACGAAGCCACCCTGCGCATTTATGCCGAAGCCGCGTACGCCAAATATCGATTTGACTACGATTCGTCGCAGGCGCTATTGGATAAACTTAAGGAGCGTGAGAGCGGATCATTAACCGAGATCGCCTGGTATGATGCTGGCATAATTGATTGGGAATTGGGAAAGACGGCGGAGTCGTTGGGTCAATTTGACTCGTTGCTCGTCCGTTTTCCGGAGAGTTCCCATGCGCCGCTGGCGCTTGAATGCCAGGGAGACATCTTCGCTGATATCAACCGCGACTGTTCGCAGGCCAAAGCGACCTACGAATCGGTACTGATGAAATACCCTACGGGCCTGAATCTCGAGAGTGTCAGGAAAAAACTGCAGCGTGTGGAACGCGTTCTCTGCACGCCCCTCGAAAAGCCGAAGTCATAGGAGGCTGTCGAAGAAGTTTACCTAACGTTGTGCTGTTGCGCTGCAACGTTCTCCAACCCCAACAGGATTCACAGGCAAGAAAAGATCATGAACCCGCTCGGCTAATTCACAGCTTCTGTCAAAACCTAACCGATCCTTCATTTCTTGAATACTTGGCAACCAACCTTGCTCGTCTTTTGGACATACAAGATCTTTTCTGTCTTCGCCGTAAAAGTAAATGAACAACAAACGGGCGTCAACTGACGGGACACACTCTTTCATTAGGAAATGCAGGACGGCTAATCGATTGGCATATTGGTAATATGGTTCGAGCCAATATTCAATAGGTCTGGACTGATTGCCAAAAGCCTGTCTTGCTTTTTCCAGTGCCGAATAGATTCTTTGCTTGCTTTTTGGGTTTGCTGCGCCGCACTTGCTCTTAAGCTCGCCAATATGACCTTTTGCTTCAACCAAAAGCCATTCATCACGATCACCATAATGGATTCTGCCAACTGCGTCCCAATTTTGTGCGTTGCCGGTTTGCGGCCAAAATGATTTCCATTTTTCTTGAACCTGCTCGTCTTCAATAAATTCGAGCCCCAAGAACTCTTTGTCATCTCTCCGAGGAGCATCTCTTTTGGAGAACCCAAAATCTAACCACTCAATCGAGTTGCCGCCGGTTACTTTCAAGGTTTTCCGCGACAAATCTTCTCGATGATAGCCAAGATGCCTGAGCAGGTGCCATTCACTACCGTATCCATAACCTATTTTGCCCATATTTTCTCCTTGAAGGTGCTAGAATTTTGATGCTTCTTGTTCTTTCTTCACCTTTTCCTCGAGTGCATCCAATTCCTTGCTCGAATACTCTATTCCAAGATTTATTTTGAAGTTATCACCGGTGAGAAATATGATAATTGACGTGCGTGGTAATTCCCATCTCGTATACTTCACCATGTGACCAATAGCGACGGCCATTCCCCATTCTGAAGGATCGCTTCTGTACAAATCATTCTTCCAGTAGATGTCATCGCTGTTGGGTTTGCCGTACTTGCTTGCGAGAGCCTCTTTCAATTTGTCATAATCCGATAAGTACTCAGTGTTATTTGTATGTTCTTCAGAAATGCTGTATTGAGAGCGTACAAATTGATCGAAAGCAAGAATGTAGATGACATTGCAGTCAAGCCCAGCTATCTGATCTGAATATCCAAGATATTGAATTGAACCTTTCTTGTCCTGATATTCAGGTTTCTTTCCCTCTGCTGTTGCTATTTGTGACGAATCCATTCCCCAACTTGATTTCCTAAAGTCACTCTGACCATTTGCAGCCTTGAGTGTAAATCCATTCATAAGAGCAATCACAATTGCTGAATACAATAAGCATTTATTCTGCTTCATCTGTTGCTCTCCCTTTCGCTGTTTTTCACCTAACAATAATTAGGCTGCCCCGCAGAGGATGCGGAATGTTATTTTCCTGCCCGTATAACCTGCCGATGGAACGGCTTGCAGATGCGCGGCCCCGCTTAAACTCCCGTCTTGACTACCCCGCGCGTGAACTCCTTCAGTTCCTTCTCCAGTTTCTCAATCCGGGCAATGTATCCTTCGGTGATACGCATGCGCATCTTAGTAGCTGTCCGCACCAGCAGACCGAGTGATACAAGCATAAAAAGTACGGAATTGACTTGCCGGAAAATATCCCCGTAATTGTACAACGAGTCAAGGAATGCGGCAATGCCAAGCACGAAAAGTATGGCGCACCATGTCAGCATCGAAACCTCACACTGAAAATAGTTGTTCCGCGAGAATTATTTGTTATAGTTATCGACCGGGTTGGGGCAGTAACTGAGGACGATTTTGAACGACTTGATTCAGAAAGCAACAACTGATCTCATTAACAGGCTATTCGGCGCCGCCGTTTTTCTGACCTCACTGGTCATCTATCTGCTTACGGTGCAACACACCGTGCCACTGTGGGACTGCGGGGAATTTATCGCCTGCTCGGCAACGCTGGGTATTGCCCACCCGCCGGGAACGCCGCTGTTCCTGCTCATCGGACGTCTGGCTACCTTGCTTCCGTTTGTCAGTGATGTCAGTTACCGCATCAATCTCCTTTCCGCGTTTTCCAGCGCCGCGGCTGCAACAGCGGGATATGTGGTTGCGGTGCGTCTGCTGTTCTTTCTCCCGGGTGTCGCTGAAGATGCCCTGAAGAGAGTCGGCGTCTATTTCTGCTCCCTCATCAGCGGTCTGCTGTTTGCGTTTGGTCGCACCCAGTGGTCGAACTCCGTTGAGGCCGAAGTTTATGCGCTGTCGATGCTGCTGATCTTCCTGCTCGTCTGGCTTGCACTCCGCTGGTATGACCAGCGTGAAACTTCGGGCGCCAATAAGTATTTGATTCTGATCGCCTACCTGGGTACACTGTCAGTCGCCTTGCATCCGACCGTTTTCTTGGTCATGCCGGCTATCTTCGTTTTTCTAGTCTTGGCCGATCGCTCATTGCTCAAGGACCTACGCGTCTGGATTTCTGGTATCGTCCTTTTCTGGGTGATGGTTGATGTCTCCCAGTATTTCACGCTGCTGGCGGCCTGGTTGATCATTTCGCTTGGTTTCTATCTGGCCAAACGCTCCCGCGCATGGCTGCTGCCGCTCGGTCTGACAATAGCCGCGGTAGCCGGCTTCTCCGTGCATGCCTATATCCCCATTCGCGCGGACGAGCGTCCGAGTATCAATCAAAACGATCCGCAGACTTACGCGCGCTTTGTCCGGTATCTCGAGCGCAAACAATATGGCAATGAATCCATGTTCTCCAAAATGTTCCATCGCCGAGCCAGTTGGTCTCACCAGTTGGGGGATTTCCCACGCATGGGCTTTGGCGGATTTCTGGTCGCTCAATTCGGCATGTCCGGTGTCTTCTTCGTGATACCGTTGGTACTGACGTTGATTGGCATCATTAGTCTGATCAAATGGAAATGGAAAGTCGGAGTTTTCATTGCACTACTCCTGTTCATTTGTACGATCGGTCTGGTGATATACATGAATTTCGCCGATGGTTCGCTGATGGATGCTATGACTGGTAATGACAAGCTTGAAGTGCGCGACCGTGATTACTTCTTTACACCCGGGTTCATTCTCATCGGGCTCTATATCGGCATGGGTCTGTTTGTAGTGCTGAATTTCCTGACCAAATTGGTTGGGCAGCAGCGCGCCAAGCTGGTGACCTATGCTGTCTGTATCTTGGGGCTGCTAATGCCCCTCTCAGCCGTGATCGCGAACTTCCAATGCAATGACCGCTCCGATAACTACCTCGCCTATGATTATGCCTACAATTTCCTGATGTCGTGTCCGCAAGACGCGATTCTGTTCACCAACGGAGACAATGACACCTTCCCGCTCTGGTGTCTACAGGAGGCATACGGTATTCGTAAAGATGTCAAGATTGCTAACCTATCTTTGATCCAGACCGACTGGTACGAGATGCAGTTGAAGCATGAGATGGGAGTGCCGATTTCGCTCGATGATGATCAGATGCTGTGGGAAGAAGTGCCTTCGCCGCGCGGAGATGGCAATTTTATCTCGCGTCCCAAGAAACCCTACATCGATCATCTCCGCGGCGGTTGGGAGCACTACTTGATGGCATTTCAGGATGATTCCACCGGACAGGTAATCAGTGCGGCCGATCTGATGGTGGAGAACATTATTACCACCAATCGCTGGAAATATCCGATTGTTTTTGCCAACGGCTATCCGTCCACAGTCAGATTCCCGCTGGCTGACCATGTCCGTCATCGCGGTTGGGTGGACGAGATCGTGCCGGAACCCAGTAAGGGCACTTGGGATGTCGAAGCAACCATGAATCTGCTCACGACTACATTTCAGGCTCGGGAGTTGAATAACCCGCGCGCCTACCGCGATGAAGTGGCGACTACACTGCTCATCGGTTCAGCGCAAATGATGATGGAGTTCTGCGATTTTCTCGACAGTCGCGGCGACACTGTCAGGGGTCAACAAGTGACGGACTTGGTGATTAAGCGAACTCCTGAATTCTGGCAAGCATACGACAGGAAAGCGCGCTACTTGAAGCTTACGCAGACGCAGACGGACTCGATGTACGCCGACTATTTTGTTTATCTCGACAGTCTGATGGCGACCAATCCCGACAACTACTACTACCACCAGTACAAGACGCTGGCCCTGCAGTACAACGGCAAGGGTTCCGAAGCGGTTGCAGAAGCCGAGAAAGCCTACAAAATCAATCCGGCGATTGGGGTGACTTACCGGACACTAATCAACATCTATGTCCTCAATGGTCGACGCGAAGATGCGATGCGCGTCTCGCGCGAATTCCTGCGCACCAATCCCGGTGATCCTACCGCTCGAACGGTTGCTGCCGGCAGATTCTAATTGATATCTCTTAGACCGATTGGGTGGGCGTTGCCAATTCCATGCTGGACAGTTGCGAAATCGAATGCGCATCGCCAAGTTGTTGCTTCAACGGGGCATGTTTTCGCAACCGCAGTTATCCGGGGCTGTCAAGAAAGCTCAGACCGCGTCATTACGAGGAGTGCGGAAAGGTGACGCCGGGTGTTGGATACGACGAAGCAATCTCGATTACGTTCTCCAGATGCAAGCGCACAGATTGCTTCGTCGTCATTCCTCCTCCCCTCTCTTTCGCTCCGACTCCTCTCCGAGGCTTTTCAACTGTTCGGTTCGATTGTGACAGTCACGCCATTGCGAGGTTGTAGGCATTAAGACATGCGATGGCTGATTTACATACTTGGCGTTCTCATCTTCGGATCGACCTGGGTCGCGATGAAGATCGGTTTGCAGGCAATGCCACCGTTTGCGGCTGCTGTTGCCAGAAGTATCCTGACTTTTGTAGTGTTCTTCGTGGCCTTCCGACTCTGGCGTTTTCGCTTTCCACCAATAAAAAATATCCGACGTGATTTTCTACTGACGGGACTGATGCTCTATGGCGTCAGCTTTGCTTTGCTCTACTGGGGACAAGAGCGCATCGACTCCTCCATGTCAGCCATCCTTTATGCCACCATGCCGCTTTTCACAGGAATTTTCGCCCATTTTATGGTCCCCGCAGAGCGACTAACACTTCGGGTGATCTTTGGTTTGCTGATCGGCTTCGTTGGTGCAATTTTGCTTTTTGCCGGCAAACTAAGTCTTTCTGGCACGATCTCAGGTATGCTGGCGATGGTGCTCAGTTCCTGCTCTTGTGCGTGGGCGACCGTCAAGACCAAACGTGACCTGCATCTCATCGACCCCAGCGCGCTGGCGATCCTGATGCTGCCGGCCGGCCTGATCGTGCTTCTGCCCTGTCTGGCGATCTTTGAAACGCCGGTGCGATTCTGGATAGATGCGAAGGGCGCCGGCTCGGTGATCTATCTTGCGATCTTTGGCGGAGGCATTGCCTTTATCATCTGGTTCTACCTACTCAAGCGTCTCTCCGCTGTCGCTGCCTCGATGATGACCTTGCTGGAACCGCTGGTGGCATCGTTTCTGGCGTATCTGATCCTCTCAGAATCGTTCGACAAGTACTTCTTTCTCGGAGGCACGATGATACTTGTCGGTGTGCTGACGGTGACAGTGCAAAAGCGACAAACAGCATAGTGTCCAGCCCCAGAGACATATTCACAAGATCTGTTGACCTTCACGCCGTCTGAACCAATCGGGGTGAAAGGATTCGAAGAAAAATGCAACCACGGAAATTCACCAATTGTATACATGGACAATACGAGTTTGCATAGGCGCAAATCCCTGACCCAAAGAGTCATTTCCGTTGTTGCGGTTCTTAGCAAGTGAGGCAATAAATTCCATGTCGAAAAGACTTTTAACATCTCTGTTGTGCATCTCTCTCTTGTTTATCTCTGCGTTTTCTTTCGCCGCTACCAAGGATGTTCCCAAATCGACCAAGTTGATAGCTTCCGCCTTGACGGACTCCATCCAATTGAATAACAAAGTCGTTTATGTTGACTTCTGGGCATCCTGGTGCACGCCGTGTAGACAATCGTTTCCGTGGATGAAGGAACTTCAGGAGAACTATCGCTCACAGGGATTGCAAGTAGTTGCCGTAAATTTGGATAAGAATCATAAAGCCGCGCAGGCATTTCTGGCGGAAACGAAGGCGCCATTTGCCGTGATATTTGATTCCGCCGGTTCGATAGCCAAAGCGTATCACCTTCAGGCCATGCCAATGTCCTTTTTATATGGTCGCGATGGGAATCTGCGGACTACCCACGAAGGGTTTCTGCCAAAGGACACCGCGGATCTGAATACTCTAATAAGAAAACTGTTGGCGGAGAATGTGTCAAAATGAGAATTCGTAAACTCTTCATCGCTTTCATTATCACCACAATCACTGCCTTCTCATTGGGAGGCTGTGCTTCGATGGGAGTCAATGTTTGGGAGCGCGACATTCTTGCCAAACCAGCCATGCAGCTTGATGCCAATGCCAATGACCACGCATTGGACGATCACATCTATTTCAGCAAGGAAGCATCGAGCGGCGGACGCGGTTTTGGTGGTGGTGGGTGCGGATGCAACTGAATAGTAGCAAATCAATCAGGGGTGCTCTTGCCACAATCACTGCAGCGCTGCTGGGCGCTAACGCGGTTTCGGTGGCGGGTCAGGGCAAACTGGAATCATCTCTTCTATACTACTCGGAATCCGGTCGCGTTCGAGCGGGCGAGGGGATAGTCAACATAAGCAAGCAATTGAAAGGGGATCGCAACATTGGGGTTAAACTTACCCTTGATGGCCTTACCGGCGCGACGCCAAATGGAGCAGTTCCTTCGAGTAAGGCGCAGACGTTTACCGGAGCATCCGGAAGAACACAAAATGTCGTTCAACCGGGTGTAATTCCGCTCGATGGGTCGTTTCGTGACATGCGATTTGCTGTAGACGCCAATCTGTCCCAACCTTGGAATCGGGTTACTTCGTCGGTCTTTGGAGGACACTTCTCCGCCGAACAAGATTATTACTCGTTTGGTGTAAATAGCGGCATCACCAGGGATTTCAATAGGAAAAATACTACCGTCGGATTGTCGGGATCATATTCCCACGATATCGTGGCTCCGCGCGGTTCAGCACCAATACCATTTGCGTTTCTTCCCGTTCCCCCGGACCAGCCCCCTTCCGACGATGAACACGAATCCGGTGGTGTTCACTCTACGCGCCCCAAGGAAGTGTTCGACGTCGTTCTTGGGGTTAGCCAGATTCTCGATCGCAAGACGATCATGCGCTTGAACTACTCATATAATCGGACATCGGGCTACCTAAATGACCCGTATAAGATCCTTAGCGTTGTTAACGATCAGAATTCGCCAGATGCCGGCGACCCGGTGAATTACATCTATGAAAGTCGGCCGCGCACTGCCGGCAGACAGGCATTATACGGCCAGGTGCGCCGGGATTTGGCCGGCAATACAATAGACTTGTCTTATCGATATTTTTGGGACAATTGGGGAATCACCTCGCATACCGTTGACTTCTTCTATCGGTGGCAGCTGAAGGGCGACAAGGCGCTGCAACCTCACTTGCGCTGGTATCATCAGAGTCAGGCGAATTTCTACCGCCCTTTTCTGGTGAATGGTGTAGCGTTCCCTCAGTATGCTTCTGCGGACGTCCGGTTGGCTCGCTTTAGTGCGGTGACAGCTGGTCTGCAATACTCTCTGCCGATCACCGGTGGTTCGCGCCTTAACATAGCGGCCGAATACTATACACAGGTTGGTGATCGCAGTCCCCCGGAAGCTATCGGCATACTGCGCCAATACGATCTGTTCCCGAGAATGAAAGTACTAATGTTCAGGCTGGGATTCGAGAGTGGCTTCTAGTCGACACTGCGAATTCAGTTTGCGTGAAGCGGATCATTATTGGGCTATTGCATATGCAGCGATGGCTAGTCCATGCGAAGTGCTTGTCAGCTGCAAAACGAGGAGCGAAGCTGAAGAATTGGCTTCGCTCGCTTTTCAAGAGACCAAGAGAATCGAGCAGAAATTCAGTCGTTATCGCGATGATAACATCATCCACTCAATCAACTGTAGCAACGGGGAGACAGTTCGGTTGGATGAAGAGACTGCACGGCTGCTGCGCTATGCCGGTCAATGCCATAATCTCAGCGATGGGCTTTTCGATATCACTTCAGGGATTCTCAGAAAAGCATGGACCTTTGATGGGCGAATAGCCGAACCGGACGGTGATCTTATCAAGTCCTTCCTCGAAGTGGTTGGTTGGACCAAAGTTGAACTGCGCGATTCGGATATCAAATTGTGGCCGGGGATGGAGTTGGATTTGGGGGGAATTGGCAAGGAATATGCCGTCGATAGGGTGGCAGGTTTGCTGTCCAAGACTTCGGGTCTTTCGTTAATGGTCAATTTTGGGGGAGATATTCGAGTCATTGGTGAAAGCAAGGAGCACCGCACCTGGAGTATAGGCATCGAAGATCCGTCGAAAGATGCCGGTGCTGTTGGAGTGATAGAATTGACCGAAGGCGCTGTTGCTACCAGCGGCGATTCACGCCGCTTCTGCTATTTCCGGGGAATTCGACTGGGGCATATCCTTAATCCTCTTACAGGATGGCCTGTAACCGGGGCTCCGCGCAGCGTGACTGTGATTGCTAAGAACTGTACCGAAACTGGTTTTTTGGCAACATTGGCTATGCTGCATGGAGATAGTGCAGAGACATTTCTCGCCGCACAGGATGTAACTTACCATTGCATTCGCTAACGTCGTGCCTCGCGTGGAGGTTCTTCCCCAGCCCGCAACCAATGAAACATTCCCAGCCGCCCGTCCGTAATCTGTGCGAAGTGGGACAGCGGTAAAAATGATTGTCCCGCTCGGAAAAAGGTTTTGATATTGGCTTTGAGTGCCGTAGTCTTGAGATGTTGCAGTCTATGAATGTGACAGTGCAAAGGAGAAGAGAGTGAAAATCGTCGGTATAGTTGTAGGTGCATTGCTGCTGGTGGTGTTGATCATCGCCGGTGTCATCTGGTCAGGCCGTGGTGGGTTGATTGAGCGCTCGCAGGCGGTTGACGAAAAATGGTCGCAGGTGCAGAATGTATACCAGCGGCGCTTCGATCTGGTGCCGAATCTTGTCGCCAGCGTCGACAACTTTATGGAACGCCAGCAGAAGACTCTGACAGATGTTATCGCCATGCGGCAACGCGTGCTCGATCTCAAATCATCCGCCCAGTCAGCGCTTTCACAGCAGAATCCGGCGATGCTGGATTCGCTGTCGGGGATGCTCTCGAAACAACTGAATTCCTTCATCAACGTTGTTGTCGAGCGCTATCCCGAGATCAAAGGTGAGCAGATGTATTCTGATCTGCTGACGCAACTTGAAGGCACGGAAAACCGCATTGCGCAGGAGCGGCGCACATTCAACGAGGCGGTGCGCAGTTACAACACCTACCGCCAAAAGGGCATCAGCGCTTTGATTGCCGGGTCTATCTTTGGTTTCCCGTACGAGAAGCAGTTCTTCGCCGCCGCGACGGAAGCGCAGCAGGCGCCAAGTGTCAAGCAATTGCTCGAGAAGAAGTAGGTACCCGCTAACGTGAGACGACTCGCCCTCATATCGCTTTTTCTGATTGCGGCCGTTACGGCGTACGCTCTTGATGTGCCGCCGTATCGCTCCCCCGTCACCGATCTCGGAGGCGTGCTGAACGATCAGCAGCGCCAGCAACTTGAGCAGAAGATCCTCGACTATCGCATACAGAGCACGAATGAGATTGGTGTCTTGATCGTCAATAGTCTCGATGGCGATGCCATCGACAACTACGCACACGATGCTTACGTGAAATGGGGAATCGGCAAGAAGGGCAAAGACAACGGCGTGCTGTTCGTGATGTCGGTCACCGACCGCAAGGCACGTCTTGAAGTCGGCTACGGACTTGAGGGCGAACTTACGGATTTGGAAAGTGGCCGCATTGTCGCGCGCAATTCGCCGATGGCTTCCGCTTTTCGCGCCAATGACTATTATGGCGGCGTCGACGCCGTTATCGACGGTATAATTCAAGCCATTGGCGGTGAATACGATCCGCCCCAAAGCAAGAACGCCGGTGGTCAAAAGCCGGTCGCTTTTGTAGTCGTCATCATAATCTCTGCATTGGTTATGCTGCTGAGAATCTTCGGCGGCGGAATGCGCGGTGGTTTCCGGGGACCCTTTGGTGGTGGTTGGGTAGGCGGTGGTTTGTTTAGTGGAGGCAGTGGTGGAGGGGGCGGAGGCGGTTTCAGCTTTGGCGGCGGCTGCTCCGGCGGCGGTGGCGCCAGCGGCGGCTGGTAAGGAGGATTACGCAGATGGCAACATTAGTTGATAAGTGTTTTTCGGAAGGTGATCTCAAGCAGATCACCGAGGCGGTCAAGGCCGCCGAACTTAAGACCTCCGGCGAAATCGCTATTATGATCACGCCGCACTCCAGACATTGGCTCGTTGATCGCTGGCTCTTCTCTGCCGCGTTGGGGATCGTCTTCTCGCTGGTCTCGCTGTATCTTACGCGCGAAAGCAATTGGGGGACCTATTACAACTTCACTCAGGCTGCTTTCTGGGGCATCATCGGTTTCCTCATCGGCTACTTCGGTGTCAATCTCTGGTTCAAACGCCTCTCCGCGCGTCACAAGGCTGTTTGGAAAAACGCGCTCAGACACTTCGCCAAATTGCAGCCAACTCGCGGTCACACCGGCGTGTTGATTTTCATTTCGGTGGACGAAAACGAAGCAGCCGTAATCGCCGACAAAGCTATTGCCGAGAAACTCGATCCTGCCTACTGGCAACACCCGCATTCTCTGATCGAGAAAGCCATGCAGAAAGGGCGCCACGCCGAAGGCATCATCGAAGCCATTCAGGAAATTGCCACGCAACTGGCGCAATTTTTCCCGCGCGAAGCAGACGACATCAACGAGCTCCCCGACGGACCAGAAATCGTCAAGTAGCGGCGCACGGCGTGCGCCATCGAATCGAGCGCTCCCCAACGACATTCGGTAATCCAGTAACCCACCCAGCGGGTGGGTTTTGTATTCAACCGACGTGTTGAATAATACCTGATGTCTGAACATCGGCTGCAATCGACAGCTATCTCACTGTACATTCTGCGGCAATAGTCATGAAACTCACCCGCTGGGTGAGGTACACAGTGGGTTACCGGCTGATGGGACGGAATTTCCCGAAAGACAAAGGCCGCCCTCAATCAAGGACGGCCTATTTACTAACTATTGGTTAGTGCCAGAGATACTTATGCCCACTTCTTGACTGCGGCAGCAATCGCGGGACCACCTTTCTCAAGATCCTGCGGAAGCATTACCGGGATAAATTCAAGGTCCGCATGCAGCCAAAGAAACAACGGCTCGGCAATGGCCGGTATTTGTGAGGCGTCGTCCATGTTTACCACGAGGTAAGCGCCCCGCTGCCCGTTCACGGTCGTGAAATACGCACTCTCAGCTTTAATGTCGGTCAGAAGCTGCTTCATTTTTGATCCGAATTGAGGATCGCTCAGAGCGTCGTTTCCTGCGTCATTCGCAAACGAGAATTTCACCAGGAATTTCATTGTGTTGTCCTTTCGGTTATGGTCAATATAGGTCTACATATGCTCTTATACGCAATCCGCTCCGAAGGTTGCAAAGGAATTTAGCTTCTGTGAAAAAGGCCGGAGGGAAAAAGCTTTGGCAATGCACGGTAACCCACCCAGCGGGTGGGTTCTCGCAGCCGTGCACAAGGGGTGTCATTCCCGCCCCGTGTCAAAGCGCTGGACAGACTTCGGCGGGAATCCAGACTGTTGTCGTAGGTCGGTGTTCCGAACGGTGGTCTGATCGTGCAATTCCCTGGTCGTACATAAGCGTGGAAGACATGGAATCCCTCGGCATTGGCACGGAGTGAGAAACCCGACATGTTTCGACCACGAAATCAAATGTATGTCGGGTTTCTCGTCCCGTGGTGATGGAAACGTGGGTGGCGGCGTCAGCGCGCATGTGGTTGAAATCGGAGTGACAGTGATAGCATGGGACTCGGAACGCCGACCTACGGGACTGGCCAGTAACCCACCCAGCGGGTGGGCTTTGCACTCAATCGACGCGCTGAACAATGCCGCAAATCTGAACATCGGCTGCTATCGACAGCTATCACACTGTACGTTCTGCGGCTATAGTTATAGAAACTCACCCGCTGGGTGAGGTACAAAGTAGCCAGACACAAGGTACAGCCAGCAAAGAAGAACCCACCCGACGCAAGGCTCTGGGTGGGGTACAAAGTACGAAGATTGCCGAAAATCGTTGACAACAAATGCATAATAGATGAACTTCTATCGCATTGGTCAACGAGAGGAATATCATATTGGAGGGAACGGTGTCAACTATTGAATTCTGGGGTTCTAAAAAGGGCTATCTCATCCGTGCGTCAGGCCTGACTCTTGTCCTCGTTCTGTCTTCGGCTTGGTGGGGCAGCAAACCCGGCTATGAGCCGGCGGTGACGACTCTGCTGACTATAGGCGGGCTTTTAGGAAATGCTTTGGTTTTCTACACCACCTCTGACAGAAGGGCGAACGAAGAGAATGAGGAGTTGAGGGGCAGGACCATCAACGTAAAGGGCTTTCTCATTGATCGGCTTAGCAAGAAGCGAAGTCTAAGAGGGGCACTGACTACTATAACAGCTATGACTGCCCTAGACAAAGCCATGGCCTGGAAAGAGGATGAGGAATGGCTGCTGCTTATTTGCAAGTATCTAGAGGACTTTGAATCTAGAGATTGGGGCAATAGGAAATTCAGGATATTTTACGGTCAGCAGGTTACGAGAAGAATAACAATCTATGACTACCTAGCCAACTGCATTGTCGATTCTCCAAAGCAGCTGTATCTCACGATACGCAACGTATACAACAGGCTTGACAAGACCAGAGTTGCGCTTTTGTCGATCCGAGACATATTTGAAGACTATGACGCCTCTTTGGCCGAAGAGAATAAAGAACACTTCTTGAAGGCGAATCTGCTTCAGGAGAGGTTTCCGCATCCTTCCGAAAGCGACCGGGAGAGATACTCATATGATCCGCCAACCATCCGCCACCAAGGAGCATTTCCAACCTTCGTGAATCGAAAGGACATTGACAGTGTGTTTGCAAAGATGGAGGAAGTCAAGAGCTTCTCGGCCAGGCTCATAAGAGAAGGAGCCACAATATCGTTTACGCATATGGTCCTGAGCGCATATATGATCTGCAATCAAAAACCAATCATGTTGATTACAGCTTCCAACACTTACAAAGATAGACTGAAGGTATACTCGGATACTCCCATCGTCACAGAAGACGAGGGATACCTTTACTTTGGTGACTCCTCAATGCGTCCATCTAGCGAGGCTATACCGCACTGGATTATTCACTCCATGTTGTTCGCACAGAATGACAATAGATATCACTCAATAATTCATATTCATAATGAGGAGTTGACCGCTATAGCCGAGCATTCGGACGTCCGACTTGGACCGGTCTTCATTCCCACTATACCTCATTATGACTTCGGTACAGAGCAGATCGGCAGAGAGATAGCCAAAAGCCTCTTGAACAATCAAGTCTCAGGCGTAAGTGTACGATCACACGGGCAATGGTTTGTTGGCCCGAGCTTCGATAGTGTATTCCGCGCGATAGCAGATGCAATTGAAGCATCAAAGAGGGACTAACCCAAGTTTCGACCACAAAATCAAATGTATGTCGGGTTTCTCGTCCCATGGTGATGGAAACGTGGGTGGCGGCGTCAGCGCGCATGTGGTTGAAATCGGAGTGACAGTGATAGCAGGAACGCCGACCTACAGGACCTCGTGACCGCCAGGCAGTAACCCACCCAGCGGGTGGGTTCTGCATTCAATCTACGCCCTGAACAATACCGGAAATCCGAACATCGGCTGCTATCGACGGTTATCGCACCGCACATTCTGCTGTCATAGACGTGGAACTCACCCGCTGGGTGAGGTACAAAGTAGCCAGACACAAGGTACAGCCAGCAAAGAAGAACCCACCCGACGCAGGGCTCTGGGTGGGGTACAAAGTCGCGAACAAGAACCTGTCATTCCCGCCCCGTGTCAAAGCACGGGGTAGACTTCGGCGGGAATCCAGGCTGTTGCCGTAGGTCGGTGTTCCGAACGGTGGTCTGATCGTGGAATCCGCTGGTCGTGCTAAACCGTGGAAAACATGGAATCCCTTGGCATTGGCACGGAGTGAGAAACCCGACATGTTTCGACCACAAAATCAAATGTATGCCGGGTTTCTCGTCCCGTGGTGGTAGAAGCGTGGGTGGTTGGATTGACGTGGATGTGGTTGAAATCGGAGTGACAGTGATAGCATGGGACTCGGAACGCCGACCTACGGGACTGGCGTGACCGCCAGCCAGTAACCCACCCAGCGGGTGGGCTTTGCATTCAACCGACGTGCTGAATAGTGCTGGGAATCCGAACTCGGTTGCCATCGACGGTTATCGCACCGCACATTCTGCTGTCATAGACGTGGAACTCACCCGCTGGGTGAGGTGCAGGGTGTGTGCGAGCACATGAATAGGTGTGTTGAAACGTATCAAGGTGGATGAGAATTCGGTCTGAGGAACTAAATGCTTGACATTTGTTTAATTAGTGACCAAATTCCCACAAAAGTAGTTTAGTTGGTAACGAACTGCAATGGAAATGAAGTCGAACTGCCAACGAGAGAGCGGATTCGGGTCGTCGATGAGAACTCAAGTGAAGGACATCCTACAAGTAGCCACCAAATGGGAAAGGTTGGCGAAGTCAATTCGAGATAACCCTGAGGGCATTTGTGAGGCAATCTCTGCTCTGCGCGGAGAAGAGATTGAATCGATTGATCCAGTCTACTTGCCCCCCTCGGAGCGGCAGGCCTTCATAAGCAGGGTCGCGCGAAAGATAGGATTCTCTTCGCAGGACCTAATGGATGTCTATGACGCAGTTTCAAGCGGACGCAGAGAATAACGAGTCTCGCGGTCAGTCTCTTGGCCCTCTTTTTCTAGTCTTAGAGGGAATAGACGGTTGTGGTTCAACAACCCAAGGCGAGAAGCTCACTTCGTGGTTGAGGGCACAGAAGTATCGCGTCTATTTTACGCATGAGCCAAGCAATGGGCCCGCTGGTCTGTTGATTAGATTGGCGCTCGCTCGTCGGCTGAAGGGTGCTTCGGGTGTTTACCATGAGTCTGGGTCCGAACAGGCAGCACCTCCTAGCGATTTGGATCCCTATTCACTCGCACTGCTTTATGCAGCTGATCGTATGGATCACCTTGCTACTGAAGTAATCCCGAATCTTCGCAGCAATAGGATAGTAATTTGTGATCGTTACTTCCTTTCTACTCTTGTTTATCAGGGTCTTTCCGTTGATGAAAAGTGGCTTATCGAGATGAACCGGTTTGCTCCTATTCCGGATTTGACTATTTATCTTGATGTTCCTGTTGAACATGCCGGAAATCGGATGCGACAGACTCGGTGGACGCGTGATCTATACGAAGATGAGGACGTACTCAGAAAGATAAGAGACCGCTATTTGAAACTCGTGGCGAGCCAGCGACCCGAATTGGGAACCATCATTTCAATTGATGCTTCGCTGTCCACATCGAGCGTCACTGCTCGGGTGCGAAATGCGGTGGGTTCAATTCTCGGAAAGCCGGGTTCTTCAACTGCGCATAGGAATCCCAATCTGTTCGAGTGGCCTGAGTAAATTATGACGAATACCACCATTTCAGAAGTTCAGGGAAAGGACCTCACGCTTGATACCTGGGTATCCACATTTGAGCGCATATACTATTTCTCTCAGAATCACGAACGCAGCCCTCTTCAGATTCTCGGCCGTCTATACGAGACTCTCCTGAATCTGCAGAAGTCAGCGATCAAGGCACGCGAATACAACGAGTGTCGAACGAAATGGCTGCCAAAGCTCTTCGCGTGGTATTGTGGACTAGTGAGAAGCCTGGAATTGGGAAATGTCAGTGCTCTGATCTGGAACAAGTTTCCAGGTATCTGCCCTTTCTGCAATCAGACGGTGTGCAATTGTTCAGGTGTCATTAAGAAGGAACTAAATTCCTCCATGTTGGCTGAACTGGCTTCTGCCGGTCGATCGAGACAGCCGGTCACGATCGCTAATTGGCAGGCTCTGTTCGACAGAATCTACAGCCAAAGGCAAAAAGGGATTGCAGGGCTCTATGGCGGCGAAGGGAACCCAACCCCCGATCGATTAATTGCTTATGCTTTCTTAAAGACTTACGAAGAACTAACTGAGTTGTCTGAGGCCATTAGGTTGAGACCGTTTTACCCGAACAATGTCAAGAACGAGATTGCCGACGTATTTGCCTGCATTTGTGGACTCGCGAATCTCCTGCCGAACCTCGGTGATCCAAATGAGGTTCTCGATCTCGGGAAAGAAGTCTGGACGCGTTACCCGGACGTTTGCGATACCTGCAAGAACAAAATCTGCAATTGCCGCTATCATGCTGTTCAGCAGCGGCTCTCCGCCGCTGGCGTCGTAGACTTCCAGCGCAAGGATGATCTCACGGGACTCAGTAATAGGGGCCAATACGATATCGATCGCGGATTAATATTCGAGTCACCAATCGATATAATTGTTGCGGAAATGTTCTTTGATTGCGACGATTTCAAGAGTTTCAATGCTAAACCTGGTGAGCACTTGCAGGGAGATGAAGTTTTGAAACAGATTGCGAAGGTGGCCGAAAAGGCGGCTGCACCGTACACTGTATACAGGTATGGCGGAGACGAGTTCTCCGTTCTGTTGAGGGGAAAAACCAGAGAGGAGATTGCCAAGACCTGCTCCAGTATACTCCGCGAATTGCTATGTATTAAAGCACAAGACATCTTTGATGATTCCATCTTCTACCCGGTCAGCGTGAGTGCAGGACTTGCTTATCGTTCCACCTCGACGCAGACATGCTTAGACTTAACTTCTGCGGCTCAGACCGCCCAACGGCTTGCCAAAGAGAACGGTAAGGGTCGAATTATTACAGCTGCAGATTAGTGCTTCGGTCGTGCCTGGTCACTGCATCGAATTCTAAAATAGTTTTCTTCTCCACTTTTATGGCCTGCCCAAAACGTTCCGGTGAGTGATTCTTCGTCAGGCATCCGGGAGCATCGGGCACGTAGCAACGTGCCCCTACGATTTATCAGCCGACTATCGGCAGCATCAACACCTATTATACCCACACCCTCGGCACGTCACGCAGCCAGAGTCATGCTCAAGCTTGGTGCCGCAGTCAGGGCAGACATCGCCGTAGTTGGACTGGCGCTGGTACTGCTTGCCGTTACCGAAATGCTTCTTCAAGACCATACTGATGGCATCCGGAATCGACTTGATCAACTCGCCGTTTTGGAATAGGGGCGACTCACCACCGATACCGGCAAGCTGCTCGATAATCGCTTCCACCGGCACACTGGCTCGCAATGCCAGCGAAATCAACCTGCAGATCGCCTCGGTGTCGGCCATCGTTGACCAACCCGATTTGCCGATCTGCGCGAAGACTTCAAACGGCTTATCATCTTTGCTGTTGATCGTGATGAACAGATTGCCGTAACCGGTGCGGATGCGCTCGGTGATACCGGCCAACACATCCGGCCGCGCCTCGATCTGCTTGGCTCCGGCTAAGGCAGGCGCCTCTATGGGAGTCGCCACGGCTTTGGGTGGTTCGGGTATCAGTTCCAGTTGTGGCGTCGCTTCCGGTTTTGCCGGTTGGGCGCCGGTCTTGCCGGTTGATAATACTTGCATCGGACGCGAACCGTCACGATAAATGGTCACACCCTTGCAACCGAGCTCATAGGCATACCAATAGGCGTCATGGACATCCTGTTCGGTAGCGGAATTATCCATGTTGATCGTCTTTGATACCGACGAATCACAATTGCGTTGGAACACCGCCTGCATCCGGATATGCTCTTTCGGACTGACATCAGCGGCAGTCACAAAGAGGTCACGCACGTCGGCAGGGATTTCCTCGAAATTCTTGAGCGAGTTGTCCAACGCGATGCGCTCCATCAATTCCTGACTGTAGAACCCGCGCTGCTTCGCGATCTTCTCAAACAGAGGATTAACTTCTACCAGCTTGGTGTTGTCCATGACATTGCGGACAAATGACACGGCATAGTAGGGCTCGATCCCCGATGAACAACCGGCGATAATCGAAATCGTGCCGGTCGGCGCAATAGTCGTCACGGTGGCATTGCGCATAGAGACACCCTCGGCGGCAAAACGCGAATGCTCCCAGTTGGGGAATTTGCCGCGCGTTTTGGCCAACTCACTGGATTGGATATGCCCTTCGCTGTTGATAAACTCCATCACTTTTTCACCGAGCCGGAATGCCGCCTCACTGTTGTATGGCACGCGTAGCTTGACCAACATATCAGCCCAGCCCATCACCCCCAAACCAACGCGCCGATTTTTCAACGTCTGGCTTTCGATCTCCGGAATCGGGTATTTGTTCGCGTCGATAATATTATCAAGGAAGTGCACCGTGTTCTTGACCAACCGCGCCAGCTTGTCCCACTCTACACCCTGTTCGGGATTCTGTTTAGGATCATAATCGCGAGGGAACTCATCCAGCACCATCTCGCCAAGATTGATTGAACCAAGATTGCAAGAATCGTACGGCGGCAACGGTTGTTCACCGCACGGATTAGTCGCTTCGATAACTTCGTAATCAGGGCAGGGAGCCTGCTGATTCATCCGATCGATAAAAATGATCCCCGGCTCGCCGGTTGACCAGGCATGTTTGATAATGCTATTAAACACCGTCGGCGCATGTTTGGTGATCACTTCGCCGTTGACGAGATACTCTTTGCCGGTACGCGGATTGATGAGCGCATAATGCCGGTTCTCCTTTACCGCGCGCATAAACTCGTCGGTAATGGCGATCGAGATATTGAAATTGGTGATTTGAGTGACGTCGTCTTTGCAGGAAACGAATTCATCGATATCGGGATGATCCACTCGCAGGATACCCATATTGGCGCCGCGCCTGGTACCCCCTTGCTTGACGGCCTCGGTTGCGGCATTAAAGACCCGCATAAACGACACCGGCCCCGATGCCACGCCGGAGGTGGACGCCACTACCGAATTGCGCGGACGCAGGCGTGAGAATGAAAAACCGGTGCCACCGCCTGATTTGTGAATCAGCGCCGCATGTTTAATAGTCTCAAAAATCTGTTCCATCGAGTCGCCGACCGGCAAAACAAAACAAGCGGAGAGCTGTCCCAAGGGACGACCGGCGTTCATCAACGTCGGCGAATTGGGCATAAACTCCAGATTGGCGACCATCTGGAAAAAATCCTCAGCACTCTGCTTGATTTGCTCGTCGGTGATACCGTAGTTTCTATCGGGCAGCGACACGGCGCCGGCGACACGCCGGAACAATTGCTCGGGCGTTTCGATTATCTGCCCCTCCGCGTCCTTGGCCAGATAGCGGCGCTCCAATACTCGCAACGCGTTTTCGGTTAGTGTTTTCTTGGCGTATCCCTGCATAAGCTCTCTCTCCCTCTATGAAGCATCTGCGTGATGAAAGGGACTATTTAGTTAGATCGTCGTAGCTTCCCTGCATATTAACGTTCCAACAGCCCCGTTGGAAATCACATTTGTAAACTCTCGCGCCGTGTAAGTCTGTCCTACCCGGGTTGCGGCGCGGGGGACAGGTTAGCAGAATGCCGAAAGACAGTCAAACATAAAATTTTGAAAAAACACAATATGTAGTATCGGCAATGACTTACCAGCCACAACATATACGCAATCGAGCATATGCCTGCTTGATGCGGTTTGCGAGCATCTTCAAGCTGCTGAAAGAGAATCGGTTGCAAAAATAGTGGATTCGGTCATCGCGATGCCGGTTTCCAGACAATCATGTTGACATCCATATTTGAGAGAGAGTAATTGCTTCTGCTCTGTAGACAGGAGGTTGGTTATCGATGATTTGCCAGTCGTGCCGTAGTACGGCGATGTCGTTCTTGAGATTCCTATTTGTAATCGACCCGCGCTCTGTGCGTTGTGGCCATTGCGGCGCTCAGTTGCTGCTCTCACCAAGATGGTTTCGCATCTGGTGGGTCTCGTTGATTGTCGGTGCCCTGATTGTGATAATCTCGGTGATACTCAGACGAATCATCGGCTGGGGTTTGCTAACGAATCTGGCTGGCATTGTTGTGCTTGCAGCCGCATTCAGTTGGTATTTCTGGCGCTCGGCCATCTATGAAGCGAAACCCTAAAACTCTCGACCAGCGCCAGACTTAGAATTGCCTTGACAAAGCCGACCGTCGCGGGCTAATTGCCCGATTGGAGGAAAGTGTATTGTCAATCAAAGACGGAGTTCTAAGGGAGCAGCTTTGCCAGGTCGGTAAGTTGCTTTATGAAAAAGGGTTAATTGTCGGAACACAGGGGAATCTTTCCTGTCGGGCTTCTGACGGACAGATCTTGATTACGCCAAAGGGCGGATGCAAGGGCATGCTGCAACCGGACGACATCGTGCTGATCGATGCATCTGGTTTGCCGGTTGATCGCCGGCAATGTCCATCGTCCGAATGTCTTCTGCATTTGCACGGTTACAAACGCCGCGAGGACTTCCAGGCTACCGTGCATGCGCATCCTTCATATGCGACCGCGTTTGCACTTGGTGGCGTTATGCTTGATGTCGCCGAGCTTCCGGAAGGGCGCGCCAATTTCGGTGAGATACCTTTCATAACCTATGCCGAACCCGGCACGCAGGACTTGGCCGATCGCTTGGGAAATCTGGTCCTCGGCTATCATACGTTCTTGCTCGAGAACCACGGTATTATGTCGTTTGGATCAAACCTAATGGAGGCTTTCTTCCGCGTGGAGATGGCTGAACAGCTGGCCAAGACAATTTATCTCTCGCGTGTGCTCACCGATGTCTCTCTGATGTACGAGGAAGGCGCTTTTGCCGACGATGACGAGATCTTTGGCGAAGATGAATCGGAATTCCATCCTCCCAGAGGGAACTGATGAAGATCACTAAGCGCGTGGTGGTCAGCGCGGCGGAACGAATTCAGCAATTGCCCGCGCCGTTCCTGAGCGAACTACAGGGATTGTGTAAGACTTTGGAACGCCGGGGCAAAGAGATTGTCGATCTCGGTAAATATGCCATCCATGTGCCCCTTGCTGCGCAGACGTCTGTTAGTCCCTCCGACGGGACTACCATTGCCAAGACGTTTGCCGAATACCTCGCGCGCGAATATCAAATCGAAATTGATCCGACGCAGGAGATTCTGCTTGTACCGGGAATCCGTGCCGCGCTGCTCTTGACGGCGGCGCACTTTGTTGACGCGGGAACGATTTGCCTTCTTCCTGATCCCGGCTACGATGCCTACCGCAAACTGGTGTTGCTCTTTGAAGGCAAACCGCGCAGTTGCCCGATCTATCAACGCAATGACTACCTGCCGAATCTTGAGCAGTTCGACCGGATCGCTTCCAAGTCGCCGCGCTTGCTGTTCCTGACCTCGCCGCACAATCCCACCGGCGCCGTCTGCGACGAAAACTTCTATTCGCATTTGCAGCGGTTGGCTGCCGAGGCGAATATCCTGGTCGTCGCCGATTCCTCATACGCCCTTTCGTATTCCGGTAATTTCCGACCACCGTTGTTCTGCCAATCGCGTAAACGGCTCCGCCTCGGTATCGAGATGTTCAGCTTCTCTACCAATCTGGCAGCACCACAACTGAAACTCACCGCAATCGTCGGTCGCAAACGCATGATCGACCCCTTGGCGACGTTGGCGCGTTCACTTGGTCTGCTTCCCAGTGGGCCGCTGCTGACTTATGCAGCTCCCTATTTTGCTTCCGCGGAATCACTGGCGAATCATATTGCTCGCTGCCGAGAAGAGATTGGCTTGCGCATGAATGTCATCGTCGAGACGCTTCAAAGTGCCGGCATCGAGTTCTACCCGGCTTTTGGCGCAGGTTTTGTCTGGGTCAAGCTTAGACGCGGACGGCTGTCGGTCAGCTTTGCGCGGGGACTGCTGCGCCATCGCGGCATTCTTATTACGCCCGGCACTGCCTTTGGCGAGGAAGGTGAGGGCTGGATTAGGATTGCAGCCAATGTTGAATCCGACAGACTGCGAGAAGTCATGACTGCTCTGGTACGCGCCTACCAACCGATCAAATCACGTTTGCACCGGAGAACCGATTGATGGATGTCATCAGACTGAAAAATATGACTTTCTACGGCTATCATGGTGTCAGCGCCGCCGAAAAAGAGACCGGTCGACGCTATGAGGTCGATTGTGATCTGCACCTTGATCTCACACTGCCGGCCAAAACCGACAAGCTAGCGGATACGGTGAACTATGCACAGGTCTATGGCATTGTCGAGGACGTCTTGAACGGCAAGCGCTATTCCCTGTTGGAAGCAATTGCCGCGGATATCGCCGGGCGAGTCCTGCAACTCGACCATATCAGAGAAGTTGTAGTCAGAGTGCGAAAGATGATTCCCCCGATACCGGGGAATCTCGATCATATCGAAGTTGAAATTCAGCGAGTGAGGGAGTAGGCTATCAGCATCTATCTTTCTTGCGGTTCCAATCTGGGTGACCGAGTTGCCAACATCCAACGTGCGTTGGAGCGACTTCAGGACAACGGCGACGTAACAGTCCTGAGGCGGTCGGGTTATTATGAAACCTCGCCGGTGGAAAACACCGACCAGCCGTTTTTCATTAACGGCGTGGTCGAAGTTGATACTCGGCTATCATCTCGGCAGCTTCTGGACAAGATCAAGGTTGTGGAAACGCTTTTCAATGTGCTGCCAAGAATTAACAAGGGTCCTCGCGTGATCGATCTGGATATTCTTTTATACGGCGATGAACATATCGATTCCGACCGGCTTCAACTGCCGCATCCCGCCATCTGCCGACGCAAATTCGTATTGGTGCCACTGCTGGAGATCGAGCCGGACGCACTCTGTCCGGTCGACCAGCGTCGGTATGATGAATGTCTGGCACTACTAAACGACCCAACACAGAAGGTGGAAATCTATCATGGATGATCGCTTTGCCCATCTTCGCTATGTCGCCGTCGACGGTCCGATCGGCGTCGGCAAAACAACCTTCTGCCGCATCCTGGCCGACCGCATCGGCGGACATCTGGTGCTGGAAGAGGCGGACAAGAATCCGTTCCTGAAAGATTTCTACCGCGACCGCAAGCGTTACGCCTTACAGACGCAGTTCTTCTTTCTGTTGTCGCGTTATGCCCAGCAAAAGGAACTGGTCGAATACGATCTCTTCAAGAAGAAAATAGTCGCCGACTATACTTTCGAGAAGGATTTCCTTTTTGCGCAATCCAACCTCACGGAAGACGAACTCTCACTGTATAAGCAGGTCGCAGAGCTGCTAAAAAAGAATCTCCCGAAACCGGATTTGGTCGTATTCCTGACGGCATCAGTGGAAGTGCTTACGGCGCGAATCAAGAAACGCAACGTCACTTACGAACGGAATTTCGACGCCGAATACCTGACTTCGGTCGTGGAAGCGTATAATCATTACTTCTTTCACTATAACCGGACCCCGCTCTTGGTGATCAAGACCGATCAGTTGGATTTCGTCGAGAACTCAACGCATCTTGATGAGATCTTCACGCAGATCGCCGAGATGCGTCAAGGGACGCGCTATTTTACGCGCGGGGACGAAATGCTGGGGTTATAAATGGCTGACACGCGCGACAAAATCACGACACTCTCTTTTACGCACATGAAGAAAAAGGGGAAGAAGATTGTCTGGCTGACGGCTTATGACTATTACACTGCCCGCGCTCTTGATGATGCCGGTGTTGATGGCATATTGGTCGGTGACTCGTTGGGCATGGTCGTCTATGGCAAGAAAGATACGCTCTCCGTCACGATGGAAGTGATGCTGCCGCATACCGAAGCCGTTAGTCGCGCCGTACAAAACGCCTGCGTCATCGGCGATATGCCGTTTATGTCATATCAGACTTCCGATGCTGAAGCCATTCACAACGCCGGTCGCTTTCTGTCTGAAGGCGGTGCTGCCGGTGTCAAGTTGGAAGGGGGTATTGAGATGGCGGCGCGTATTCGCAGGATCACCGAAATCGGCATACCGGTAATGGGGCATATCGGTCTGACACCACAGTCGATCAACAAGTTTGGTGGTTACAAGGTGCAGGGCAAGACCGACCAGGCCAAAAATTACCTGCTGGAATCGGCGCTGGCGTTGCAGGAAGCCGGATGTTTCGGCATGGTGTTGGAGGCAATCAAGAGCGACATCGCCCAGAAAATCAGTCAATCGCTGGAAATTCCGACTTTCGGCATCGGCGCCGGTAGCCTCACGGATGGTCAGATCGTCGTGACCAATGACATCGTCGGCGCTAGCGGCGATTTCGTTCCTAAGTTCGTACGACGATATTTTGATCTCGGAGCCAAATTGCGCGAGGTCGCCTCTCAGTTTGCCGCCGATGTTCGCAGCGGCAACTATCCAAGCGAATCAGAAAGCTACGGCTAAGCCGTGCAAATTGTTCGCTCCGTGGCCCGGATGCAGAAACTGGCGCTGAAGCTGAAGAAACAAGGCAAGACAATTGCCCTTGTTCCCACCATGGGCGCGCTGCATAGAGGGCATCTGGAACTGGTCAAAAGAGCCAGCAGGCTGGCCGACATCACGGTCGTCTCGATATTCGTTAATCCGACGCAGTTTGCACCGCACGAGGACTTCAGTCGTTATCCGCGTAACCTCGCGTTGGACTGCAAGTTACTGCGTCCGTTGGGTGTTGATATTGTCTTTCACCCGCAACCACAGGACGTTTATCCGGCAGGGTTTGACACGTATGTCGTCCCCGAGAAAATGGCCACGATTCTTGATGGGGAATCCCGCCCGACGCATTTCAAAGGCGTTGATACTGTTGTGCTCAAATTGTTTAATATTGTTCAGCCCGATTTCGCCGTTTTCGGCAGAAAAGACCTCCAGCAATCAGTCGTGATCAAGCAGATGGTCAAAGACCTGAATGTACCGGTCAGGATCGTGGTTGCGCCGACAGTGCGGGATGCCGACGGACTTGCATTGTCGTCCCGAAATGCGTATCTTTCTGTAGATGCACACCGGCGAGCGCCGGCAATATCTCGTTCCCTGTTTGCGGCTCGGCAATTGGTTCTATCCGGTGAACGTAATGCCGCGAAAATCAGGAACTTTATCCGCCGCCGACTCGTTAAAGATGCGGAAGCTGATGTGGACTATGTCTCGGTAGCGGACGCCGAAACACTGGCGGAATTGAAAAGAATTTCGGGCAGAATCGCCATCAGCCTCGCATGCAGGATAGATGGCGTGCGGCTGATCGACAATATTGTGCTGAAGGTTGGATAAGATGCTGTTGCAAATGTTCAAGTCGAAAATCCATCGGGCTACAATCACCGATGCTAACCTTAAGTATGAAGGCTCGTTAGAACTCGATCCCGAGTTGATGACCGCTGCCAACATCCTTGAAGGGGAGAAAGTGCAAGTCGTCAATGTTGCCAATGGCGTCCGATTTGAGACGTACACGATTAAGGGCAAGCCCGGCAGCGGCACGGTCTGTTTGAACGGCCCGGCAGCTCGTTTGGGACAGGTTGGCGATGAAGTTATCGTTATCACCTATGTTCTTATGAGTCCCGAAGAAGCCCAGAAGCATACACCGACAATCGTCAAGGTAGACAAGAAAAACCGACCCCTCAGTTGAACAATTCCCAACATATCATTGCGGTCGTGCTCGCCGCCGGCAAGGGCAAACGGATGAAGTCTGAGTTGCCCAAAGTTCTACAGCCAATTGCCGGCAGACCGCTGATCACGTACCTGACCGACACCCTCAATTCGCTGGGATTGCAACAGATAGTGTTAGTTGTCGGCCACGGCCGCGAATTGGTGCAAAAGCTTTATGAAGGGACGGAAATTGTTTTCGCCGTACAGCATGAGCTGAAGGGCACCGCCGATGCCGTCAAATCCGCCCGTGGATATTTCCACAAGCAGGACGGCGGAGTACTTGTCATAACCGGTGACGTTCCGTTGTTGCGACGCGAGTCGCTAACCCGGCTAATTGACGAACACTTCCGGCGCGGCAACGCAGCGACGGTCTTGACTTCAATGCCACCAGATGCCACCGGCTACGGACGCATCGTGCGCGACAGCGATGGCAGGGTAAAGAAGATCGTGGAACAAGCCGATTGTACTAACGAAGAACGGAAGAGTAGAGAGATCAATACCGGCATCATTCTTTTCGACGCCCCATCGCTTGATGCCGCACTGGACAAGGTTGATCGCAATAACACTCAAGGAGAATACTACCTGACTGACGTTGTGCAGATTCTGTTGCGCGAAGGCAAAACAACCGGGGCCGTAGTCCTGGACGACTATCGCGAGGCGCTGGGTGTCAATTCCGTGGAGCAGCTTCAGGAACTCGAAGCGATATTTGTTGAATTAAAACGTTGACAATAAATTGGGCAAGAGATAGATTCAAAACGTATAAGCATTGAGACTTGCAGGAGATCTGATTATCAAAACATTGTTGTACATAGCGAGCCTCGCGGTTGCGCTTTTGCTGCTGATGAATGTCGCTTTTGCGGCTGACACCTTGGTCAAACAGGGAACGACCGGTTCCACTGGTTCAACGGCGCTATCCGGTTCCAGGCCGCGACCGGTATTTTCTCTTCTTGATCCGTCGCGTTTGCACATGACCCAGAGTTACAGTCTGAGTTATGCTTCCGGCGTGGGTCAGGGAAAGATGATCGGGATGTATATCAATCAGATAGACTATGAGTTCGCCAAGCCGTTGCGGGTGTCGTTCGCGATCGCCTACCTTCATCAGCCCCAGGGGCTATGGGGGGCGCGCACTCAGATTTCCGGCAACAAGCTCTTGCCGAGTTTCCGTTTGGATTGGCAGCCGTCCCGGAATTTCCGCTTCATTCTTAATTACGAGACGCGCTCGCCCTATCAATTGTATTCCAATTCACCCTTTGGGAGGTATGAGTCCATTTTTGAAGACCGGTAACGGTGAAGTTCGTTCCCCTTAAGCTTGATGCCTCAAAACAGACTGAATAGACTTGAAAGCAGACCGGAGCAAATCCAAGGCGGCTAAACCGAAAGCGGGAAGCCGAATCATAGACTTCTTACTTATCGTCATTTCGTTGACGGTGTTGGTGGTTATCGGCTCGTTTGCGCTGAAATACACGCAAGGGGAGTCGGCGCCGGCGGCGCCACAGGGGCAAACATCCCAGAACCAATCGTCGGTGTCAATTTCGCTGCGCCTGCAAGTGCTTAACGGCTGCGGTGTGCCGGGAGTGGCCGGCCGGTTCGCCAAGTATTTGCTGGAGGCGGGAAAGCCGGATTTTGCGATTGACGTTATTGACGAAAGGAACTTCGGTTCCTTCAAACAGGAGAAGACGACACTTATCGCTCGCAGAGCCGGCAGTCCGGTGGCGGAGCGCTTGGCGATGAAACTCGGATTGTCGCCTGAGCAAGTGACTTACAAGGAACTGGAAGACAATTTTCTGGATATAGACTATTCTCTTGTCGTGGGCTCAGACTATGACAAGTACTTGTCACGCTCTGTGGGCAAAAACTAACATGATCAAGGAGAGGCAGACAGAAACTCGTTAATGACTTCGCATGAGTTGGCTCACAGAATTGCTGATCTTGCATTAGACAAGAAAGCGTACGACGTCAGAATACTCGATCTGAGCAAACTTTCGTCGGTGTGTGACTACTTTGTGGTTTGTTCCGCCGATGCCGATGTTCAGGCCAGGGCCATCGCCGATCATATTGCCGACGAGTTGCAAAAAAGCGGTGAACGCTACTGGCATCGCGAGGGCTACGAATCACTGCGTTGGGTGTTGTTGGATTATGTTGATGTCGTTGTACACGTTTTCGTACGGGAGGTTAGAGATTTCTACGGCTTAGAGGATTTATGGGGCGACGCTCCGACTGAAGAAGTCGCCGCCTGACCTTTTTCAACACCCGCGGGGGCTGGTAACTAAGAGAAAATTCAAAATATCTATACTATTCGGAAAGGACTCACGAATATGGACATTGTCGAACTTAAATCGAAAACTATCGCCGAGCTGCTTAGGCATGCGGAGGAATTGGAAATTCCCGGCGTGTCCGGTCTGCGCAAGTCCGAACTGATTTTTAAGATTCTCGAAGCCAAGACGGAGAAAGATGGTCTGATCTTTGGCGAAGGAGTACTGGAAATCCTCGAGGAGGGCTACGGCTTCCTCCGTTCGGCTGATTACAACTACCTGCCGGGTCCGGATGACATTTATGTTTCGCCGTCGCAGATCAAACGGTTCGACTTGCGCACCGGCGACATTATCTCCGGTCAGGTGCGCCCTCCGAAGGAATCCGAGCGCTATTTTGCGCTACTCAAGATCGAAGCGGTCAACTTCGAGAAT
>CAIVAP010000100.1 GCA_903903945.1 uncultured bacterium | reverse complement strand
TGGGGGAGAGGAATTCTGTATAATCATGCCGGAAACCTCGGCGGATGATTGCACCAATTTCATGGACCGCATGCGGGTTGCGGTGCTGAATCATGAGTTTCGGGATCGATTCACCAGTGAACAGCACCGGATCACGGTGTCTCTGGGTGGGGCGATTTATCCTAATGACGCACAAAGAATTGACCGATTAATATACTGTGCGGACATGGCACTCTTGCAAGCCAAGTCCAGCGGCAGAAACAAGTCATTCATGTTTGATGAGAAACTCCTGAATTCGAGAAGTGATAGGTATGACAAGAGAACTAACAATTAAACTCTGGCTGGTGCTGTGCTTGATTATGGTGCTGTCGCCGGCAGCGTTCGCCGAGTATACGGTCGGTATCGACGATGTGCTCGAGATCGTCTTCTGGCAAGCAGCCGAACTCAATCAGACGGCGGTTGTCAATTCTGATGGCAAGATTTCGCTCTCAGTCATCGGTGAGATTACGGCTGCCGGTCTGACGCCTTCGGCACTTGGCCGCAAGATCGTCGAACAGGTATCGCGTTTTAATCGTGACATCAGTCAAGCAACGGTGACGGTAACCGGCTATAATTCGCAGACGGTTTTTGTCGAGGGGGAGGTTATGGCGCCGGGGCGATATGCGCGGGAAGTCATTCCCGATCTCTGGGCGATCATCAAGGAGATGGGTGGTGTTACAGCCGTCGGTGACTTGCGTAATGTCAAAATTATTCGCGGGAGTGGTAGTGATCTGGGAAAGATCTTGTCGGTCGACGTCTTATCGGCTGTGTCAAATCGCGACCTGTCGAGTCTGCCCAAGATTCTGGCGCATGACGTCATCCAGGTTCCTCGCACATTATCTGGAATTCCGAGCACGGGACTGCCGACGGAAACTGGTGGCGGTCGGAATGTGTACTATGTTGTGGGCGCCATTGCCAAGCCCGGTGTATATACTCTCGAATCCGGTCTGAGCCTACTGGAAGCCATCGCGATTGCGGGAGGCACGCTGCCCACGGCGAATCTGAAAGGAATCATGGTCAATTCCAGGATCGGCGAGTATGCCAACGTATACACGATCAACATGGACCGGCAGATGAAGCAGGGCAGCCCTTCGCGGTATCTGCTGCGCTCGGAAGATGCGATCGTCATTCCGGAGAAAGGTGGCACTTTCCTGGGCATCGGGTTCAACGCTCTTCGCGATGCTCTGACATTCGGAACCACGATTACGTCGACCATACTGCTGATAGATAGGTTCAAGCAATGAATCAGCGGCAAGTAACGCTTCATGACATCTGGCAGATCATCTGGAAGCGGAAATTCTGGCTGGTTCTGCCTCTAGTGTTGGTGACCGCCGTGGCCTTCGGTGGCAGTTATCTTCTGCCTACGGTTTTTTCGTCATCCACCAAGATCGTGATCTCGTCCAGCAAACTCGTGTCACGTGAGTTGGAAAGCATGATCCCGAAGGAACTGGCGGACTTGCCGGATCCGCGCACGGAGCAGCGATGGCTGGCGTCAACGCGCTCGGAAATCCTGTCCTCCAGCTACATCAACCGTCTGATCACCGATCTGAAGCTGGAGCCAAAAGAGAAGATTGTCAAGGCGGCGGCGCGGATGCAGGATCAGTTTCGTCAATATGCACTGCAGGATATTGTGCGCAAACTACAGATAGATGAATTGCGGGATAACATAGACGTCGGTCTAATCGGCGATAATCAGGTCGTCATCACCTGCGGTTCCGATCAGCCGAAACTTGCCGTCGACATGGCGACCAAACTGGCGGAGATATACCGTGAGCGCAAGTTGTCTGACGAAGTCGCGACATCCCGCGAAAGCCAGGCGTTCACCGATCAGCAGTTGGCTTTGGCGAAGAAGGAATTTGAAGACGCTGAAAAGGCGTTGGCGGATTTCAAGACTACCTACATCTCCGCCAGTCTTCAAGCCGGTATCAGTTCACAAACCAACGTGTCGGCGATTCAGTCTGAGTTGGACGCCACCAATCTGGAGGTGAAAGAAGCGATCGATCGGAAGAACTTCCTGGCGACGCGGCTGGCTGAGGTCGGAATCGACACGATGAGTGCGCTGCAGTCGGCGAACGAGCTCGCCGGTGATGTCGATGATGCGCTCTCCTCGACGAAGGAAATCAGCCATTTGATGATGAGATACCTTTGGAGGGATGCCAAAATCCAGATGCTGTTGACGAAAGTATCCGACGCGTTTAATTCGATGCAGAGCCATTCGACGGCGCTGGCGAAGCAACTCTATCCCGATCGTTCGGGGTCGCTCCAAGCAGACCTCGGCGAATTGATCTACCGACGCTACCAGATCGGCTTTCTGGCCGGCAAGGACCAGATACTGCGATCGTCCGTGCAACAGATCCGCGGCATAGTCACCGGAACACCGTATTATGACCAGATGGTAGAGAGTCTGCAGAAAAAGGTCGATGCCAAACGTTCAATTTACGACAAATGGCAGACGCAAGCGACCGGCGTAAGCATACAACAAGCGACGACGACGGCTGAAGCCGAAACCAAGTACCGCATTCTGGAACCGGCAACGATTCCGCTGGAACCGTCATCGCCAAACCGTCTCAAGATCACTTTGATGGGTCTGGGCCTTGGAATTCTGCTGGGCGTGTGCGCAATGATCCTTGCCGAAGTGGTGGATCACTCGATCAAGAGTATAGAAGATATCGAAGAAATGTTGGGGTTGGAAGTGGTTGGGACCATTCCCCGAATCGAAGATGAAACCACGGTGAAGAAGACCGCCGGTGTCCGAGGGTAGTACGATGGAGAACTTTCGCTTGAATTCGCGTGTTGCTTCCGCCGAGCGGGAGTACTTGATACAAACCTTTAATGATCCGACGCAGCGCCGCGTGCGTTCTTCGATCTTTTCCGACGGTCTGCTCCTCGACACGGTTGAGGAGGAGTTCGGCGCCAGTCTTCTGGAGCCGGAACTGCTGGAGTTGGTCAAGAATACTCACAAGGAACGCAAAGAAGAAATCGAACATCTGTTGCAGAAGTTCGGAGACGCGATGCAATCGAGTGATGCCGATCAACTCAAAAGTCTTGGTCTGGCGATGCTTTACAAGCGGATGTACCCTGAAGCCGAGGCGCTGTTCAAACGCTCAGTGAGTCAGCATCCGG
>CAIVAP010000099.1 GCA_903903945.1 uncultured bacterium | reverse complement strand
CTCCATCTTTTCCTCTTCCATTCGCTTGTGTCCGGTGATGTCTTGATAGGTTCCCAGCACTCCGACTATTTCCCCGTTAACATCCCGAAGCGGGACCTTGCTTGTCAGCAGATGAATCTGCTCGCCCGATGGTGTTGTTTGAGGTTCCTCTATATGGAGTCTGGTATTTCCACTCTCGATTACCCTTAGGTCGTCGGCGCGATAGAGATCTGCCTGATTCCGCCAACCCATGGCATGGTCATCCTTTCCGATGATATCTTCGGGCTTCTCGAAGCCCGCGTCTCGCGCAAATGGTGTATTGCATCCAAGGAACTTCAGGTTTCTGTCTTTCCAGAATACCCTTACAGGTATTGAATTAAGAACCACCAGTAGAACCCCGCGCGATTCCCGTAATGCCTCTTCGGCGCGCTTTAGGTCAGTCATGTCGCGGAAGACGCCAAACGTTCCCAACACCACGCCGTTTGCGTCCAACTGTGGCGTTCCGGTAACCAAGAGGCAGCGATGGGTCCCATCCGGTCTGACGATATTCAGTTCGTATGTTGACTTGAGTCCATCCTGGCGTTCTCGGATTTGATCTTGAGTGGCCTGCCAGTTCTCCGGAACAACAAACTCATCGAGATGTCGTCCGGCGAGTTCGCCCGTCTGCACGCCGAAAATCTCGTGCGCGGCTGGATTGGCAAACTGGAAGACTTCATTCAGGTCAACGATACCGACACCTTCACCCTGACTTTCAATTAGAACGCGGTAACGCTCTTGATTCTCACGAAGTGCCTCCTCCGCCTGCTTGCGCATTAGCGCCGCTCCGATGTGCGAAGCGATTCCTTCCAGGATTTCAACCGTATCGAGGGTGAAACGTCCTTTGCGCCGGTCGTTGAGCTGGATCAGACCAACGATCCTATCCTTGCTCCGAATGGGTATCAGGGCGACAGAGGCATAGCCCTGATGTATGCATTGGTTGCGTGGATGAAGCCGGGGATCTTGATCGGATGGAAGGTCCAGAAGCGGGAAAGAATCGTTGGTCCAGCAACTCCCTCCCGATGTGAATAGAGGATTGGCCGGATCGGTCTTGTCGGAAAGGACCAGACCACAGGTACATTCCAGCCTGGCACTGCCGTCTTTGTTCCTGCATATACCGCCATCCGCGGACCGCTCGACCAACGTGTTTTCCGTCAGCAGAAAATCCTCGGAAAATCCTTTCTGCGCAAAATACGGGAAGTCATCCCCATCTTGCAGACGAATGCCAACGGCATCGAACCCGGTCCGCGTTTTCAATGCGGCGAGGACGCGCTGGACGGAATCCTGCAAATCTCCCGGTTCGTTGAGTCTTTGTAGGACTTCTCGACCTATTTCTCGATATGTTTCCGCTTGCTTACGCTCGGAGACGTCTTCGATGACGGTTGCGAAATATTCAGCTTGGGGACTGTAGGCGGTTACCTGATAGTGCCGGTCTAGAGGCTGGGCGTAGTTCTCGAACTGGATCGACTCTCCGGTCGTGGCTACTTTTACGTATCGTTCAATCCAGGAGGGTTCTAAGTCGGGCATAACTTCGAGCGCGGTCTTGCCGATTATGTCTTCAGCTATCAACCCGGTGAGAACCTCAAACGCCGGATTCACTTGCAGAAAGCGATAGTCAACGGATTTACCATCGGCGTCTCGAACAATCTCGTGGAGTGCAAAGCCGGCGGTCATGGAATTGAAAAGGAGTCGGAATTTGCGTTCGCTCTGTTGCAACGCCCCTCTGGATCGGCTTGTGACATAGATAATACCTGAGAAGACCATAATTAGAGAGCCCACCAATACCGTTACCAGAATGCCGATCAATCGGTAGGTCCCGATCCGATCTGTCGGGGCCAGAAGCACAATCGACCATCCGTCACTGTCAATAACCTTCATGGTGACATGATAGTCATTTCCTTCTAAAGCGACCTCCGCGCCGTCTGTAGTTGCCTTTTTGATAACGGCTTCAGAGAGGTTATTGCCGAATTGCTTGGAGGCAAGTAACGTTTCCCGCACTGCTTTGTCCAGCGGCCAAAGACTTTTTCCAACCATTGCCGGTGTGCCGGAAAGGAAAATAACGCCGTCAGGACTGATGAAGAAGCAATACGGATAATTGCGGAAATAGGGCGCAATATCGTCAATTTCCTTTTTCATCGCTACCACACCAACCACTTCACCTAAGTGATTTTGAACAGGGTAGCTTGCATAAAAGCCCCTCTTTCCGGAAGTAACGCCCAACCCAAAATAGCGGCCAGGTTGACCCCTGGCCGCTTCCTTAAAGTAAGGACGAAAGCCATAGGATTTCCCTACAAAGCTGTCCGGATCTTTGCGGTTAGAGGATGCTACCGTCATGCCATCGGCGTCCATCAAGTAGGAGATGGCGTCGAAAGCTGAACCGTATCTGTCTAACGCGCTGTTGGCCTGTTCGATATCATTTTCCCCTTTAGACAGCAGTGCGGGCACGATCCAGGGCGAACCGGCCAAGGATTTAACGGCTTCCTCATTTTTGCTTAATGTAGTAGACAGAGAGATGGACAAGATTGATACCGAAGATCGGCTTTCTTCGATGATTTCCTGTCGAGCCTTATTGCCAAGATAGTCCGTGGCAAACCAGCCGGCGACAACGACGATCAGCAGAAGAATCATCGGTAATGAATAAAAGAGGTGTCTTCTATTCATATCTAAGACCCCTCGTACAGGTGATAATATTTCAGAGTTAGCCAACTAAAACCTGACCCCTTCGAATTGAAGTCCTTTTTCCCTGAATAGTCTATTGCACACATCCACCGAATGGCTATCGCAAAGACCCCCCTGTACTTCTCAATCTCCTCCAGGGCGGCTGGCGCTCAATCATCTCCTCTCCTCTGTAAGAGGGCGCTCTTGATCCGCCAACTCACCTATCAAGCGGGCAAGTTTGGCTCTCGTCGCGGTGGACATGGCAATTCCCCCTTGTTGGGGTCACAACTCCGGACACCGGTTATTCTTTGGCAATGCTATATTTCTTAACCTTCCGCCAGAGCGTGGTGCGCCCAGTCACGAACCCTAAAACCAGAATCGACTCCGGTGCAGCAAGAAACAACCCTGACGGCACTATTCGGGAGCGAGTAGTCTTTCATGGCCCGCCTTTTTCCAGGTATGATCTCTGGTCTCAACCTACTTATAACACTTCGGATGTGGAATCGCTTTCCTTTATGCAAAGCTCTTCGACAGTTCGCCGAAATACAGGATGGGGCTTCGATAGGTACACTGCGTACCGGTCGATGCTGCCAACACTTCTCGGCGCTTAGTCGTTAATGTTGAATTAACGTCCATTTGTTTCACATCTACGAGGAGACCGCTTGGTCAAGTTGAATTCCCGGGCGAGGGGATTGACAAGCGGAGAAACCGCTAACGGATGACCATGCCAATTATTGCACAGTTCGTGATTTCTTTCGGAAGTCCGATCAAGAAGTCAGCGATGCAGCCGAAACGTTCAACAGGTCAGACCGACCAGAGGATCTGCCAAAAGGAAGGGCAATCCCAGGCATCCTGTCAGGTCTTCTCCAGTGTTTGATCGCATGATAAGTGCGGGGCGTATCCGACCCGCTCGGGATGCACTATCTCGTGAGATAGTTGTGCAAGGAGGACAATGCCTGAG
>CAIVAP010000098.1 GCA_903903945.1 uncultured bacterium | reverse complement strand
TTTATCCCTCCTTGTGGGAATTGAGTTTTGCCACCTTCAAAGTCGTGTGCTCGCCTGAAAGGACGCGAACCTTCTCGCCGACTTGGATTTTCTCTTCTGCCATTGCGTGCCAAAGCGCACCGGCTACAAAAACCATCCCGTCGCCGTCGATGGTTTCTTTTACCTTGCCGATTTGGCCTACCAGTCCCTCAAAACCGGTTTCCACCTGTTTTCGACGAGACTTGACCACAAACCCGACCGCGAACACCAAGAAAGCCGCCACGCACAAAGATACGGTTATTATGATGCTCTTGCTGACCTGCAACGTCGGTTCCGGACTATCAATTAACATCAAACCTCCTAGTATCAAGGCGATGATTCCGCCGATGGTGAGCATACCGTAACTGGTGACCTTGATCTCCAGCAGGAACAAGATAATCGCCAATATGATCAGCGCCAATCCGGCGTAATTAAGCGGCAGCGCCTGCATGCCGAGCAAGGCGACGATAATGCAAATGCCGCCGACGATGCCTGGCAAGATCGCGCCGGGATTATATAGCTCTATCGCGAGGCCTAGGGTACCCAGCGAGAAAAGGATGAATACGATGTTGGGACTGGTGATGACATCGAGGATAGCCTCGCTGAAGGTCTTGTCAACCCTTTCCGTAGTGGCATCCTTCGTGTGCAGCGTATCGTCTCCGTCAACCATCTTGACGACCCTGCCATCAGCCTTTTCCAGCAACTCACCCAGATTTTCAGCCATAAAATCGACGATGTTGGAATCAACGGCTTCCGAGGCGGTTATGCTGACACCGTCTCGAACCGCACGCTCCGCCCAATATCGGTTGCGCCCTCGCCTCTCGGCAGCCCCCTGTAGGTTGGCGACGGCGTCATTCACGATCTTCTTGACCAACGCGCTGTCCATCTTTTCTCCCCCCATCGACACCGGCGTCGCGGAGCCGATGTTGGTCGAGGATGCCATGGCGGCAACGTGCGCGGCATAAGTGATGTAGACGCCCGCCGAGGCGGCCCTGCCACCGGAAGGATAGACATGCACGATAACCGGCACCTTGGCATTCATGATGGCGGTCGTAATACGCAGCGTTGTTTCCATCACGCCTCCCGGCGTGTTCAACTGCACAACCAGCGCCTCCGCGCCTTCTGTCTCTGCTACATGGAGCGCCCGCTCGAAATGCTTAAGCGTGATGGCTCCGATTGGACCATCGAGCGTCATCACTTTCACGACTCTGGCTGTGGCAACATGTGAAAACAGCGTCAAGCACACTGCCAGACAGATAAACGCCCTTCGTAAATTCATAATGATCACCTCTCAGCCTCTTTACGGCACCGTCTTTCTGCCAAGACGAATAAGTTAATCTGCCTAATCAGAGCAAGCTAGTCAATCAAAAAGATAGGCGCCGATTTCTTACAAGACTAAAACTCGGCCACGCCATAGAGCTCCGGTCGCGGCGGACCGCCAACACCGTCAGATGGAATCAGGAAACCGATGGCTTTGGAGAGCTTAGGATCGGCCGGATTGTCGAAATCGATCAACTCCACACCCAACCCGAAACGCTTTACTTCCTTGGTAAGCCAACCGCCAAACGTGGTGAGTGGGAGCTTCATTTCGAAAGTGTAACCGGTTTCCGTGCGAATGCTCGCGATTTCGTAAGGGGTTTGGATGCCGAGTTGCACACGCACTCTCGGATTAGTGGCGTTTGGCGCCATTATATACAACGAGAAACAACCGCTGCCGGCATCAAAATCACGTGTAAAGTAGCTCCCGGACGCGGGTCGGAAGTCGAAGAAGACAGCCACCATATCACCGTTGGCATCGTCAAACGCCATCAGGCTGTCGTCCTTGATAGTCCCGGCAATGTAAAGATCGGTCTCAAAGCGAGTGACATAAACGCTGCCGGAAAGGTCGCTATCATCGCGCCAGGACGCCGTACCGTAAGTGAAGCCCGATGTCCCGGAGAAGAACAACGACTTGTCCTTGATCCAATCGCTTAGATTGCCGTCGATCGTCGGCTCCTTTTTCTTGTCCTTGATTTTGTAGAACGCCTTAGCATCTCCGGTCGCAAGTGCCAACCTCGCCGACAGCGGTTGTACAAGCGCTTGATCAGAGATTCCCAAAAGCTGAATCCCGACTTCCGTGAAACACCGATTAGCTAACTTGCCTTCATCGGCGCGACGCAAATGATAGCCCATACGGAAATAGGTCTCGGCTAATTCGGGGCTTTTTGTCGTCAGTTTCAGATATAACTCGGCCAGCTTCTTCAGATACTCTTTGTCGAACTGCTTGGAAAAGAGCGCCAGTCGATCAACCGCAGTTAACAGACTACTCTGCGGCAATCTTTGCTCAGAGGTCCCTTCGGCCACAAAGCGACGGTAAGCATCCAGCGCGTTGAAACTGTAGTCCGCGGTCTGGCTGTACAACTGGTCGCCATAGCAAATATCCGCCAGTTGCAGCCCGGAACTGATAGCGGCGAAACTGGTCGGGAATTGGTCGATAACCTTTTGATAGGCCGCCACCATATCATTCTTGCGATTGGCTGTCTTAAGCAGATAGGCGAGATCCAGGTAGTAGTCAGGTATTCTGCTCGAATCGCTTTCGGTAGCTATTTCCTTGGTAATCGCTGCTATCGACTCATCTATGCGCACGCTGACAGCCGCGACTCGTAGAGGGCGAGGATGCCCGAGCAATGAATAGGATGCAATCGCTGTATCAGCCGAAAGATCAACAATGGGTACGCCACCGGCAACCGGATCGCAACCGATCCAGTAGCGCCCGGACGAAACAATCATGCCACCCTGAGGCGCCTGACCCATGGCGAACGTTGTGGCGCGAGAGATAGAAATGGAGTCATTGCCAGCAAGCAGTTGAAAGAGCCGAACGTTATTAGTAGCTCCATCGTAGGCAAGATCATAAGTGACAGCCATCCGACCCATGTCGGGGCTGATAGCAACAGAGGAGCAACCTTTGCCGACATCCAGCACCCAGAAAGGCGTATCAGTACGTGTGTCGACGACCGTGATCTGCGAACCGCCCCTTTTGCCTTCGTCTAAACCCCGGCAGACAACGAACAGAAAACGGCTATCAGGCGTTATAGTTACTCCGGCTGGCTCGAATCCCACGAATAGGCTTGCTTTGACCTTGAAGCTTGGTATCTCGATCTTAGTCAAGGCGCCGAGTGACTGCGAGATGCAGTACAACGATTGTGAGTTGCTCGATACTGCGATAGCCGCCGGATCGACAACTTCAGGTACTGAAAACGCAATGCTATACGTGGCACGATCGATCACGAACAGATCATTTGCCCCGCTACCCGGGATCGAGCCAATGACAAAGCAGTACTTGCCGTCAGGAGAGAAAGTCGCATCAATTACCTGACGCTCTAGTTCAATGGTTTTGATCAGTTTATCGGTAGCGGTACCATAGATGTCACAGGTCGTACTCGTGGCGCCGAAGATCCAGACTTCTGTCGAGTCGGCATTGGTAACCGCCAACCCCGCATCATGCGATGGCTGCAGTTCCGCGATAAGTTGGTTCGTCTCGATGCCGTAAACGAGAGTTGACATACGTCCGGCATCACCTCCCGCGCCTGCCGGGACATAAAGCTTGGTGACCGTCTGCGCCGAAGCTGTTACAGTCAACGCGGCAGCGATCAATATGGCCAAGATGCTTTTCACAGTGTCAACTCCACAGCCAAGTTAGTCAGGAAAACCATCCGCGCAATATTTTAACTCACCATTGATATAAGTCGCAGTCACAGTCGTCTTGAGAATTTGTTCGGCATCGAGCCTCATAATGTCGCGATCCAACACAATAAAATCCGCCTTCTTGCCGGCGATCAGATTGCCACGGCGCTGAGCATCACCAACCGCTTCGGCGCCCGCGATTGTGAAACCCTTCACTGCCTGCGCAACGGAGATCGTCTCCCGAGGGTTGAAGCAAATCCTGCCTTCTACTGCCTTTCCGGTAACCGCGGCATATATGCCATGTAGCGGGTTGAGCGGCTCAATCGGTGCATCGGAGCCGAAACACATAGTCAATCCGAGTTTGGCGAAAGTCCGAAACCGATACGAGTCGCGTTGGCGCGAACCAAGATAACGCTTCATAAGGTCAATATCGGCCGTCGCATGGCTGGGCTGCATCGAAGCCACGACTTTGAGTTCGGCAAATCGCTTGATGTCTTGCGGATGCACGATCTGGCAATGCTCGATGCGATGGCGGAAGCGTGACGACACGTTTCGGCCTACTGCCTCAAAGGCATCCAGCACGTTGCGATTCGCACGGTCACCGATCGCATGGATAGCGCACGCCATTCCCGCTTTGGTTGCTTTGCCGACGATGCGTCGGAGTTCGTTCGGGGAAGTGGCCTCGATACCCATATTGTCTTTCGAGTCGGCAAAGGGTTTGAACATCAATGCCGTCTGCGAGCCGAGAGCACCGTCGGCGAATATTTTGATCCCGCCGATCCTCAAGAACTCCGAGCCAAACCCTGTCTTCATCCGCAGAATCGTGTCTTCGGTTACGCGGTCGTGTGGGAAATGATAGACGACTCTGACCGGCAACTTGCCGGCAATGTCCAACGTTTGCAGCACCTCAAAACCGTAGATATTGTCGAATGAAGTGACACCAACGCATCCCTGCCGATACATTTCGGCGAAAGCCGGTTTCAAAGCCGTTTCGGCTTCGCGCCGGGACGGAGGCTTTGCGTGCATTAGAACCAAACGACAAGCGTTGTCCCGTAGAATGCCGGTCGTTTCACCGCCGGCGTCACGACCGATCTCCCCTCCTTCGGGATCAGGAGTCTGTCCGGTGATACCGGCGATGGCCAGTGCCTTGGAATTGACCCACAGGAGATGTTCGTCCTTAGAGAAGACCGCCACCGGTCTGTCAGGGACCGAGCGGTCAAGCTCGGATTTGTGAGGCCATTTGATTTTGCGCCACTGTTCTCTTTTCCAGCCCTTGCCGACCAACCACGACTTATCCGATTTCGACTGTTTGCTTGCGAAATCGCGAATAATCTTGAGAGCGTTTTCGTAAGACGTTGCTCCGTCCAGATCGATCTGCTGTCGTGACAGTGCCCAGAAAACCAAATGCGTGTGCGAATCAATGAAGCCAGGCAGAATGATCTGACCGTCGAGATCGATTAGCTCGAAGCTGTCCGATGGCACGGACGACAGTTCGCTGGATGATCCTACCCAACTGATATGGTCACCGTCGACAATCATGGCATCGCACACTGCCGGACTGTCGGCCATCGTGTATATTCTGCCACCGTAGAAGAGCTTCTTGAGACTGGTCATTCGCATAGCATCCGGTAATCTCCTTCGCGCTTGGTAATACGCAGGCGATCAAGTTCTTCGAGTAACGGCAGAATGAACCTGCGGGAAGTTTTAGTAACATCGCGCGCTTCGGCGACAGTCATCTTGCCATGCTTCTTGAGATGTTCTACGATCTCCGCGGTGATGCGGTCGAAAGTCTTTCTCAGGTAAACCATGCCGTTCAAATCAATTATTTCGTTGTTCTGCTTCAGATAGGCGAAAATCTTTTTTCCGTCTTTGTCGGCAGCCAGAATTTCCTCCCGACTTATCGACTGATGGGCGTTCTCCAACAGCATACCCAAAACACGGCTCTTGGCCTTTTCTAACGCTGGTGACAAACCTGCGGCATATTCTCGTACTTTGATACCGGCATCCTGGCGCTCCAAAACTCCGGCAGATAGCAGACCCTCGATCACAAAATCAAATAGCTGCTGTGGTATGCCGACTGCCCCTGTCAATGTCGCCAGCGGCATTGAAGCCAGATGCTGGTTCTGTTCATGAAACTGCTTGACGGCGTTTATGAGTTGATCTGAAGCGTCGCTCCACACGCTCTTGAGGATGAGGTATCGGTCGCGCTTGATCACTGTCCCGTCCTCTATCAGTTGCTCTGCACAGCCACCAATCTGCGACTTTGGCAACAAAGACTGCACGAGCAACTCCGACTCGGCGACGATGATCTTCGTCGTAAGAACATAAGCGATTAAAGCCCTCGCATCCAGGGTTGAAGCGGCTTCCAGCAACTCCCAGCGGTTTTCGGCTGTACGCTTGAATATCTCCAAGGTCGGATCAACCACGATACCTCCACCAACCATCACCGAAGGCGTTGGCAAACGGAGTATGAACCGATCACCTGTCTTGACGATAACCTGCTCATTCAACCTGAGAACAGCGATCAACGCGCCATCGTCGCAGACAACCGACTGATTAGGTAGGAAGAATCTTCCCTCCACTTCTGACGTACCATGCAAAAACACGATCTCGCGATTGTGCTTGATAAAGTTTGCCTGTTTGGGTTCGACAGTCAGCTTGATGCCCAGGATCGACGATGGTTGAAGTTGTTGCGAAGTATAGAGCAGATCGCCGCGACTAACTGCACCCCGTTCCAGCGATTGCAACCCAACAGCCAGCCGCACACCGGGTAGCGCCTTGTCCAGATGGGAGTAGAAGCTTTCCAGATTCTTGATTTTGGCCTTCTGCATCGACGGATGATGGAAAACTTCCTGACCAACCGTGAATCCTCCCTCGCGCAGCGTGCCGGTGACAACCGTCCCCGTACCGGCTATCGTGAAAACGCGGTCGATATAGAGCCGTGCCGAGTCACCCGGTGGTTCCCGTTGCACCGACTTCAAAACTCGCTCGACTGTCACCTTGACGACGTCCAGATTGCGGTAGTCTTGGGCTGAGAATTCGACGATCTCGCATCCATCCAAAAATGTCCCTTTGGTCTTTATGCAAAGATCGCTCTTGACCATCTCTTTCCAATCGGGGTCGACCATATCAACCTTGGTCAACACGATCATACCGCGCTCGACGCAGAGATAGCGCAAGATCGCCAGATGCTCTTCCGACTGCGGCATCCAGCCATCATCGGCGGCGACGACGAACATCACCATATCCAGAGCGCCCACTCCCGAAATCATGTTCTTGATAAAGCGTTCGTGCCCCGGCACATCGACAATACCAACTTCCTCACCGGAAGAAAGTTGGAACGATGCGAAGCCGAGTTCAATCGTCATCTCGCGCTCTTTTTCCTCGGGGAGACGGTCGGGATCCGTGCCGGTCAACGCTTTGACCAGTGACGACTTGCCGTGGTCGATATGACCCGCAGTCGCTATGGTGTACATGTTGCCGCCTCCGTCAGAATGCGGATGACCAAATCATCCTGCGCTTCATCAACGGTGCGCAAGTCGATGAAAAATCGTTCCTGATCGATATAACCGATCAACGGCGGCGTGGACTGCAACAGTTGGCCGGCAAATGCCGTGATCTTGTTTCTGGGGACAACGGCCAGAGCTACCGACGCCAGCGTCCCTCCCGGCAAAGAGCCTCCTCCGGGAGTGGCGAAGGTATCGCATATCTCGATTTCGAGACCGCTCCTGGCAAGTGAATCTTTAATCCTCTCGGCTCGCTGGCGGAGTTGAGATACGGTGAGTGTTATGTAACGCCAGAGCGGGAGCAATTCGGTTTCTTCCTTCTTGAGATAGGCAAAAGTCGTTTCCTCCAACATCGCGATTGACAGCTTGTCGAGACGCAGTACTCGGTAAATCGGGTTCTTGTGCAATTTGTCTAATAGCGCAGAACTACCGAGAACGATTCCCGCCTGCACGCTGCCGAGAAATTTGTCACCGGAGAAACAGATCAATGAAGCTCCGGATCGATTGGCGGCGGTGATATTCGGTTCCGGTTCCATGCCATAGTTCTCGGTCTGATGGTAGACCCCCGAGCCAAGATCGTATACCGATATCAGCCCGCGACCAGCGGCTAGCGTGGCGATATCTGCTGCGGAGACATCCGCAACAAAGCCCTGTAAACGAAAATTTGATTGGTGGACTTTCAGCAGCAGCGCCGTCTTCTTGGTGATGGCTTCTTCATAGTCTTTCTTTGTCGTCCGGTTGGTCGTGCCGACCTCAACCAGTTTGGCGCCGGCGCGGCGAATGATATCCGGTATCCGGAATCCGCCGCCGATCTGCACCAACTCGCCACGTGAAACGATCACTTCCTTGCGATTGGCGAACGTGTTCAGGATCAGAAACAATGCCGCGGCATTGTTGTTGACCGCCAACGCTGCGTCGGCCTCGGTCAGTTGCGCCAACAGGTATGACAGAAAAGTACCGCGCTTTCCCCTCTTGCCTGTTGTCAGATCAAACTCCAGAGTGCAGTAACCGCCGACGCGTTTGGCAACCTGCTCCAGAAACTCGGCCCCCAAGGGCGCGCGGCCAAGATTGGTATGAATCAGCACGCCGGTGCCATTGATCACCGGAGTGATGCGCTGCCGTGACAGCAGATGCAGCCGCTCGACAATCATCTCCCCGATGCGCTCTATGGAAGGAATTTCTCCGGAGGTTTGCGACGTGTCACGGACAACTTGCAGCGTATCGCGAATAACTCTGGTCACCAACGGCCGAGACAACTCCGCGATTTGTCGATCAAAGCTCCCCGAGCTGAGCAATTGCTCTACGGACGGAATTGATCTGAGTGGTTGTGAAGATGTCATATTTCGCTAATCTTGGCGGAAGGGGTAGGAGTCGAACCCACCGCGGATGTCAACCACCCGCCAACGGATTTGAAGTCCGCGAGAGCCACCGGGCCCCATCCTCTTCCGTCCCTTGAACTCATTGTACCACAGTATACAGTGTTCTGGTCATCGGTTACATGGCTTTTTTGGTGTCCAATTTGATCCTTCTAATATATTGACATACCTGCTATCTTTTTCCCTTTCGATGCCAATCTAGGGACAGCAAACGTGCAGTCAAGACTAAAGCCACTTCCCATTAGTATGTGGCCAACAGCAGAACTGTCAAAATCAGAAATCCTTCGGCTGATGAACTGCGGTACATCTCGCGTAAGCTGGAATGTGTCGTCAGGCCAAGGCGGAGAAGCGCGGAAGGAAGTCAGAATGCAGTCAACTCTGAACAACTCGAATTCCGCACAATTTCCTTACTCTTTTCTTCGCTCTTCTATCACGCACTCGCTCGTGTTGAATGTATGGTTCGATTGTCTACTTTGGGGCTGTCTTGGGCTGTCGGCGATACGAAATAGTCCGAGATGATGTGAGATAACACTTTAAGTAAGTTGCATCATTCTATTGACAATCAATGAGTTGTGAGGCGTGTTAAGAACATGCAAAAACCCTCCGGTCGGTTTAGGAAACCCTGGTTCTATCCATTCGAGCTACGAGGGCAAACTAAGTCAAGGCGCCCACCACGGGACATTTTTTCAGACAACGCTCCAAAACTGTAACGCTTCTGACTATTCGTCGTCGTACTGAATCAGAGTCAGCAGGTCATAGTCCTCGAACCTCTGACGACCTTTCAAAAATGTCAATTCAATCAGAAATCCCAGTCCGGCCACTGTGGCTCCCAACTGCTCGACCAGTTTGATCGACGCCGACGCTGTCCCACCTGTCGCTAACAGATCGTCGATAATCAACACTCGGTCGGCTTCACCAAGCGCATCACTGTGCATCTCCAGCGTGCCCGCGCCGTATTCCAGATCGTACGACTGGTAAATCGTCTCAAACGGCAGCTTGCCCTTTTTGCGGATCGGCACGATACCGACGCCAAGCGACAATGCGATCGGGCCGCCGAAAATGAACCCGCGCGACTCAACCACGCCGACCTTGGTGATATCATACTTCTTGAAATGCAGACAGAATCTGTCTATTACTTCCTCGAAGGCTTCGGCATCGCTCAGCAACGTAGTGATGTCGCGGAACACGATTCCCGGTTTGGGGAAATCGCGAATGTTTCTAATTTTTTCTTTTAAGTCCATCGTCAATACTTTACGAAAAAGTGATCATATTGCTTCTTATGAGACTTCCATTCCAACTGGAAATCTGTTACCAACCCATGCCGCGGTCCGCGACGCATCTCGGCCAGGAATTTGCCGATCTCCTCGCGGGTGCCTTCCACCTCAATCTCAACACCACCGGTATCGAGATTTCGAACGTAACCGCACACGTCGTAGCTCACGGCGCGAGACGTAACGAAGTAGCGAAATCCCACACCCTGCACGAGACCGTTGATCAGCACTCTGGCACAGGCAAGCTCGCTCATTTCTCCACCTCCAGCATGATGTACTCCACCGCCTCTGCCGGCGTCCCGACGCGTATGATACGATCCGAGACTTCCCACGAACCAAGGGAAACTACCGGCTTGTTGTACTTAAGCGCAAACGAAATCTCTGACAAGGTCCCAAATTCCCCCGGCAGTGCGATAACGCCATCGGCAGTGAGGATGATTTCCAGATTACGTCCCTCCCTCATACCGGTAGCGATGGCATGATCGACATAGGCGTTTGCGTCCCGTCGATTGACGCCCGGCAAAATTCCGATGGTCGTACCACCGGCGCCTTTGGCTCCCCGACAGGCCGCTTCCATAACACCACCCAGGCCACCACATACGAGCACGGCGCCGCGCTTCGCAAGCTGCTTGCCAACTTCCTCGGCGCGTTCTGCTTCCTGCAGAGTGCAGTCTCCCCTGCCTATGACGGCTATGTATCTTGGATGTTGCTTAACCATAATACGATAGTCACATGATAGCACACGCAACGGCAATAATCAAGCAAAAGGCTGTCGGGTGTGTTCAGCCGGCGTCTAACGCGGGACAATGTGCTTTCTACTTAGCGCCTGACTTGACAAATAAACGACTTGAGATAGAGCGACTCGGGGAAGTAGATCGAAATCGGGTGATCCGCCGACTGCCGCACGGTCTCAAGGATGTCGAGTGTCACACCGGCTTGCACTGAAGCGCGGCGTAACATGACCGCGAAATCATCCTCTGAATAGTGGGCCGAGCAGCTTGATGTCACAAAGATGCCATCCGTTCTCATCAATCGCAGCGCCGCGCGATTAAGGAAGTGATAGGCCTTGCTGCCGGTCTCCGCATCCCGATGCGATTTTATCAACGCCGGTGGATCGACGATCATCATGTCGTAGCTCGGATCACCGTGCAATGAAAGCCAGTTGAAGACATCAGTGCACTCTGTTGTCGCCAACGAAGACGACAACTGATTGAGTTCAAGCTGAGCGGCAATTACGTCGAGCGCCGACTGCGAGCCGTCGATGTTGTGTACCGAACGCGCACCTGCTTTCAGCGCCGCAACGGCGAAGCTGCCGGTGTAAGAGAAAAGATTGAGAACGTCGCGGTCGGCAGCGTAGTGCATCATCCTGCGTCGCAGTTCCCTCTGATCGAGAAAGAAACCGGTTTTCTGACCCGACTTGACATCGGCAACAAAGCGCAAGTCCCCTTCACGGAATTCGACGCGGTCAACATCCTCTCCATAAAGAATGCCAACCGCTTCGTTCAGTCCCTCTTCCCGGCGCACCGGCAGGTCACTTCGTTCTATAATCGCTCTCGGAGCATAGAAGTCGGCTAGGGCCTTAACAATGAGTTCTTTCAAGGACTCCGTCCCAGCAGTAGCAACCTGCAGCACGAGGACATCAGCATAACGGTCAACTACCAGACCCGGGATGCCATCGGTCTCGCCAAAGACGACGCGGTAACCCGCAACAGGATCGCCAATGCCAAGGTCGAACCAACGACGACGCTCTTCGGCGCGGCGAAATCTGGCGGCAAACCATCCTTGGTCAAGAGTGCATTCCCCAAAATCAAAGATGCGGACGGCGATCATTGAATGCGCCGAATAGGTACCGGTGCCGATGATCTTCCCTTGCTGGTCCACCACCCTCACGATTGCTCCCTGCTTGATATCGCGCGGGATTCCTTGCAGGGCGCCGGAAAACACCCAGGGATGGTGAAAACCAAGCGCGCCTTCTTTGCCCGGCTTAAGTGTCAGGATGGGATACATATTGCCACTATGACATGGTTAAAGGTTGTAGTAGTCACGCTCCCTCTTTTGTTACCATATCAGCTTTGCTTCTCTACAATGTCGTCAGCAGCGTCCGACGCTTGACTTAACAATTTACGCCCCTGTCTAAACTGGTCGGGGTGACTGGCACTCGTTTGAACCGTGCCCGGAAAACGTTGTGCCGTTTATTGCCCTATTTATGAAATCACCAGAGCCATACCTGCTCGTACCGGATGGAATCCTCAACCGTCTTCGAACGCATTCAGGCTAATTCTCAAGGTCTCCATTCTCCTCAAGTTTCTTGATGTAGCACTCTAGATTGCTGCTAATCTTCTCAAAAACTGCCGGGAGGTAGGGAACAATGTCTTGGAAGGACGGCCGGTCACTGGCCGGACCGCCGTGGTGATTTCGCATAAAGGATAGAATCGCGCTTCGCTCTTCCTCAGAGATCATTTCCATCGGATCTCGTTGCCGATAATCATGGAAGGACGACAAGTGAATGAACGCGCACCCAAAACGGTAAACAGATTGCGTCCAATGCTGGAGTTGACTGGCCAAGTCCACCATTTCTCGGTCCGTAACATGCCCTCTACCATTGGCATGTGTCCATTTCCCACCTTGCACTGATGCTTCGATCAACTCAGCCCGGCGCTGGCGGTCCCGAATGGATAGCAGATAAATGCACCTCACCATGGAATCGAGTTCTTGGCGCAGAAGCGAGACAATTTGGCCGTGAAGTCCGGAGAGACGCTGAACAGCCTCTCGGTGTTCAGCGGACCGTTGTCTCACCTGTCTGCAGAAGTCGTCGGTGTGGTTTGCCAATCCAGTTGCCTCTCCATTCAGTTTGAACCGATCCGTCCTATTTCTATCATCGTCACCCCTTGCCACAACAAGACAAGCCGTATGGGAGTATTTCCCGAACGCCCTTTTGGAAACTGGTCGGGGTGACTGGATTTGAACCAGCGGCCCCTTAGTCCCGAACCAAGTGCTCTACCAGTCTGAGCTACACCCCGACAGTTCGCCGACTATGTTATAGGATAATTCGGAAATGTCAACGGTTTTCTGCAGACAAGGGCAGCGCGAATGTCGGCTTTTTCATCGCCGGCGATTCTCGCGTGCCTTCGGGAATCCTTTCCCGACGCGGTCTATAGAGCCTGATGCCGTCGGGATAGGGGAGGCTGTCCCACAAGTTGGATTTCGTGAAATGTGCGAGAAGTAAGTTGATTTTCCCCCTTAGCAAAGGGGGACCAAGGGGGTTGTAGCGCCTATCCACCAGGAAAAAAGACAACCCCCTAAATCCCCCTTTAATAAGGGGGAATAACCTGTCCTCGTTCTGATGTCCCTGCGACCCAACCTGTGGGGCAACCTCAGGAATCCTGACGGCGCAACACTATAATACATTCTGTTTGACATACACTACACTGGGTGCTTTACGTTCTCGCCAGCTTTTGATCAGAGCGACTGTCACGAGGAAGATCGCCAAGATAATCAGCGCGGCGGCAACGATACCATTGATAGCGGCGATATCAAACCCTTGCGCCGTACGGAAGTTGGAGACCGCCAGACTGACCAGCGACCAGAGTGTGATTGTCAACACAAACAGCATCGGCAGCAGCGTGAATGCGATCCGTTTGCGCGCCTGATGAAGCCAGACGGTTATGGTCAACAAGGACAGCGCCGCCAAGAGCTGATTTGATGAACCAAACAACGTCCAGAACTTGATGTAAGAACCTTCGGGTGCGCCGGCGATAAAATACACCGGCAACGCCACAACACCCAGCGTGCCCACAACGGCGCCCAAACGGCTGCGCCAATTGAACAGCTCTTGGAAGATGTATCGACCGAGCCGCGTGCAGACATCGAGCGTATCGAAAACGAAAGTTGAGAACGCCATGGCGCCGAAGGTTACGGCAAACTGACGATACTGCTTGCCGATGATCAGCGTCAGGAAATCCCCGATACCGTTGCCGTAGATCGTGCCCGGCTTCAGCCCCTTGATGTCGTCCATCGAGACAACCATGATCGTCCCCAGCGCGATTAGCGCCACGAATCCCTCGGCAAGCATAGCGCCGAAGCCGACGGGCTGCATGTGGGATTCCCGTTCGATTTGCTTGCATGTCGTACCGGAGCAAACGAGACCATGAAAGCCGGAACAAGCCCCGCAGGCGATCGTGACGAACAGAAATGGAAACAACTGACCGGTCATGCCGCCGACATCCCATGACTTGAAAGCGGCCTGCTTGATCTCGTAGCCGCCGAAAAAAATGCCGACAATGCCGATTCCCAGAGCCATGTATAGAATGAAACCGCCAAGGTACCCGCGCGGCTGCAGCAACGACCAGACCGGCACGATCGACGCCACGCAGCAGTACGCAAGGATGATCAGCCCCCAGGCGCGGGCGTCGAGTACGAACACATTGGAGATCATGGTACCGAGCCATACGACGCCCAGCGTCGCTGGCACAAAAACAATAGTGAGCAACCAGAGCGGCGGTTTGAGAAAGCGCTGGACAAATCCCATAACTACGGCCAGCGACAGGTACATGATTGCCGCCGCTGCGACCGCTCCGCCCGCGTTGAATTTGATTTTCGCCGCCTGTAGTTCCTCCGTGGCCGAGACAAAGCTTGAGGCCGTAATGTCGGTGAAGGCAACAATTACATACATTAATGCCAGCAAAATCAGCACCAGCATTGCCCTGCCCGCTTTTGTGCCAAGATGCTCGCGCGTGATCTCGGCAATCGAGCGTGCGCCGTGACGGACAGAGGCAGTCAGTGTTGAGAAGTCATGCACGGCGCCAATCAAGACAACGCCGAGGCCGATCCACAGCAAACACGGCAACCAACCGAACGTCTCGCAGGCGAGAATTGGACCCGCTATCGGACCGGCTGCGGCAATCGCCGAGAAATGCTGGGCAAAAAGATAGAACGGTCGAGTCGGAACATAATCGACCCCGTCATTAACTTGGCGCGCGGGAGTAATCCGACTGTCATCGATGACAAACTGCTTCGCTACCCAACTGCCATAAAGACGATAGGCAACGACCATGATGATGATAAAGGCGATAGCCAGCAGCGCGAGACTCACAAAGCAGACACCTCCAATGGGACGGTTGAAAAAGCCCAGACCGTGTCATTGCGAGGAGTGCGGAGAGGTGATGTTGGGTGTGGAGCACGACGAAGCAATCTCGATTTACGCTCTTGCGATACAAGCGCACAGATTGCTTCGTCGTCCCGCAACGGCGGGACTCCTCGCAATGACAATTCCGAAGCTTCAGCACTCCTCAATGCCGTCAGTTCCGCGATCATTCCTTCACGAGCAGCACGTTGATCGCCTTCACAACAACACGAACCTTGTCCCCCTTCTTGATGCCGAGGTCTTTGAGCGAATCAATTGTCATCACCGAGGCCATGCTGGAATTGGCCGGAATCGACAGGCTAACCTGACACATAAGCGAACCTTTCTTGACTCCGGTTACTTTGCCGATCAGTTGATTTCTGGCGCCGTACTTCATGATACACCGTCCTTTGTGTTATTTGTGATTTCACGGCGTGCAGCAATTTCCCATGCAGCACGCGGTGTTGATTAACGCTACCCCCAAGCACAGCCGAGGGTTGTTCTGCTATGACTTCATCAAAAGGGCGAGAAACCGGCCTCCGACCAGTAATCGTCCTTCAGTTCTTCCTGCTGTTTCAGGAGCGCCTGATAATGACCTTGTTCCCATGAGGCAAGCTCGGCAAAAAACGCCTTGGCTACCGGTTCCGCTGTTAGTTCGGACTGGGTGCGGTAGAATGCCATAGCGTCATGTTCAAGTTGAATGCCGATCGACAACGCGCTCATTTCAAAGTGGGCTTCCTTGATGCGCTTTCGCAGGCTGTCAGAAAAAAACGGCGACGGTCCCGCCAGATCAAGACGGTCATGCAATTTCGCTGTCGGACTCAGTTTGCCCGTCTTGACCAACGAATCGTAGTGTTCCTTGAGGAACTGCAAATGATCAAGTTCCTCTTTCGCCAACATTTCGAATATCTGACGTCCTTTGGGATCGCCGGTACTGTTGGCGGCCATCAGGTAGAAGCTGTTTCCATCACGCTCGGCTTTCATCGCTTTCAACAAGCCATCAGCCAAACCAAGTGCATTTTCTGTCATAACTCGCTCTCGCCTTCAATCGTTGTCATCTGCCGTTGCGCGGTTCTGTGGTCGGGACACGAAACCGGCATTGTCAGTAGCGCCAAACACGGCAGAATCGGTTCCGAATGATTTTGTTGATCGCCAGTCAAAAAATCAAGTGTGATTTTCACTTAAAACGCTTTTTTTCCGTGCAGTTATGAATGTAGTCATACGACTACTAACGATACGAAAGGCAGAACAGGGATGAGAAAATTTCGTCACAGTCGTTTGCAGCGTAGGCTCAGTCTGATCGGATTGGTCTTGTTGCTGGTGGCGTTTGCCATGCAAACAGAAGCGCAAACACGGCCACTACTGGTGTTGTATGCTTTTCCGGAGGAAGGTCAGACCATCGCCAAGCAAATGACCACCGACAGCACGGCTCGCATTCTCGGCAGAACCGTGCAGATGGGTATGTTAAACGGCAAGAGGATCATTCTGGCGGAATCGGGAGTCGGCATGACCAACGCGGCCATGACCACACAGGAATTGATCACACGCTTCCATCCGCGCGGACTCGTCTTCAGCGGCATCGCCGGCGCGATCGATTCGACTGTGCATATTGGCGACTTGTGCATTTGTTCAAGCTGGATCACCCACGATTATGTCTACTGCGGCCCCGACAGTTTACAGCCCCAGCCAATTCATTCCTTCTCAGCCAAGGCCGACAGCCTGGGATCGTTCTGGTCGTTCTTTGCCGACAGCGGTTTTGTCGGCGAGGCCAAGAAAATTGACGGCAGCAAGCTGTCATTGCAGAAGATCGGCACACGGGAACCGCGCATAATCGTCGGCGGCGCCTGTGTCAGTGGCAATGCGTTTATCGACAATGCTCAGAAACGTTTGTGGCTGAAAGGGCGATTCGGAGCAATGGTGACCGATATGGAATCGGCGGCGGTGGCTCAAGTTTGTACGGCTAACGGTGTGCCGTTTGTCATCATCCGCTCGGCATCGGATTTGGCCGGCGGCTCGCCCAGCAAAACGGCGACAGAGCAATTGGATCAGTTCTTCCGGATTGCGGCATCAAATTCGGCGGTGGTGGTGATGGCATTGGTTGGGCGTCTACCCTAAGACTCGTCTCCTATCACCGACCGAATTGATAACCGAGACCCCAACTCAGTCCAGTGGTCGTGATGGGATCATCGAATGTCGAGGAAGCCCAACCGCATGGTCTTGCTGAGCCACATCCGCTGAGAAACCGGTGTCTGAACCCGAAGCGCATCACCAACGGCAGGTCTTTCAACTCTGTTACCAGCAGACCGACGTCAATCACCAAACCCATCTTGTAGGCGTTGGCGAAATCCCGATGCACACCTGATTGCCGCGAATGCTCACCAGCCCCGACATTAGCAAAACACACACCCCCACCGAAATCGAGTGAAGTCGTTCGTGATCGTGCGACCAAGTGTCGAAAACCGAACTGGAACAGCGACACACGGTTGCGACGAACCACTTCCTCCATCGCCGAACATCCCGATAATTGGGAATGGCCGCTGTACTGATAGACCCAGTCCCTTGTCTTGCTGGTCAGATAGTCGTACTCGAAAGTCAGCTTGACCTTGTCAGAAACCGGCTGAAACAGGTAGAACCCAATTCCGTATGGGTGTCTCAGATCCTCATCCTTCGTCCAATCTTTCAGGCCGATTGCGCCGATTTCCGGCGATCGCGGTGCTGCGACCGCGCCAACGAGTGCGAGAATCAAAATGATCTGTAGATAAACAATAAGGCGTTGCATGAAGTCCCTCTCCCTTCTAAGAAGAGAGACGCACTAATTGCTTTTCCGTTTAATGGCAGGCTACGGGCGACTTTCGGGAGATGGCGTTTGCTGCTGCACCTTCTGGTACATCTGCCGTAGCGTCGCCGCAATATCAGCAACTTTGAACGGCTTCGTAATGTAGGCATCGGCGCCGGCAGCTAGTGCATCCTCTTCGAGGTATTCGCTGTTGAAGCCGGTTATCACGGTCACCGGAATTTCGGGATGCGTCTTTTTCACAGCCAACAGCAAATCAAAACCGCTCATCGCCGGCATTTTCATGTCGGAAATGATCATGTCGATCCTGCGGGAGGTAACAAGATCAAACGCTCTTTGACCATCGTCCGCCTCCACGACATCAAAACCTTCCCCCTTGACAATCTCAACGAAAATCGTACGGATGAGGTTGTCATCTTCTGCTACTAATACGGTCGCTTTTGTCATTATCGACTCCTTGTTCAACATAGAAAAGTTATCGGGAATTGTCAGATAGACCTTAGCCATTCTTCGTAAACTGCCGATTAGATGTTGCAAAAAGGTACAGTCTGGCAATAAGTCAGCTTATTACTAATGGTTTGCTGCCCCACCTCCGATGTTAAAGGGAGACTCATTTAGATGCCTTTAAGAAGCCTAAGGAGGGTTATATGGCATTCTTCACTTGGAACGACAGTTACAGCGTCAGTGTGGACGACTTTGACCGTCAGCACAAGAGACTGTTCGAGATGATCAACGGACTCTATGACGCGATGAAACAAGGCAAGGGTAACGATACCTTGTCAGGATTGCTGAGCGGCCTCAAAAACTATACCGCAACGCATTTCGCGAATGAAGAAAAGGAACTCAAGCGGATCAACTATCCCGACTACGCCGTCCAGAAGACGCAACATGATGCATTTGTTGCTAAAATTGCAGATTTCCAGCAGAAATTCGCTGCCGGGAAAGTGAATCTTTCCGCCGAAATATTAAATTTTCTCAAGGACTGGCTGACCAACCATATCATGGTCGTTGACAAGAAGTACGCCCCCTATTTCACCAAAGTCAGCGTCAAGTAACATTCCCGGTCGATAGCTCGTGCAGACATCAAGTATGAATGCACGAGCTATCCTCTATGAAGATCGTACGGATAAAGAAGGACTTCAAATCGGCGCAAATCAACCGCTGATCAGCCGCGCGATCGCAAACGCCGCTGCCGCCGCCACACCACCAATCACCACCGTCTGTAGGGCGGAACGCCAGGGTCGCTTTCCGGTGAACCGTCCCTTGACATACCCGAAGACGAAAAGTGCAATAAGAGTGACCGCGACCGACCAATAGAGTGCCGCCAGAAGATCATTCACAAAGAGATAGGACGCCAGTGGGATCAATCCCCCGGCGATATAAGAAAGGGCGATGGTCCATGCACTGCGACGGGCACGTCGTGGATCTGATTCTTCCAGTCCGAGTTCGAAGCGCATCATGAAATCGACCCAACGCGATTGATCGGCGCGAATTGCCGCCACCACCGGCACGATCTCAGCTTCAGAAAGCCCGTAGCCGCGGAAGAAATCAGCGACTTCTTCCTCCTCGCGCTCCGGTAATTCTTCCGTTTCTCTGATTTCGCGCTGCTTTTCCGAGGCATAGTGTTCGGCGTCAGTGCGGGCGGCCAAGTATCCTCCGAGCCCCATGGCGATTGAGCCGGCGGCTATCTCAGCAAACCCGGCAGTCACGACGATACCTGTTGCGGATACAGCGCCTGAAAGTCCGGCTGCGAGCGCGAAAGGTACTGTTAACCCATCGGCCATACCGATGACAACGTCGCGCACCGTAGCACTCGCAGTGAAATGCTTTTCAACGTGAGGTGTGGTAGGCATATTGGACTGTCTCCTTGTCTGCGGATTCGGCTTCTATCGGAAACAGGGAGCTTCCGAAACAACAACAAATAAGCGACCCGCGATGGCAAGTTCAACAAATATTGTTGTGAATCAATGATGCTTGCATATTCATTATAGGGAAGGATACGGATCATATCTTGCCAACTTGAAGGACGCAAATGCGGCTATTCCCTTTCGAAGCAGAACATGTGCCATTATGGCGACAGAAAGTAGATGATACTGCGGTCTCGCCTTCGCCACTCGGAGGACCTGAGTTCAACTCGACAATGATCCGCGGCTGGGGCAAAACATTCGTGTTTATGGCAAATGATTTGATGATTCCGGTCGCCAGAAGCGAAACCAGACACTTCCGAATGGTGAAGTCCGATGTTTACACAGGCGTCTCGATCAACTCCCTGCTGGGGATAACCCAAATGAGCGATCAGGTATGGTCCGACCTCGCTGAGTTACCGCGCCGTTGTGTAATCTTCCTCGACGTACCTGAGGAGCATTATGATGGGAACAAGGAGCAATGGCAAGCGCTCAACTTCCACCCGACTGAACGCATAGCCTATCACAGAATTGATTTACCGGCGTCCTATGACGAATGGTTCTTACGACCGGGCGTGCGGCGGCAGAATATACGGCGCGCCCAAGAGGCGGGATTGACGGTCGCTCTTGCCGGCAGAGAGTTGCTCGCCCCGTTCTACGAGTTGTACCTGAATTCTTTCACGCGCTGGCAGAGTCGGCAGGTGGCCGCACACGCGCACGATTATGTGCGATTTCAGCGCCTCTTTGATTCTCCCGGATCGCGGGTTCAAATGGCTGCGGTCAAGCTCGAGGATCGGATCGTCGCCGCCGCGATTTTCTGTTGCTACTCCCGCACCGCCGGGTATCTCTATGGTGGAATCAACTTCGAGTATCAGCAACTGCGGCCAAACAACCTGCTCCATGCAGAGATCATCAGATATCTTACAGACAGAGGCGTAAGCGAGTACAATCTGGGAACCAGTCTAAACCTGAAAGAACTTGAGCATTTCAAAGAAACTCTTGGCGCCAATCGTCACTTTTCCGTGACCCTTTGCCGCGACCGCTTCCCCCATCTGAAACGGCTGTTCCACAGAGGATCGGCTCAGTAGCCGCGAACTGAGGACTTCAAGGAAGCGGTTTCGTTTTTAAGAAACCTGACCACTGATAATTGCGTATATGAACAGTCGACATGGTTGTCTCGGCGGCGTGCAAAGCCGGGGCGCGATGTCAAACCCGATGTATCTGGTGCAGTCTTGAACAGAATCGTTGCTTACTCCCTATTCTTCATCCTTCTCCTGTTTTCGGTGGCCAAGGCTGAATCGCCGGCAGTTTCCACAAGCGTCAGGCTCGTGCAGGGCGTCGTCTACGATACTCTAACCAACCAGCCGATACCCTATGTGACCGTGCAGGTGCCCGGCACCGGAAAATCGGCGCTCGTCAACCTTGAGGGTCGTTATCGGTTGATGTTGCCCCCCGGTCGGTACCAGCTCAGATTTTCGCATATCGGGTATCTCTCGCAAACCATCGAAGTCGTTGTTGGCGACAGTTCAAGCAGCTACAATGCTTATCTGCAAGCGACCGTAATACAGGTCAATGGCATCACTGCGTATGAAGAAAACTATGATCCGGCGCAGCAGATCATTGTCGAAGCAATCAGACGCAAGAAAGACATTCTGGAACGGATTCACGATTACCGTTTTGATGCTTACACCAAGCTGGTCGTGCGCGAGAAACCGAAGCCGGATTCCTCCAAGATATGGCTCATCACCGAGACGCAGCTTACTTGTTTTTGGGAGCAACCAGACAAATACAAAGAAATCATCACTGCTCGCAAGCAGTCCTCCAATCTTCCCGCCGAGGGCAATATGGTGGGAGTCGGAGAGATCCTGAACTTCAACCGCAACCGCATTGACCTTGGTAGATATTCGATCGTCTCCCCTACCGCCAAAGATGCGCTCGATCATTACAACTACTATCTCAAGGATAGCGTCTACGTCGACAATCGCCGCATCTACCGCCTGGAGATCGAGCCCAAGAAGGAGACTGACCCGCTATTTGTCGGAAACATTAGCATTGCCGATTCGACGTATGATGTTGTGGATGTCGATGTCGGTTTCAACAGGGCCGTCGAGATTCCTTTCCTGGATAGTCTCCGTTATCGCCAGCATTTCGCGCAACTCGAGAATGAGTATTGGATGCCGATCGAGATAGCGCTGTCAGCCGAAGTCAACATCAAATTCCCGGGAATCCCGCCGAAACTGTCATTCGAGCATCGGGCGTCACTTTACGACTACAGCTTCGACAAAGGCACACCCAAGGGAACGTTCGGCGAATATGATATGGAAGTCGCGGAGCAGGCCGACAAGTTCGATTCTGCCGCATGGTACACAAGGCAGACGATTCCTTTGACGACTGAAGAAGTCCGTGGCTACCAAGTTATTGACTCGCTTGAAAAGCAACCCAAGCCGATTCGAAAACAACTCCTGATGGCTGGCGCGGCGGCAACGTACCTGGCGTTCGGCGGCAGTTATCCCATATTTCATTTCAATCGGGTTGAAGGCGCGTATCTCGGTATGGGTTATACTTTCGACCGATTAGTTCCCCGCACGGAGTTGACAATCAAAGGCGGTTACGGATTTAGCGAAGAACATGGACAGTTCCTGGTCGGCGCCAAACATCGCTTGTGGCAGCATCAAAAGCTGGATGTCGGCGCTGAATTTCAGCAACTGATTATGAATCGGCCGGTGCAGCCCGATGCCTGGATTAATCCGACTTTCGATGTACTTACGGCGAAGCACGATCCATTCGATTACTATTATGAGAGAGGGTTTAGGGCCTATCTCTCCGCGAAGTTACTAAATTACACCAACCTCACTCTCGCTTACAACGACCTCCGCCAAGCATCGGTCAGTAAGAACACCGACTTCAGCGTCTTGAGTCCTGACGCCGTGCACCGACCCAATCCGCAAATCGATGACGGCAGACTCAGGTCAGTGTCATCTGAATTCACATTCGACTCCCGCAAGCTGGCTAACCTGAAGGGCAAAGACAGAATCACCTCGCAGATGCAGTATACGCTTTTCAAAGTGGGCGCTGAATACTCTTCGACGAGACGGCTGCGCAGCGATTTTGATTTCCAAAGATACTACATGTATCTGTATCGCAGGCAACGAATGGCCAGAGTGGGTGTAACTTCGTTGATTCTGTACGGCGGTATCTCCGAAAACCGACTGCCACCACAGCGGTTCTATCAGATCATCTCCGGATCAGGGACGGTGTCGGGACGGGGAGGCTTCTACACCATCTATGAACAAGGATTTGTCGGTGATCGTGCCGCTTCCGTTTTTGTCGAACACGATTTCGGACATCTTCTACTGCGTGGCAGTGGCTTGCCCCTAATCAAGAATATTCCGTTCACCCTCAGCGTCCATGGTGGCGCCTGCTGGACAGATTTCCGAAACAGCGACAGCCAGGAAAGCTACAAGGTTGCGCCCAGACCTTACAGCGAGATCGGTTTTGGAGTCGGCAATCTGACTCCTTTTCTCTCAGTGTTTAACCTCCAACTGCGTTTCTCCTGGCAACTCTCTCATTACGGCAGTGACCGCTTTAATATTACTTGGGGTATTGGATTCTAACTATTGTCGATCACTTAGTAGCTCTGAGCGATGTTTCCGAGCTAATTTCTCGAACTGAACGGGCGAATGTGTATTATACTTTAAGACTTCAGGGAGGAGCCAACCTATGTTTTATGTTCCGGTTATACTTGGAAGCGTGCGACGCGGGCGGAAGAGCCCGATCGTAGCCCGCTTCGTCGTTGAGCGACTCAGACGTAGCGGCAAGTTCGAGCCTGAGTTGATTGATCTGGCGGAATACAACCTTCCCATCATGGAGGAACGGATGCGTGTTCGTGATGATCCTCCGGCTACTTCGGTCGAGATGGGTGCGAAACTGGCGCGCGCGGAGGCGATAGTCGTGGTCTCGCCGGAGTATAACAGTGGCTATCCCGGCGTCCTCAAGAACGCCCTGGACTACTTTCTACCGGAATACAGACGCAAACCTGTCGGCCTTGTGACCGTCTCGGGAGGCGGTTTCGGCGGTGTCAATGCTCTGGCACAACTGCGCTTGGTCTTCCTCTCTATTGGTGCGTATCCCGTTCCGCTGGGATTGCCGGTGTCACGTGTACAGGATGCGTTCGATGAAAATGACAATCCTAAAGACCTATTACTTGAGAAGGCCGCGGCGGCGTTCACTGCAGAGCTGCTTTGGCTGACGGAAGCGATCGCTGCGAAGAAACTGGCAGAGACCTGATCCGCTGTCAAATTATCCGAATAAGCAACATCCAAATCGAGGAGTCTTAGCGAATCAATCCTGACTGATTGGTCAAAGGAATGGCACGAAAAAGAGGCGCCACCCGGATTTGAACCGGGGTATAGAGGTTTTGCAGACCTCTGCCTTACCACTTGGCTATGGCGCCCTAAGAGAGCCGATTGAGGATGGTATCCGGCTAGACTGGGATACCGGCGAAGCGCAAAAGCACTCCTGAATTAAGAAAGCGGGAAACGGGACTCGAACCCGCGACAACCACCTTGGCAAGGTGGAGCTCTACCAACTGAGCTATTCCCGCGTTGCAATCATCAGCCGAGGAAATATATCGTCATTTTCGCGGGTGTCAATTAGTTTTTTCGTCGTTCTGTCTGATGTAGTTGGTGACCTGCTAACGGTTATCATCGCTGCCACCTAACGGCTCTCTACAGTAGGCAGGAGAAAGGCAATGCAGCGGAGTGATGGGACTGTTGAAAACTGCTGTCGCCATGAATGTCGCGACTGAAGTCGCTCCTACAGCCATTTCACACAGGTTGTTAACGTGGCTTGTAGGAGCGACTTCAGTCGCGACCTGCTTTCTCTGACACAACTGCAACATTCAGCGCAACAGTGTTGGCGAGGCTTTTCAACAGTCCCTGATGTGTGGGACGGAGGACGAAACGGGTTAGTCTGCAACTGACGGCGACGCCAATAAACCCCGGCGCGGCGCCACATAGCTTCCATCGAAAAGCCAAGGGGTGTGCCGCATCAAGAAATTCTGATACCGATTGACGGAGATGGTATCGTTCTGGCGTGACGCCAGTAGCGCCAGTTTGGGGTACGCCTCCCAGCAAAGCGAATCGGCGGCTATTGCTTTTCGAAGGCAGATACGCGCACTATCGTTCTGATTGAGTGAGAGCAAGCAATATCCCATAGCGGCATACAGCAGCGGAAAATCCTCCCCCAGACGCCGGTAGGCGTCGTTGAAGGCGTCTAGCGCCGGCTGCACGGCGGATTGACCCTGCAGATAATAGCCCTCATTGAATTTGTTGACGAACTCCATATCGGGAAACACTCTATCCCGCGACATGTCAATATCTCGCCACCTCTGCCAAACGACTTTGTAAGCCTGGTCGCGCAAGAAGCCGGTCGTTCGATAACCTTGACGAAACTCGGAATGCAGCATCAACGCCCTCTCCGCCGGAGCCGACGGCTTGTAGCCGGTCGAAAACAGAATAAAATCCGGCTGCTGTTCCAGCAGGTAACGACTGTTGAAGCGGCGCTCTTTCCAACTGGACGTCATGCCTGAAATAGTCTCGGGATTTCGCGCGATACTGGCGTCGGTTAGACCGAGCATGTCGATGATGCGGTGCCCCAAAAGCTGATAGCCAACCATCCCGATCGTGCTGGCCGCCAGAGAGAAGTTTTTTCCCATGTGTTTTTTCAGCATCGTGCCCATGAAGTGCATCTTGCCGGTGATTTGCTGCTCCGCAACCCAGTAAGCCTTGACGTGATCGCGCGCGAGCAGATACGAGCCTACGGAAAAGCTACCAGCTACCAGCAAGGCCAAGGCGAATGCCTGTTGCTTCTGGCGCACCGTTGCGAGCGATTCAACTGCGGAAACGACAAAGAGGAAGCAAAGAACCGGCACCACCGGCACAAAGAAACGATAAACCTTGAGCACATCGCCACCAACCCAAATGATGTAGGCCGTATACAGGAACACGTATAGGTACAACAGTCGATATTGCGTCCAGTGGCCTTTGATTAGTGTGAGCGCCGCCAGCGGCACCGCGAGGATCACGCCATACACGCCGATTGTCCGAAGGAAGTACCACGTGTATTCCAGTCCGCTGGCAATATACTCCAGGCCGACGCCACTTTTGGCATAGTATGGATTCGGAAACAGTGAACCATAGTAAACAAGCTTGAAGACAGCGAATGGCAGCAGTGGCACGAAGTACATTAGAAAGAAAAAGGTCGGGAACTTGCGTTCGATGATGATCCGGTCGAAAAGGATTGCACCAAAGACGACTGCACCTTCCGGGCGCAGCAGCGTGGCAATCACGAGTAAGGCCGGTGTCAGTTGCGGTTTGCGATATTCGGCTACCAGCGCAGCCAGAGCCATGCAAGCAAACGTGGAGGTCTCCAGACTGGCAATCGACCAGTAGGCTAAGGACTGATTGCTCAGCAGCATGACGGCTAAAGCCGCGTAGATCAGCCAGTGCAATTGCTCAAAGTGGCTCCGCAGCAGCAGGTACAGCAGGTAGAAGATGAGAGCACCTGAGAGGACACCGAACAATCGTGAGGTTGACAAATAGTCGATGCCGAACAGCCCCTTGAATAACGCCATCAACATCACCCAGAGGAAATTGGTGTAACCCTCTACCCTTTCGCCCGCATTAAAAACCAATCCCTTGCCATCAAGGAAGTTGGCAGCATAGCGGAAGGAAATGTAGGCGTCGTCCTGCGTAAAATCATACGTCAAGCTGCTGTAGACAAACAACGCCATGGCTGCGAGGATGAGAAGCGCGATCCACCATGTAGATAGCATCGGTGAAACCGGTATCGTCTTTCGTTGAGAATGGGTTCGACTCTGCTTTGCCATTTGTGCGAATAATATAGCAGCAAAGAATGCGCAGTCAAGGATTGTGGGTATAGTCTTCGCAGGCAAGCAGTAAGCGTAGTGCTAACCCCAGTAAGAAGGTCGGGAGTACAGAGTTACATGCGTCCGCACATATTCACAATGTCAAAGAACAGGCGGGCTTAGGCCGGTGGCTCCCGCAGACGGATGGTTGGCCTGTTTGATCTTGGGTTGTCGATCGTGTTTTGATAGTCGTTTCGCGCCGAGGTAACAAGCCTGGATTCCCGCCTGCGCGGGAATGACAGTCCCAGAAAGGAATGACAATCCCGGCGGGGAATGACAAACCCAGACGGGAAAACAGGTACGGGCGAACGAAGTGTCCCCAGAGGGCAAACACGTGCGAAAACGACAGGATCAAGTCATCCGTCAAATCGCCAAAGAGCCGGAACGGGTTGCGGGGAAAAGGGGACGCTCCTCCATAAAGTCATCGACATCGCAAACGTCCGCTATTGCAGCGAGGTCGATCGGACTCCCGGTTGTCACGATACGCTCTATTACTGGGTTCCGGTTGGCGGTGTAAACTGTTCTTGCGAGGGTTTCGTCATGACAGGTTTGACCCAAATCGAAGACGATCGCTTCAGAAGACATACGAAACCCATCAAGAGTTGATGGGACACCGATGCTTTGATGTGGCGAAAACCGAGATTGCTTCGTCGTGCTTCCCTTCCGCACCACACACAACCAGCACTTCTCGCAATGACAGATCATCGCGGGCGCACAGCCGTGCGCCCCTACGGGGATAAACCCACCGCAAGCGGTGGGGCACCCAAGTCGCGACTAAAGTCGCTCCTACAAAGCGCAGGAACAACGTTCATTGCCATGGTGTAGGTGCGACTTTAGTCGCGACCTTCCACCTTGCGCAATCTACATTACACATCAAAGCGTGTCAGCCGGACGGCATGTATCTGACAGCGCGAGCAGCGACAGATTCACTCACCACGGCGGAGTACGAATATGCCTTGCCTGGTGACGGTTATTGTTCGGCATCAATAGCTTAGTCGTAGCCGTCCAACCGCAAGGGATTCCTGATCGAGTAGGAGGTAGTGCTGTGCGTGGTGCGCCCTTCGACAAGCTCCCTTCGACAGGCTCAGGACGAACGTCGTGCACACTCTGCCGCTAATCACCCGACCCACAGAGCACTCCGGGGTGACCTTCGGTGCCGCAACCAGCGTTCTACTAACTGGGGTAGAGGAAACTTTTGCAGTGAGGCGCTACAAAAACGGTGGGAGGACAAGAAGGAATGTCGAAACCCTGACGGAGGAATTAACATGTCAGCCGTTGTGCCACAAAGGGTTTCGACCTACCGGACTAATCACCCGACCCGCAGAGCACTCCGGGGTGACCTTCGGTGCCGCAACCAGGCGTTCTACTAACTGGTGTGGGGGAGATTTATCTACAACGGCACTACAAAAAGGGGTGTAAGAACAGGAAGGAATTGTCGAAACCCCGACGGAGGGATTGATGAGTCAGACGTTGTGCCACAAAGGGTTTCGACCTACGGAACTGGAGCGTCCTGTATGAGCTGGGCTTCTCTATATACAGCTACTTCAGCATAGGCATACAGTATAACGACAAAGAAGAAGGCACCTATAGCCCAAAAAAACGAGTGCAGAAACACGAGACCGAGCCAGACGGCAGGTACAGCAGCCGTTCTGATCAGACGTCCGCGTTGTCTGCGCCTAAGGACCTCATCGCGGTGGACACTCTTCTTCACAACCTCAAAGTAGATGCGATTTACCTCCTTGGGAGTCTTCCACCAACAGTTGTGCCATTCGAAAAGCCAGAGCAGAATCCATCGAAAAGTCCACTTGGAAATCGTATCAACCACCAATTGACTGAAGGAAAACACAACAACTCCAACCAGGTAAGCAGCCGCACTCAGCAATATGCCGATAAGAACTGGTTCGGTCAGTATTTTTGCTAGGGCAGGACACTTAATGGGATTCTCAAAGTCGACAGGAACCAGAGTGGCCAAAAGACACAAGGTCACGAAACCGGGAACCAAATTCTCGACATGCGGCAGCAATGTCTCTTCCTTCACTTGCTCTCTCCTTCTCTCGAGCGGTATTTACTGCTGAAAATGGCACTAAATCGGGACTACCCCGAATATATATTTGCTTATATTAGTTGCGTACTGTTGAACGTCTAGGGCTAACGGCTTGAGCATTCCCGGATGTGCAGCGCTATTTCTGATGCTAAGCAGACGGTCGAGTTCTTCAAAGATCTGCAGGTCGTACTTCCAGAGTTCCATTCCAACAACTAGAAGGTCGAAGTCGCGACACCGCTGTAGTTCGGGCAGACTTGCAATTGCTGACTTCGAAACCTTGTTGAACGGAAGCCCCTTCTTCTGGCCTACTTTGTCAAGCGCGGCATTGTATACGTTGAAACCGACTTTCTCTACGGCAGCGTGCAGCCGGGCAACTGCAGCCGCCCATAGGAGCATTATTGCTGCACGGTTGCAGTGGCTCGCCAGGCAGCGGGCAGCCTCCTCTAGGTAGGCCTGCTCTTCAGGTGAGACTCTGCCAGCGAATTTGCTGACCAACTGTCGGGAAGCAACTTGCGAGGGACTTCCCTCGAAGCGAATCACGGGAACAATAATGCGATCGAGAAATGTCAGAACTATCGGCTGAAGTCTCCTGCGGTAAGCCGATGAACGCGTGCGAGCACCCGTGCATTGGAAGATTTCTTGGAAGGGAACATCCACGAGATTGAGGTTTGCTAGTGGCATCGCCTCCATTGAGCGAAGCGCTTCCGATAACTTCAGCCATTCCTTAGAAACCGCTTTGATCTCGGTAATTGTTTCAGCCTTTCGTACTTCAGAACCCTTGAGCTTCGCCAACTCGCGGTCAAGTGCCTGGAGTCGCTGCAAAAACTCCTCGAGTGCGTCACTTGTGAGAATCATTGATCGGATTCCTCTGCGAGGATCTTGATGAGCTTCTCTGCCTCTTTCACTCCGCCCGAGGAGAGTTCAATTGTCTTCTTTGATTCGATGCTCTTGAAGACGTTGCCCTCGCCTTTCTTGAGGTTTGCTACATGGTTCCCATCATAGCAGCTATGGTCAACGCACATTGACTTGACCTCCTGCCAATCAGCAGTCCAGGTGCCTAGAGCCAGGTACGAACGTGAGGCAGCCAGCAATGCGACCTGTCGCGTTTTCTCAGCATTGTTCTTTCCGGGAAGGGTCAGGGCGTGTATAGCGAATGGGTCGACGCTGAAATCGAAAAGGGCCTCGAGTTTTTCAACCGCGACACTTAGTCGCTTCGCCGTATTCTTGAAGCGGGATAGCACTGCAGGCGGGACAAGGGGATTGTCAGGCGGAGTCTGGCGCTGCGTTTGCTCATCCTGCTGAATTTGACCTATCGGAGCTTGCGGTTTGACCCCACCTACCTCAAGCTGAACGTATCCGGATATGAGAACCTCGAAACACTTCTCCTGGAGCTCTTTTGGGCATTTGGCGACAAGTTCCAAGATTCTGTTGAGAGCAGTTTCCCCGTTCTTGTACATGAGATTCACCTCTCTAACGGGGGACTCTGTCTTCAGAGACCCCTCTTGTGTCTATATAGTTTCCTGTCAAGGGAACTCTTCGCGTTCGATTTCACCAACGCTCCGTGTACCCTTGCACCCAAGCGGTCAATTGTCCATCCCTCCCATGGATTGTCAACGACAATATCCGCTAGAAGGTTGCTTTTCTCGCGGTCGGTGTCAAGGGTTTTATTGGTAGGGTTCGAAGCCTGGATTCCAGCTTTCGCTGGAATGACACACCCCTTAATCCCCTCTCAAGAGGGGAATGGAACGCGGCGCATCCTTCGACAGGCTCAGGGTGAACGGCGCGCACGGAGTCCCACCGCAAGCAGTGGGGCACCCGTCAGGAAAGGATTCCTGACGGCGTAGCAGTTGACGGCGCAGTGGCTGTCGAAACCGCAAGGGTTTCGACCTACCACACTGACGACGCAGCGACTGCCCGCTATTCCCCTTCTCTATCTATCTGCAACACTGCGAGAAACGCTTCTTGCGGAAGCTCGACTGTGCCGATCTGCTTCATCTTGCGCTTCCCCTCTTTTTGACGTTCGATCAACTTGCGTTTGCGCGTGATGTCGCCGCCGTAGCATTTGGCGGTAACATTCTTACGCATCGCTCGGACGGTTTCACGCGCGACAATACGCGAGCCGATAGACGCCTGAATAATGACCTCAAACATCTGACGGGGAATCAATTCCTGGAGCTTCTTGCACAGCTTGCGTCCCCAGACAGCGGCGCGCTCGGCGTGAATCAAACAGGACAACGCATCCACCGGTTCCGAATTGAGCAGGACATCAAGCTTGACCAGCTTGCTCTGCCGCATGGCGAGAAAATCGTAGTCGAGTGATGCATAGCCGCGCGAAATCGATTTGAGCTTGTCGTGGAAATCGAAAATGATTTCCGACAGCGGCAACTCAAACGAAATCGTGGCG
>CAIVAP010000097.1 GCA_903903945.1 uncultured bacterium | reverse complement strand
CGTTGTGAAAGTCTCTGATTTGGATGCAAACAGTCAGGACGAACGCTCCACCAGAACAGTTAACGCCGCCAACCGGAACCCAGTAGTAGAGCGCACCGTGACAGGTTGTCGTCTGATTTGTGTGCGGCGTTCGTCCTGAGCTTGTCGAAGGATGCGCCGCGATCACCGCACATCAAAGCAACGGTGCCCCATCTACTTTTGATGGGTCTCGTATGTCTTCCGTTGTGATCGTCTTCGATTTGGATCAAACCTGTCATGACGAAAGCTTCGCAAGAACAGTTTGCACCGTCAACCGGAACCCAGTAATAGAGCGTATCGTGACAACCGCGAGCCCGATCGACCTCGCTACAATAGCGGACGTTTGCGATGTCGATGACTCAATGGAGGAGCGTCCCCTTTTCCCCGCAACCCGTTCGTGTTTCCGACTCTTAGGAGTCTCGGATGAGTCGGTTTGACTGTGTCGCAAGAATCTCTTGTCCTGTCCGTGCCTTGGGCTTTGCCCAGGAGTGCGTGTCAGCGGCGCCGGCCATTCCCGCGAAAACGGCGACCCTGGACAATCTTTGAAAGGCATAGCGAGACCGCACAGACTGTTCATCCGTTACCGGAATACGCAGGTCGAGGCCCGCTTGTTCTTTGACATCGCGAATAACACTATTCGCGCCATATTGTAGTCTTGCCCTTTGTAGGTGTCTGCCTCCCTGTATGCTCGAGTCCTCGGGCACGGCACGCCATGCCCCTACGATGAATCACAATAGCTGATTGCGGTTGCTCAGTCTGCGTGTCTAGAGTATCTTCCCATCATTGTATCACAGGAGATTTCTATGACACGTCAAATTCTCGTTGCTCTGATGCTGATAACATCAGCCACAACGTTTGCACAGGACTTTTCTCTTTTCGATTCAGCCATGGCGCAAGTCGGCAAAACTCGCGAGGATATCCGATTCGATCAGGACGAGATGGCGAGTTGGGGGGGCGACATGTGGCGCCTTTCCTATTTCACCATGTTCCATAAGAATCCACTCAAGCTACCTAAGTACGGCCAAATGAATCTCGAAGCATTCACAACCGACTGCGGCAGCATTACGGCGCTTGTCGGTAGCGCCGGGCGCAAGATCGATTGCCCGGTGCGTCGGGGACTGATCGGCGATCCGCTTGAGTCATACACAAAGCGTTTGGATTCTCTGCCGCAGTCTGCGTTTACCACAAGTCATAAGTTGCTGGCGGGACCAAAGTTTGCCAAGCTACGAGCCAAGATCGATCTGATCTATGCGCTAATTGACGACGACGAGTTCAATTTCAAGAAGGCATTCGACAAGGTGGAAAAGGATAAGTATCGCCGCCAGATATATGAGTATTTCGTCGCCGATAGTCAGAAGTACAACGATCTGGTGGAGGAATTTGCGACCAGAGTTGATTTCAACCGGATGGTTGGAGGGGCGGAGGATCTTGCCGAAGCACTCAGAAGAGCGGCTGATTCACTTGAGTATTGCGCTTTTCCAAACGCTCGCTCGGAGATAAAAACGCCCAAGGGACTGATCGTGATCGGTACCAAAGGCAAGGATGAGTATTCGTACCAGACGCCACCGCTGTTGATTCTCGATCCGGGAGGTGATGACACCTATCGCATCTCCGGAGATCCCACCGGCTACCCACTCAATGCGATCATCGATGTCGCCGGAAATGACAAGTACATTTCTGAGGATACAACTTCACCCGGCATCGGAGGCGCGGTTTTGGGCATGTCAGTTGTGATAGACAAGGCCGGTGACGATTTCTACGACGCCAAAAACGTCGCACAGGGTTGCGGTATTTTCGGCGTTGGTGTCGTCATGGACAACAACGGTCGGGACAAATACCGCGCCAAGACTTATGCGCAGGGGAGTGCTGCCTTTGGTGTCGGAGTCTTAGCGGATAGCACTGGCAACGACTCGCTCTACTGCTGGATGAACTCGCAGGGGTATGGATACACCAAGGGCTGCGGGCTTTGCATCAACTACTCCGGCAATGACGTCTATATCGCCGAGGATAGCATTCTCTTCAGTCCGGGTCAACAGACGAAAGAACACAACTCCTCGCTGGCTCAGGGGGTCGGCTTCGGCAAGCGGGCTGACTATGTCGATGGTCACAGTTGGGGGGGAGGAGTTGGAATTTTGTGTGACGTTATGGGGGATGACAAATACTCCGCCGGGCTGTTTGCTCAGGGATGTGGTTACTGGTTCGCGCTGGGAATGCTCCTTGATGGCGCCGGCGACGACAATTATCACAGCGTTTGGTACACGCTGGGTTCCGGGGCGCACTTTGCGATTGGGTATCTTGATGATTTCGCAGGCAATGATACCTATAACGCGACGATGAATATGTCGATCGGCTCGGGGCATGATTTCACCCTCGGCTATTTTAACGAACGCGGAGGCAATGACACGTACTATGCTCCCGGTCTGTCGCTTGGCGGCGGGAATTTTCAAGGGATCGGGATATTTCATGACTGGAGCGGTGACGACGTGTACAACACCAGTGGAGGATTCAACCTTGGGGGCGCACGCGGACTCATTCAAGGGGCACGCGCCTATCTGTATACGTTTGGGGTTTTTGTCGACGGTGGGGGCAAGGACACCTACACAGATACTCGGGTGAAGAACGGCTTACACTGGATCAGTCCGAAATCCGACACGACCAAGGCGGACCCTTATGAGATTGCGGTAGGGATTGACAAGTAACACGCTGATGCAAACCAACCATAATCAGACCGTGAAGCGAAGGAAGTTTCGAATGGCGAACGCGAATCAAGATAGCAGAAATGAGAAAGCAATTCGGTTGTATCGGAGATCAGTTTTCTCGAAGGAAGTTCTCCTCGTATTCGATTTCGAACCGTAACTTGTGCCTTGCTTCTTCCTTGGCGAGCGTCAGCAGAATGCCCTTCAAGTTGGCATCATCGGTACTGGAAGCCAGACCCTGATACAATTGAAAGGCGGCTTTTTCGGCTTTCATGGCAACAATCAAAGCCTGTTTGTATTCAAGATCAGGTGATAGAACGATTTCGACGAGATGATCACCTATCTTGAGATCTGTGATCCGCTGACTGTCAATCAAGGTCATGTTGCCCTGTCTGACGGCAATAAGCTTCGCTTTGTGCTCCAACTCCTCGCGGGCGAAACTCTCGAAGACTTCCCCCACATGCTGCTGTCCCATCTTTGCAGCCAGATCACGATAGAACTGCGCCGCCTCCTCTTCTTTTTCGATGGCAAAGTCGAGAATTTGGCTGACCGAATTCAAATTCATTTCTTCCTCCGAGACCTTTCAACTTAAGAGTGGGCACATAACTCCGACGGACGGAATTTAGAAACCGAGACACGCACTAATCTGCCCGGCTCGTTAGAGCGAAGAGAGATACTCATGGATTGATCTGGCTGCAAATCGCCCGGCTCCCATTGCCAGGATGACAGTCGCCGCACCTGTGACCACATCACCTCCCGCCCAGACCTTTTCCCTTGAAGTGGCGCCGGTTTTTTCGTCGGCCTCGATGTTTCCCTTCTTTCCGATCTTAAGGCCCGGAGTCGTTGCACCTATCAATGGATTGGGGCTGTTGCCAATGGCGCAGACCACCGCATCCAATGGGTAGATGACTTCGGAACCTTCAATCGGTATCGGCTTCCTGCGGCCCGAGGCGTCGGGTTCACCCAGTTCCATTTTCTGACACTCGATTGCTTTCACCCAACCGTTTTCGTCACCGATATAGCGAAGCGGTAACGTCAGGAAATCAAAAATGACTCCTTCCTCCTCGGCATTTTCGACCTCTTCCAGACGAGCCGGCAGCTCCTCTCGCGAGCGCCGATAGATGATCCTTGATTCCGCACCCAACCTGAGCGCGCTGCGAGCACAGTCCATGGCGACATTTCCACCGCCGACGACGGCCACTCTCCGATGGCTTTTCACCGGTGTATGGTATTTTGGAAAAAGAAATCCCTTCATCAAGTTCAGCCGCGTCAAGTACTCATTGGCGGAGTAAACACCATTCAAGTTCTCTCCGGGAATTTCCATGAACCAGGGTAACCCCGCTCCGGAACCGACAAATACGGCATCAAACTCCTCAAGAATGCTGTCAATGCTTCTCGTCTTGCCGACTACGAAATCGGTGACCAATTCAACTCCGAGCTTTCTCAGGTATTCGACTTCTCTCGTGACAATAACCTTGGGAAGTCGGAATTCGGGAATTCCATAGATCAAGACGCCACCCATCCTGTGCAAAGCTTCGAACACGGTCACCTTATGTCCGAGTTTTATCAGGTCTCCGGCAACGGTAAGGCCGGCAGGACCCCCACCTACGATGGCAACCTTGCGGCCGCTGCTTGGAAGGATCTCGGGCATCTCCAACTCGCGTTGCTGGGCTTCCCAATCGGCGAGGAATCGCTCAAGCCGACCAATGGCGATTTGCCCACCCTTCTTATGGAAGACACAGGTTTTTTCACACTGCTCTTCCTGAGGACAAACACGCCCACAGACCGCCGGAAGGCAATTCTTGTCTTTCAGAATTCTGACCGCTCCGATAAAGTCTCGCTCAGCTATGCTCTTGATGAAAGCGGGGATATTGATCTCAACCGGGCAATTAGGAATGCAGAGCGGTTTTTTGCATTGAATGCAGCGCTTGGCCTCTTCGACTGCGCTTTCAGCCGAATAGCCGAGCGCCACTTCGTTGAAATTGTACCTGCGCACCTCAGGAGGCTGCTTAGGCATCTCTCGTCTTCTTAGGTCGAGTGTCTTCTTTTCCGGATCGCTCATGACTTCCCCTCCTGCGACCTGAAATGACGTTCCTCGCACCTGCTCGTTCTGAGCGGAACCACCTCTTCCGGCATGTAGGTCTTGCGCCTTTGCAGGAGCTCTTCCCAATCGACTTGATGCGCATCAAAGTCGGGACCATGCACACAGGCGAATCGGGTAACGGAACCAACGGTAACGCGGCACACTCCGCACATGCCGGTGCCGTCAATCATGATTGGGTTAAGACTCACCATGGTTTTGATACCCAAAGGTCTGGTCTCATCTGAGGTTCTCTTCATGAGGAAGGTGCAACCGTTGGCAATGATGCGGTCAACGGGTTCTTCCAAACCGCGCAGAATCTCCGGCAGTCTACCGACATGCCCTCGGTGGCCTTTTGTGCCATCGCGGGTGATATGAATGATCTTGTCGGAAATCGCCTCCAACCGCTCTTCCCAGTAAAACAGATACGAACTCCGAGCTTCCATAATCGTGATGATTCGGTTTCCCTTCCGCTTCAGAGCCAGGGCAATCGGAAAGATGCTGCCAATTCCGTAGCAGCCACAAACACATACAACGGTGCCATAATTTTCAATCTCTGTCGCGTTGCCGAGTGGTCCGACGACGGTTGGAATGCTCGCCCCGGGCGCAAGCAAGGCCAGCCGACCGGTGGTGCTCCCGATGCTCATGAAAACAACCGTTATGGTTCCACTCTGAGCATCCCAGTCGGAAAGAGAAAGCGGTACTCTCTCGCCTTCTTCCTCAGCGCGTAAGATCACAAACTGCCCCGGTTTTGCTTCACGGGCAACGGCCGGCGCTGCCAGCGTGAGCAGGTGCATATTAGGCACAATCATCTTGCTGGCGATCACCCTGAACATTCTTGTCTCCTTATCCTGACCGGCTGCGGGTTAGGATTGAAGTAGGTGTACTCACGTAGCGATGCATGCAAGGTCCCAGGGGATTGCTCGCGGACCAGTCTGGCAGGCAAGACCTTCTCGAAATGGACAGACGTTACAACTACTTCGTCGCCTCGAGCGATGCCTGCCTTTTTCGCATCTTCCGGATTGATTTCCAACACCCCTTCAGTCAGTAGCATCTTCGATCCCTCCACCCAATTGGAGAGCGGAAAACCTCGATGTGAATGCTCTACGGCCGAGATCGTCAGGAGGTAAGGATAATCCTCGCTTCTCCGGGAGTCGACAGCCGATTTAGGTTTGATCACAAAGCGTTCCCCGGCGAAAGGCAAGGGGATGGGCTCACGGGTAATCTCCGTAAATCGACCGAGGTTTTTGGCCACTTGAGATATTTCCTCGCGTATGCTTTCAACAGATGAGAAATCGAAGCCGGACAGACCCATTTTCTGAGCTATCCGACAGAGTATCTGCCAATCCGGCAATGCTCCTCCCGGGGCATCGACAGCTTTTCTCACCAGTTGAGTTCGACCTTCACCGTTGATGAATGAGCCGTCGACCTCCGCGAAGGCTGCAGCAGGCAGGACGAGATCTGCATGACAAAAACCGTCCGGCGGATAGATATTCTGGAAGATCAGGAAGTCGGCGTTTGGTTCCCAACTGTAGGGAATTTCGCCAATTAAGTAGAGCGTTTTCATCCTCTCCTTGTCGGACAACGATGCCGCACTCCAGCACGAGTTGTCGGCGGGAGGCTCAACGCCCCACTGCAAAGGCAATTGAGCGCCTTTGGCTCTCGCGAGACCTCCCGGCAGGAGCTCGCTATAAGCTCCCATGACTATCGAGCCGTGGAAGTTATTATGTGAAGGCAGAGGCAAAACCCCGGCCTTGATGTTTTGCGCTATGCGCGCGATAGCATCGAGAATGCTCGCGGAGGTATCATACTGGAGGAATTCGGAACCGACCAGAATCACGGGAGCTTCTGCGTGTCTGAGCAGATCGGCGATACTCGCCAAGTCCTGGTCATGGTTTGCATCAGTCGACTGAGACCGAGCACGAGTTTCGTTCGTTTCTCTTGCGTCTGCTGTCAGTTTCGCCAGACTCTCGAGAAGGCCGGTTTCTTCTCCGGGGAGCGGCTGTAACCATTTGTCAGCGATCATGGCCAAGTTGTGATGCCTCGGATGAATGGTGATGATTTTCGCCCCTCTCTTAGAAGCTCTTCGTAGTGCGACCCCTACCACCGATCTGGCGAATCGCGAATCCAGTCCGACGCAGAGTATCGTCGAGGCCTTCTGCAGGGCTGAGAGGGGGACTGACATGGTCAGAAGGTTGGTGTAAGCGTTCAAGCCGGAGCCATAGAAGAACCGGGCGGAGGTGTCAATCCTGTGTGAACGCATTGCGACGCGAACGAACTTCTGAGCAACATAGAGATCTTCGTTACAGCAGTTGGGGGAAATCAGCATGCCGAAATCACCGGGAGCGCAGCTCGACAGCTTGTCGGCTGCCAAGCTAATTGCCGTTTCCCAAGAGATTTCCGCTTTTGTTTCCCCTTCGACGCGATACGGATTCTTCAGTCGGAGCGGACCATTTGCCAATTCCGTACCACAGAATCTCCCCTTTACGCACAGTTGTCCTTCGTTCACCAGAGAATCGTCAGCCGGCAGACTGCCGATGATTCTGTTACCCTTGACAAGCAGGCGCACCTGGCAACCTACGCCACAGAACGAGCAGGTAGTGACCTCTTCACGATCCGGTTTGCCCTCCCAGGCTCGGGTTTTCTCGCGCAGAGTTCCGGTCGGACAAACAGAGACACAGGCGCCGCAGAATTCGCAACCAGCCTCGAAATGAGTACGACCATAAGCGGGACCAACCATGGTTTGGCGGCCCCGGTTTTTGAACGCCAGAACATTGGCTATGCGTACCTCCTGGCACATGCGCACGCACCTGCCGCAGAGGATGCAGAGATTGTAGTCTCTGTCATAAAAAGGGTCGTCCGTCTCCACCCGCATTCCGCGATAGTAGATCGGGTACTTTATTTCCGTGACGCCAAGCTTCTCAGCCACATCCTGGAATTCGCACTGCCCGTCGTTGGGGCAGTAACGGCACCCCGTGGTGACACTTGCCTTGCGGACTGTGACCATGAATCGCTTGCATTCTACCTTCTCGTCGCAGATCAGACAACTGGACGTATGTTCACTCATGAATAGCTGCAAGATTTCCATTCTCATGGTCTGTAGCTGAGCGGTATGAGTCCTGATAATCATGCCGTTCTCTACAGGCGTTGTGCAGGCCGTGGGAAGATTGCGCATGCCCTCCACCTCCACAATACACATGCGACAGCCTCCGTGAGGGCTGAGATCACCGTGCGCGCAAAGAGTCGGGATGTAGACGTCGTTCTGTTCGGCTGCTTGCAGGATTGTGATCCCCTTGGTGACGTCGAAGGATCTGTTGTCGATAGTAACAGCTATTGTACTGCCATTTTGACTCATGACACACTCCGTCTTGACCTGAAGACAATGGCATCGGCGGCCAGCGGATCGAAACGACAGATCTCGTAACAGGCCTTGCACTTAATGCATAAATAGATGTCGATTTTGTGCAATTCAGACTTGGCTCCGGTGATTGCCGCGGTCGGGCAGACACTGACACAGCGGTGACAACCATTACACTTGACGGGATCGATATCGTACTCGACTAGCTCCTTGCAGGCGGCTGCAGGGCAATACTTTTCCTTGACATGCTGAAGATATTCCGAGCGGAAATGCCGAAGCGTCGTCAACACCGGGTTTGGCGCCGTTTGACCTAAACCGCACAGCGATGCTCTGGCGACAGTCTCTGCCAGAACCTGAAGTTTCGACAGATCATCCATCTGGCCCTGGCCCCGCACGATCTTCTCAAGAATGTCTACCATGTGATGCGTTCCGACGCGGCAGGGCGAACACTTACCGCATGATTCGTTCTGTGTAAAATGAAGAAAGTACAGAGCCAGATCGACGGCGCACGTCTCTTCATCCATTACGATCATTCCCCCCGACCCCATGATCGAGCCGGCTGCCGTCATCGATTCGTATTCGACGGGAATATCCAGATACTCCTCGGACAGACAGCCACCGGACGGCCCGCCGGTCTGGACCGCCTTGAAGCGCTTCTGTGAGCCACCGCCTATTTCGAAGATGATTTGCCGAAGCTTGATCCCCAGCGGTACTTCAATCAGACCGGGGCGGCGAACCTTGCCGACCAGAGAAAACGTCTTTGTACCGTAGTTGCCCTGTACACCAAACTGTCGGTACCAGGCAGCTCCATTCCGGAGGATGTTTGGCAGCGCCCCCAGCGTCTCCACGTTGTTGATAATTGTCGGTTCGCCACGCAGACCGGCGATCGCCGGGAACGGGGGACGCGATCTGGGCATTCCTCTTTTGCCTTCGATGGATCCGATCAGGGCTGTTTCCTCACCGCACACGAAGGCTCCTGCGCCCTCTTTGATCGTAACGTCGAAACCGAACGCAGAATCGAGGATGTTTTCACCAAGAAGCCCATATTCTTTCATCTGGCTCGCGGCTTTCTTCAAACGAGCGATCGCCAGTGCATAATCGGCGTTTATGTATACGTAGCCGTGATTGGCGCCAATAGCATACGCCGCTATCAGTAGCCCTTCCAAAACGCAGTGTGGGTCACTTTCGATCAGAGATCTGTTCATAAATGCCCCGGGATCACCCTCGGAACAGTTGCAAATCATGTACTTGGTGGTACCGGGGACACTCCTGCAGATTTCCCATTTCCTGTACGTGGGGAATCCAGCTCCACCCCTGCCTCGCAGTCCGGCCTCCTTCACTTCGGCGATGACATCTTCGGGACGTTTTTCCAGCGCGCCGGCAAGTCCGACATATCCGTCGTTGGCCAGATAGTGGTCGATATCTTCGGGGTCTATAAATCCGCAGTTTCGCAACACCACTCGGACTTGAGGCTTTAGCATCGGCATCTCAAAGAATTTTGGCAGTCCATCAAAATCTCCGTTGCCGTTGCTGCCGAAGTGTCCTACCGCCAATTCAAGCGACGGATCGCCTTTGATCAAATAGCGTTCGATGATGCTTCTGGCCATCTGCGGTGTCACATTGGCATAGCTCACTCGCGGGGATCCCGGCATAGTGATATCCATCAGCGGTTCAAGATAGCATGGACCGATGCAACCAACCTGAACCAGGGTTGCTTCAAGCCGATTTTCACTTAGGGTTCTTCGCACTGATTCCAGCACATCCAAGGCGCCGGCGGCGGTACCACAGGTGGCGGTACCGATATGAATGACTGGAACCCGGCTTTCCTTCAGTGAATCCCACTTGTCGCGAGCCACTTGTCTTCTTGTCATTAGATCATTCACGGCGACTGAGTATCTCCTCCAAACCGGTCACCATCATGCGAGCATGAACGCGGTCATTGATTTTGACGACTGGGGCAAGGGCACAGCAGCCCAAACAGTTCACTCTCTGGAAATCGAAACGACGATCTCCTGTTACCTGTCCGATGGATACGCCAAGCTTCCAACTGACGGCATCAGCCAAGAACTTACCACCATGCACATGGCAGGCGGTTCCCATACAGACCTTGATAGATGTTGTGCCGGGTTCGGTAAAACGGAACTTGGAGTAGAAAGAAGCCACACCGTAAATCTGATTCTCCGAAAGGCGCAAAAACTGGGCGGTGTGTTTGACAGCGTCTTCTGAAATGTAACCGAATTTTTCCTGTATCCTCAGCAGTATCGCGATCAGATCGCCTTCGTCGCCTCTGAAGGCTGAGAATATGTCATTGTACGTATTGTCGCTCATCTAATCATTTTCTCCCAGGGAATGGTTGGGGTCTGTCTGACCGGTCGCTATTCGCCCTCGCCGCGCTGGGAAAGGAAGATGCAATCGGTAAGTTTCACCTGTCCTCTGACGAAATCCTCGGCGAAGGCCTTGCAGGTGGGTGAGCCGCAGCAACCGCAGTCTATCTGATGAAGTCTCTGATACACTCTTTCTCGTTCTTTCATTCTCTTGATGGACGTCTGCAAGTCGGTATCGAAGTATTCCGTGGGACGAGGCAGAATCGGGTGCTCCAAAGAATAGTATCCCTCCTTGAGCTTCCGTTCTACGTCCTCATGTTCTCTCTGAGTATGCCTCTCGTATTTATGTCTCTGCTTGGTGCTGTTAGACTGCGCAACATAGGGGTTCTCAACATTTAGTGGCCCGCCGATACAACCAAACATGTGTGCCAGTGCCTCCACAAATGCGACATTCCGCAGGCGTGAGTTCTCGATATCGTCAAGTATCTGCACGACATGATCCAACCCGGAGACTGCCAACCAGTTTTCCGCTTTTACGGATCGGATAATGCTACCGGTGGCAACCCAGCCGCTACTAAAAGCGAAGTCCTCGGGAACCACTCTTTCGTCAAATTCCTCTTTGATAGTGATAACATGCGGGAGAAGTACAGAGTACGTGTCCTTAATAGAAAACGCATCGTCAAACCAGGACTCTTCCTTTTCGGCCGGCTGCCTGATAGAAACAATTTTCGCAGGACAGTTGGCAATGTAGAATATGCCAATGTCCTCTGGCTTCAACCCCAGCTTGCCGGGGTAGCTCCGCCTGATTTCCCGCGCCGTCATCTCCCGTGGCACGTCCATCGGTACAATCAGCTCGACTAAGTCCGGATATTTGACCTGGATGAGCCTGACTACGGAGGGGCAATAGGATGAGATGAGCGGCAGACGCCCTCGATATCCCTTTATGTATTCGAACAGGGCGTTGCCGAGCGCTAACGACGAAGTCGCAACATCGACGACCTCGTCAAATCCGAGGCTCTTTAGGGCCAGATGGATGACATAAGGGTGAATACTCGAGTCAAACTGCGAGTAGAGTGCCGGTGCGGGAACCACGACTTTGTACTTAAACTGAGTTATCTTTGCGACCGGGTCGACGATCAGTTGAATGGCGCCGGTGGGACAGACAGACAAACATTTGCCGCAGTCAACACAAAGGTCCTCGAATATTGTCGCCTTACCGTTTCTCACTCGGATGGCCTGCGTGGGGCAATGCCGCATGCAAGCCATGTGTCCTCGACACTTTTCCGGGTCTACCCTGTGCGCGTGATAGTATGTCGCCAAGCGAATGTTTCTCCCGTCAGAGTGAGAAGTACGTTAGATAAAGAATCGCATCTGCAAAGTCGTTCCCTTCCCGACCACGCTATTAACCTTAAGCTCGTCAGTGTTTCGCCTTATGTTTGGTAATCCCATGCCCGAGCCGAATCCCATCGCGCGTTGCTCTTCAGTAGAAGTAGTAAACCCTTCCTGCATAGCCATCTCGATGTCTGGGATTCCCTTTCCCTCATCATGAATCACGACTTCTATCAGTTGAGGGGTTACGGCGAGGAGAACCTTGGCCCGAATCGCATGCATCACGACATTCATCTCCCCTTCGTAAGTGGAGATGGCGACTCGTCTGACGATCTTGGGGTCAATTCCTATCTTTTTGAGAACAGATTTCACTTCGGTGGATGCCATTCCGGCCCTGGCAAAATCACTGCCCTCGATCGAAAACTCGTTGTTCAGCAGTATTTCGTTCACCTTTGGGGCCGGCGAAGCGGTTCCCGAATCGAGTTTAATCCCCCTCTTCTCTTCTTCAACCCTGATGCAGGCGTCGTACATGTCCAATTCTGTTGACAGCAACACAAGATGATGGTCCCTTGCAAACACACCGGAACCGTCTCTTGGCTTCTTCCCACGCACGAGCACAACGCCTTTGAATTCCGCCATATGAGCGGACACGATTGCCTGCTGAGATGCCAGGCCGGTCAACAGAATCGAATTGGGTTTGCCGAAAGCCAAAACGTCGCTCATGAGATCGGAGGCGTAAATGTACTCAACTTCGGAATCAAGCCAACCGTTTCCTTCGATGACGGTAGCTTCCAGAGCTTCTTTGACCATTCCGATTCTCACTATTTGTGCTTCAACTCCAAGTAGGTTGCAGGATAAAGAAACTCCTGTCCGCGCTCTAATGCTTCGGCACGGTCCGTGGACACGTTATGCACTACTTCGTCACCAGACCCAACGCATAAAGTCTACCCACAAGCTCGAACGATGAAAGCGCGGTCCACAGAATAGCTATACTGTGTTGGTTCGCGAGATCCAACGTGTCTTGGGGCACCTTCTTGCCACCAGTGATAACAATCGCCGAGGCGTCAACCAAATTAGCGGCAGGAACGATGTTCTTGTGCGTCTGGACGGTTATCCACAAATTCCCCGACTTGGCGCCGGCCATTACGTCGCTGAGCATGTCCGAGACGATCACACCATCGACTTCCCGAGGTTCAAACTGGGTTAAGGGTGTGAGTCCAGCGCTTTCAATCAAGTCTTTCGTAGTCATGAAAAGTCTCCAATTTAGTTCCAAGGGATAAGCTCTTATCCCAATCAAAATAGGGGTTTTCTCTCCTCCGGCGTCTCAAGCGAAAGCATTCCGACATCGTGAATAAATTCGCCCCGGCAAAGAGAGAGGTTCTTGATTTG
>CAIVAP010000096.1 GCA_903903945.1 uncultured bacterium | reverse complement strand
TCTACACTTCTCATATATGGCAGGCCAGGAGGGACTTGAACCCCCAACATCCGGTTTTGGAGACCGGCGCTCTACCATTGAACTACTGGCCTATCCGGTTTCCTTCGATCCTGGCAACGCCTCCAAAGTGTCTATCGATAGTGCTACTTCCAACAACCATGCTTCGATCCGATTTCAACGCGCGGCCAAGCAAATAGAGCCTCATCCTCACTCAATGATTTCCGAAATGACGCCCGCACCGACGGTACGACCACCCTCACGAATGGCGAAACGCAATTCTTTCTCCATCGCGATCGGCTGCAACAACTCAACTTCTATCGCCACGTTGTCTCCCGGCATCACCATCTCAACACCTTCCGGAAGCTTCACATTGCCCGTAACATCCGTCGTCCTGAAGTAAAACTGCGGGCGATAGCCGTTAAAGAACGGTGTGTGACGACCACCCTCTTCCTTCGTCAGAATGTACACTTCCGCCTTAAACTTCGTATGCGGCGTGATACTCTTCGGAGCCGCCAATACCATCCCACGCTCCACCTCGTCTTTATCCATTCCACGAAGCAGCAAACCAATATTGTCCCCCGCTTCGGCTCTATCCATCAACTTGCGGAACATCTCAACACCCGTCACCACCACTGTCTTCGTGTCCGTGATGCCAACACGTTCCACCGAATCACCAACCTTCACCGTTCCACGTTCCACTCTTCCCGTCGCTACCGTGCCGCGACCCGTAATCGAAAAGATATCTTCGATCGGCATCAAAAACGGCTTGTCAATCTGGCGCTGTGGCATCGGAATGTAGGTGTCCAGTGCGTTCACCAACTCATAAATCGATTTGAAGGCCGGATCATCTGCCGGGACATTCGGATCTGCCCCCTTCGTCATCGCCTGCAAAGCGCTCCCCCGGATCACCGGAATCTCATCCCCCGGAAATTTATACTTCGTCAACAAATCACGTACTTCCAACTCTACTAAGTCCAGAAGCTCCGGATCGTCAACCATGTCTACTTTGTTCATATACACCACGATATACGGAACGCCCACCTGACGGGCTAACAAGATATGCTCGCGAGTCTGTGGCATCGGGCCGTCCGAAGCGCTCACCACCACTATCGCTCCGTCCATCTGCGCCGCGCCCGTGATCATGTTCTTTACATAATCCGCGTGACCCGGGCAATCGACATGGGCATAGTGACGGTTCTTCGTCTCGTATTCCACGTGCGCTGTCGCAATCGTGATTCCACGTTCACGCTCCTCCGGAGCGTTGTCAATCGAATCAAACGTCCGCACCGAAGCCATCCCGCCTCGGTTCAATACCATCGTCATCGCAGCCGTCAACGTCGTCTTCCCATGATCCACATGCCCAATCGTACCCACATTCACGTGCGGCTTTGTCCGTTTGAATTTCTCCTTCGCCATCCTATCTGTTATCCTCCAGATATGTAAAAATCATAAGCTTCTAATCTAAGTATATTCCATCTTCTTGGCAAGCGATTCCGGAACTGGCGCATATTCGGCAAATTGCATCGTATAGATTGCCCGCCCCT
>CAIVAP010000095.1 GCA_903903945.1 uncultured bacterium | reverse complement strand
GTTCCATCGGTAGCTATCGGGGCTTTGCTTGTAGCGATAGGTCCAGCAAACATAATCGGTGTTGGTCTGACCTGTCGCGCGACCGCACTTCCAAAGCTGCTTCAGTAACTTGATTCCGTTGGTCGACTCCCACAAAGAATCCCCAGCGTCGTTAGCAACTTGCTTGACTTTCATGCGCACTTTGAACTGCTCCACAACCGACGACAGTTGCCATAACTTGCGTTGCATAGCATTATTATTGATCTTCATAAACGTCACTTTCGGATCAAAGTCGAATCCTGTATAAAGATCAGACCAACCGCCGTAGCTCTCGAGTGAATCAGTACCGGAAGAGTTTTCCGCAAAGGCGTCTTCGATCTCAATCCACTTGCTGAAACAGGCATTATGCGTAACAAATTGATTCAGCGTATCGCGTGCCGCCCAGGCAACCGTACGGGTGAAGATCGTATAGAACTGACAGGAGTCCCGCTGCGTCTGGGTTACCGAAAACAGCCCCAGAAACGCGCGCCTACCCTTGGCAATATTGTGCCACTACCCGGAAATCGGTAGCATCGGTGCAATGGGAAAGTTCGTCGAGGATCGGGTGGTGATAAATCGTGCCGTCAGGCGTGGTTGCCGAAAGCTTGCCACTGTCAAATATGATATCGAGCCAGATGCCGTGATACAGGGGTTCAATCAGCACGTCAGCCAGCGATGTCTTGATTTGCGCGAGATCGAAAGCAACTTCAGCGCGTGAACGCCAGAAGGGATCGCCGCTTGCGGATTTGTCGGCGTTGATGGCGAGCGTGCTGACACGTGTGCCCGATACGGCGCCGCGATAGACAAGCGACACCTCCAGCACTTTCTCGATCTGTTTGTAGTAGTAGAACGCCCGCACATCCCGACCACCCAGCCGCACAACTTCGTTGGGACGGTGCCGGCAGTGCCGCATGTCTTCGCGACAGATGCAGCACTCCGGCTTACCGTAAAGAAACCCGAGGGAACATTCCTTGTAGATTCCAGCGTCGATACCGGCCTTAAGCGCGTCAGCATCCCGTTGATCGCGGTGCCAGTAGAAGAAAGCCTGTAACCACGGGACACCATTGCGGTGGATGACTTCCGCTTTGAACACGCGCCCGATCGGTAGTTCCTGCTTCTGATGCCCTACCATTACCGGCGCATCGACGATAAGCTCTGACAACAACGTCAACTCGGCGGCTTCGAAACAGCCCCCTTGAAGATTGATTTCATTAGATGCCGCGTGCAGCAGACCGATATGAACGGTATCAACCGTCACCGGCTGTGGTGGTTGCGCCACGCGGTTGATTTCGTCGACCAGTTGCTGTTTGTCTTCCGCCGTATCGCCGGCGGTGGTTATTGATAACGCGCCTATCAGTTTTTCCACGATTCCTCCAGTCGAGTGATTTTCATGCTCTCACTAACTGGGGGGGACCGTGATTTATCTACAATGGCACTACAATTCTGATGGCCTTGGCGTGGATGGTACGACCTGATCCGTATCTACAAAAGCGCCGATCCCTTACATTGCCGAGGCCATTATTGTGCAATAGATTGCGTCGAGATTGCCGACAGCGGCGGTCCCGCCACGGACACTATTT
>CAIVAP010000094.1 GCA_903903945.1 uncultured bacterium | reverse complement strand
GCAAATAGAAATATCATTAAGCCAGCGCTTATGGGCAGTTTTTCACCCGGTGCAATCAAATCAACGAATGATTGTAAAGATAAATCAGGTTTTTGTACAAAAAGATACGTAATCAAATAGTTAACGATAAATATTCCAAATATTGCGCCATACACAGACATATAGCTACTGAGGTTACCCCATCTGAATCCTAGATCCCTAATCCGTCTATGCAGATAAAACTTTTGAACTAGTACTCTGTCACATCTTAATCTGTGGGTAAAGTCTCTTGAGTTTTATCCGAGCATCTTGTGTAGTGAACTGCCAGTCGACGCCTTTCTGCCTCGTGTTGCGATTGGTTTCCCAGGCTAAAAGTTCCGTTGCCAACGAATCAAGGGTATCGATCCTTCGATCAAGGCACTGTTTGCTCACCGCGCTCAATTCAATTTCTGCAATATTCAGCCAGCTTCCATGCTTGGGGGTGAAGTGAATTTCAAGCCGCCTGGCCAGGTTCCGCGCGACCTCAGGAGAAAACGCCTCATACAGCGATGACATTGAATGAGTATTCAGATTGTCCATTACCAGCAGTACCTTCTTGCATTCGGAATACTCAACTTCAAGGAGATGTCGGATCTGATTCGCCCAATCGACTTTGGTTCTGTGTTCCCGTGGATCGGCATGTCGCCAGCCAGTAAGGGCTTCCGTGAACAAAAAGATGCAGCAGGTCCCATTCCGAATATATTCGCCGTCCTGTCGGGCGTTGGTTCCCTTCTTCATGGGAATTGGCTCTCGCGTCTCGCCAAGAAGCTGATAGGGTTTCTCATCCATGCAAACGACAGGAAAATCAGGATCATAGGGTTGCTGATATACTTCCAGCACATCCTCCATGCAAGCGACGAATGCTGCGTTCTGGTGGGGAGGGATGACCCAGCATGTACGCAGATGCGGTTTCAATTCGTTTTTTTTAACGTTCTATGAATGGTTTCATGGGAAATGCTCTCGACGATCCGAAGTTCAACAACTTTGTCGGCCAGAAGTCGTAATGTCCACCGACTTCTGCCTTCTGGTGGGGAACTGCAACTTAGGGCAATAATCTTGGCTTCAACATCCCCGGTAATCTTGGGAGTAACCGGAGGAGTCGATCGTTTCTTCCTTCCCAGAGCAACATCCAACCCTAAAAGGGCATACGTCTTACGAATACTATGGACCGTTTGGAAGTGAACCGACAGACGACTGGCTATTTCCTTTTCACTGAGTTTCCTGCTACTGCGTTCATCAGCGAACAGCAGAACTTGTGCATGCATGATCAGTTTGGCAGTAGATGAACCCTTCGAGGTGGTCGTGATGAGTTTCTTTCTCTCCACATCGGTCAGAACCACTCGGTATTTGATTACTGGCATGGCATTCCCTCTTGATAAAGAGTATACCCTATATTGAAATTATGTTATATCTTTAATTGTTACAAAGTACTAGCCTTCCCCTTTCGATGCAGGATGCGAGCGAGCGAGCTTGGCCAGGGTCTTCGATTTCCCGGCGAACCAAATCTGTCGTCGCCATGCGGAATGGCAAGCCGAGGGCAAGGTCGAGGAGATCAATACTGATCAAGTCGATGAGGACATTCGCGTCATGGATGAGGAATGTCATCTTTCAGGACCCTCTGACGGCGGATATCTTCTATCGACGTGTTGGCAAGGTATGCTGCCTTGGATACCGATATCAGCTCCTCAGAGATTGCCCTGTGGAGGAGCTGTTCGAAGCGAAGCGGATGCTCATCGATCGGATACCGGTTAGGCTCCTGTCTCCTCCACTTCTTGGCGCTTATCTCACGGCTGAAGGACTCGTGGACATACTCGGAGATAATCCCTTCCTGTCGTGCCCGGTACATGATGGCTTGCATCGAAATGCCAAACTGCTTCTTGAGTCTATCGAGTTCGAAGAACGAGATTTCCAGGCGCTTCGATCCGAGCTCTTTTATAAGGACAT
>CAIVAP010000093.1 GCA_903903945.1 uncultured bacterium | reverse complement strand
CATCTAGCTAATGGGCCGCGAGACAATCTCTATGCGGTGGCATAGACTCAACCACCTTTAATCACCAAGGGATGTCCCTCGGTGATCACATCCGGTATTAGACCCGCTTTCGCAAGCTTATCCCCAACATAGAGGTATGTTTCTCACGTGTTACGCACCCGTTCGCCACTGTACTTGCTCAGGTTTCCCCGAACTTTCTCGTTCGACTTGCATGTATGAAGCACGCCGCCAGCGTTCGTTCTGAGCCAGGATCAAACTCTCCGAAGAAAATCTGAAATAGCTCTATAATTAGAAGTCCCGTGATCCCTTCGATAGACTCAGGGCGAACCCTTCGACTAGCTCAGGATCACGTCGTTCGAATCGGCTTAAAATTTGGTTTTGACAGAGTCGCCTATGAATCATAAACAACTTTGCCCGTATCTCAAGCTTTCGTATTGCACACTATTTTCTTGTCAAAGATCATTACGCTCCCCATGAGAGCGATAAAAAAGCTGACCGAAGTCAGTTTCAGCGCTGATTCAAAGAACCTGCCCCTTATCAGCGGGCAAACAATATACGTAGCGACTTCCGGCTGTCAAGAGAAATTGTAATAATTTCCGGAAAAAGTTTCGGGGGGCTCAACCGCTCTGGGAACCGCGTATTTATTGGGCGATAGCGTGATTTACCTCATTTTGTTGACCTATCGGCGTCGGTCTTTTTCGAGGCAATTACGTCTCGGACTGCCCAAAACGGTCCGTTCCTGTCCGCGCATTGCCTCTCTTCGGGAGTATTCGGCGATTTCGTACGGGTATCTGAGGGAGGTAATTTCATGAACTTCTAGCAAGGATCTCTTTGAGTTTCCTGTTGCACTCGGATTCAACAAGACTAATTCTTATTGCATAGATTGCCGGTATTCTGCAATAAGGCAATCGTTGGTGAAAATGGCTTCAACATCGCCTATTCGTCGCAAAGAGACTGATGGAGCTTCTTAGTTAGCGGTGACAAACCGTGAGTCATTATGAACCGAAATATCATAAGATGAGGGATTCCCCACATGAATAAGCACGGAGGTTATGATGATCAACCGATCATGGCAGAGTTGTACGATCTAGTTCCGGGTTACGCCAAGCGAACTGATATTGATTTCTATCTTCAGTGTTGTGTAGCAGCAGGTGGATCGATTCTTGAGCTTGGATGCGGCACCGGTAGGATACTGCTTCCCGCCGCCGAAGCTGGATGTCGGGTCACGGGACTCGACGTCTCCCCGCACATGTTGGCACAATGTCAGCAGAAGCTCCAGCGGAAATCACATTCCGTTCAAAGCCGCGTCCGACTCGTCCATGGTGACATGACAAACTTCGACCTTGCTGAGTTATTCCATTTGGCAATCGTCCCGTTTCGTGCGTTTCAGCACGTAATTGCTGTTGATGATCAATTGACATGTCTGAGACGCATCAATCGACACCTGTCAACAAGAGGCCAGTTGATTCTTGATGTTTTCCAGGTCGATTTGAAGAAGATCAACAATCCTCGTGCGACAGAGGAATCAGAGGACTTTGCCGAATATGAATTGCCAGACGGCAGGCGACTACGGCGGGCTAGTCGACTGGCGGCTCTTCATCCGGCAGATCAAGTAAATGATGTCGAGCTAATCTACTACTTGACGAACTTGGATGGCACAACCGAGCGGATTGTCCAGGCATTTCCATTCCGATACATCTTTCGATATGAAATGGAGCATCTTCTTGCTCGTTGCGGATTCAGGGTGATTGATTTATTTGGCAATTTCGACAAGTCTCCGCTTGCTGACAATTCGCCGGAAATGATCTTCGTCGCCGAGAAATGCGAGAATCTGGACTGAATTCATAGAGTCAAGCCAACCTTGGACGACGCCTTATCATTCGCGCTGTGTTATTTCTATTTCAGCAGAACCATCTTCCGAACGGCAACCTTGTCTCCGGCGGTGATGCGACAGAAGTAGACTCCGGAGACCACTTCCTTTCCTCGGTTGTCTTCGCCGTTCCATTCGAGTGTGTGAATCGCCGCTGATTTCAATCCGAGATCGAATGACTTGACGATCTGTCCGAGAATGTTAACGATTTCGATTCTGACATTTGACGACCGAGCTAGCGAGAAGCTGATGATTGTCGAGTTGTTGAAGGGGTTTGGGTAGTTTTGCGCGAGAGCGAATACTTCCGGCACTGTCCCCTGCCCCGGATCATCGACAACATCAGTTGCAGAGCCGGCTGACAGTGGCGCGATGTTATTGAGACGCCGATTGTAGCGCCACATTGGGCATGGGGATTTGTCGGCACGAAGAGGACGATCGGGGAAATTGATGAAGACTAGATCGCCCAGCGCCGTCGTCATCATCATGTCGATGTTGCCATCCTGATTGATATCGCCCACGACAGGTGTGTTGGTATAGAATGGCCATATATTCAGACTGGTGGCAACGGCCAGCGGCCAACCGGGGAGTAGCTGTGCCATCTTGTTCCAGGCAACAATGCTCTCTCTTGGAGAGACGCTCAGACTATTCGGCAACGCGCAACTGATAACCTCGGCGCCGTCGGTGGCATCAAGTTCCGCCAGGATCGGCATGTTGAGCATACTCGGTTCCGGAGCGGCCGCGAAATATCCATTGGCCGCACTATCGCCAGAGTATGGCAGTCCATTGTGTCGCCAGGCGTACACGTAGCCGAAATCCATATCGTAGCAGGTAGTTACGTATTCGGTCAGAGAATCGCCATCCAGATCGCCGAAGACCGGCATACCGGGCTCCAAATACCTATTGATGGGTATTTCGCGCGGCCAGCCATTTTTGATAGAGAGATTCTCTCCAAAAGCAAACAGCCAGTAGTTGCTGATATCTGCAGACCATGGATAGCAGCCGAAGATGAGTAGTTCGTGTTTGCCATCATCATCAACATCGACGGCGGACATTCCTCGCAGAAAAAACGGTGTGGCGAGGTTGAGGCAAACGGATGATATTTTTCTGCCTGCCAGGTCGTATCTTCGGAGCGAGTCGGCGGTCAGGCAATAGATCTCGGCGACATGGTCGCCGTCCAGATCGGCAGGTTGACACGAGAGAACGTATTCATACTTGTCCAAACCCGGCCAGGGTTTGCCATCGGAATAATAGATGCGATACTCCTTCGAATAATCCCGGCGAACGGACAAAAAGTGTATCTCATCCTTGCCATCGCCGTTGATGTCCATGAGAAACACTACCGGGAGGTATATTTCCGTATTGTAGTCGAACTTCTCCACGCCGGGTGCAGAAGGAAGGCTGACCGCCTTCAACGGCTGGTTCGATCTTGCTATAAACAACGTCGGCGGCTCCTCGCTGACAGCAACAAAATCGTCGATGCTATCACCATCGAGATTTCCGACTGCAATTGGGGTGCGGAAATTCCAATCGGGTAATTCGGGCATTCCGTCCGTCTTGAGGTTGCCATTAGTATCGTAAAACTTGATTCCCTCCGAAGTGCCGACGACAATCTCATTGCGGCCGTCACCATCGAAGTCGCCATAGTTGGGCACGATCGTCGTCACGTCGCCTACGTGCGTGCGCCAGCCGTTGCGTCCGGAGAAGGGTGAACGCACATACAGATTGACGCTGTATGGTATCACACCACGAGGCGTGTGGACTGTCAAGCGGAGCACGCGGTTGCCTTCAGTCAGTGCGCTGACGTTCCAGTTAAACAAGAGCCCCTGATAAACAGGCGCAATTAGAGTATCCAGCAATCCCCAGCTCGTTGGCGCAGTGCCCAGTCCAGACTCCAGAGTGGCGAAGAGGAAGTCCGGAGATGAAGCGCTACCGACGATGGCGATCGAACCGGTTAACGTATCCCCGGTTGCCGGGGAGAGTATGTTTGCAAAATCGTGATTGGCAACATAGACAACAATTCGTGACTCGTTGACGTCACCGACCCGCAGCCGCAAGGAGAAGGTGCCATCCAGGGCGTCGGTGTTCCACACTGCCAGCAGAGCATGGGTCACAGGTGTTGCTGAAACGGCGAGCTCATGCCATTGTTCCGGGTTGGCTCCGGCGCCGTACTCCAAAGTGTAGCCGCCAAAACCAGCACCATCAGCAATGCCAGTGATGTTGACAATGCCATTAAGCAACTGACCCCTACCGGGAGATTCGATGGAAGCTCGCCGCGCAGGCACCAGCGCCAGCGCCTGTTGAAGGTTGACGCGACCGAAGCCGCTGTAGATATCGCGACCGGGATAGTTGCCGCCATCGCCATGGGGGTCGCTGAGGTCTTTGGCGGAAAGCTGAATAATCTCCTGGGCATACGAAGGGGTAATTCCCGGAGAGACTGACTTGAGATAACCGGCGATGGCCGCCACCATGGGACAGGCCATACTGGTACCCGATGCTTCGTAGTACTCGTCGTCGATAATGTGGACGTCCGGTTCATTGCTCGGCGGCAAGGCATACATGTCGGTGGTTAGGGCGCGAAGAGACAGGATTGACTCTCCGGGGGCGACAACATCGATGTGAGGCCCGTAGCTGGAGAATGTGGTAACATGATCGCGACTGTCGGTTGCGCCGACAGCTATTGTCAGGGGCAATGCTGCCGGATAGAACGCCTCTTGAATTCCGCTGTTGCCGCTGGCGGCGCAGAGGACAGCCCCTTTGGCGCGGGCGTAGCTGAGAGCATCTTCGATCAGCTTTGAGGAATAGGGCGCACCCCAACTCATGCTGATCACATCAGCGCCGTTGTCAGCGGAGTACATGATGGCACGCGCCGCCATAGAGGCAAGCATCATCGGGTAGATCTTTAGAGGCATGATGCGGCAATGCGAAGCGATGCCGGCTATGCCTACGCTGTTTTCGGCGGTGGCAACTATGATGCCGGCAACGTGAGTGCCGTGACCGTAGTGATCGGTTGGATCGTTATCCTCCAAGACCGGTATCAAGGTTGTGTCATTCGCCGAAAAATCCCATCCCTGAGTATCGTCGACGTAGCCATTACGGTCGTCATCGAGGCCATTTCCGGGGATCTCCTGAGTATTGGTCCAGATCTGACCAAGAAGATCCGGGTGTCTGAAATCGATGCCGGTGTCAATGATGGCGATGATAGCTCCCGTCCGGGCCGGTGGATTAGTAAACACTGCATCGGCGGCAATGTCGGCTCCTGCAACTCCGGAATCAGCAACGAGCACGTCGTTGTAATCCCCCTGGCGACGAAGAACCTTCCAGTAGCTTTGACCAACGTTGTGCAAGTTCCATTGCTTTGAGTAGAGTGGATCGTTTGGGGAAGTGAACAACTGCATTTGGTAGTCGGGTTCGGCGTACTCGACAAAGCTGAGCTTCTGGTAGCGACTCTGGATGCTCGCGATATCTGCTTTCTCGTCGAATGTAAGAATATGCACTTCCCCAAAAGAAGTCGAGCGATCCGCCGCTTGCGGAAGAAAGGGTTGAGACCGGATAACGCCGAATTCGGCGTTGACTCGGTCAAGCTCGTTTTTTGTTACGGCCATTCCCGCAGAAAACTTGAAAAGCTGCGTTGGTGTGACACTTTTAAGCTTTACGATCAGGCGTTTCGGCGCAGAATCTGCGGAGGGAATTGCCATTGATTGTGCGCAAATCGATCCGGCAAGGAGCCAGATTGAGCATAGGAGGATTAGTGAAGTCGTTGTGATTGATGGGAGACTGACCACCATTCCGTTAATCCGAGACCGCTTATTCTGAAAGAGCGACCCGGCGCGAAAACTCGCGCGGCAAGCGCAACTATTGTCGGCAGATTTCGTTTTCGCGAGCTGCATAGTGCACTCGTCAGATCGGTTTGACAAACCCGAGACTCCTATCTCAGAACTGCAAATCATCACCGTTCCCTGTCTTGCGCGCACGTTTGAACTCTACCGTCCAGCAGTCCTCGGCAAACAAGCCGCGGGCCGTCACATCGGCGCGACTGCATGACGGTATTGCCGCGATGATTCCAGGTACATACACGATAGCGTATTCCGTCCATCCCCGAGGAGCGTAGGAAACAGCATCATAATACCACAAAGGATAGATGGAAGCCCATGGATTGTCACTGGTAATGTAGTTCGGATCAAGGCGGTTCATAAATCGTGGAATGGAGTCCGACGGCATCCGGTTCGAAACGAAGGGAGCTTGGCCGTCATCCGGTGCAACTCTCCCAGATCGAATCGACCAATCATCTGCAACGGTAACAGGTTCGCTGGTACCTGCGCCCCAACGCCAGAGGTCGAAAAGTTCATTCGCGGCTGCATTGTCCAGCGTAATGGAGTCAGAGGCGAACACACACCCGGGGAGCTCGCTAAACGTCCCTGACTCTTGCATGCTCCAACAGATAGCGGCTTTGTCTTCTCCACCGTTGACGGTCTTCCAAACCAACAGTGTCTCATATGTCGTGTCGTACTCGTAGTCACAGATGATCGGAGGCAATGGCGGTGGTGGGTAACAGACGCTATCCAAGGTGACTATATAACGGACGCGGAGGTTTGTGAAGATCGTGTCGATTTGGGTCGTCCCATTCTCCGTGTGTATGGTCACCTCCGGGTGGGAGATGTCGAGGAAGAGAGTGTTTTCTTCCTTGCTCTCACCGGCGGCAACGATTGGTATTGCAGTCCCGTTCTGCGGGTCACGAATAATGGTCATCTCTTTCCACTGCAGAAACATGTAGAGGTATTCATCATCAAATCCGACTCGACAGGAGACTTTGTAAATGTGGGAATCAGGAATTTGGCCGTCAGAAGAGTTTAGAAGTTGGGGACTCAAGCGCAGCACCGACTTGTGAGCACCCCATTCAGCAATACCGCCGTCGATGCCGTCTAGAAGTGGAGGAAGACTTAACCGATTGGCCACGATGGTGTCGCTATTGGCATGCACGGTGGTATCGAAGGTGACGTAAAGCGGCTTGGTTGTTGCCACTGCATGAATGCTGCCATTGACGATACCGAGCGACAAGTATCGCGGCGCCGGTGGCAACATTCTCTCGGAGTCGATGCCATCGTCCCCCTTCTGGCCCTTATCTCCCTGGCGACCACTCAGACCCGTATCTCCATCGCAACCCAAGAGAGCGAACAAGATACAGATTCCTGCAACACTGGACGAAAATGCTCGAAAGCCACTCACGATGTCACTCAACTTGACGTTTTGAGCTGTCCTGTCGCGAACAAGATATGCAAAATGAGTGCCAAGGAACAGAGATAGTTTGCTCGGACTGCATAGAAGACTCGAAAAGGTATTGGCGCACCAACCGGTTTTTAGTATACGAAGCCGGCGACTCAACGCCCTACCGAAGAAAAAGAAAGCCACCCATCGGAGTCGAACCGACGACCTGCTGATTACGAATCAGCTGCTCTACCAACTGAGCTAGGGTGGCGCAAAGTCTATCTCAAGACCCACCGCAAGCGGTGGGGCACCCGGATGCCCGAGTGCGCTACCATGTAAATGTGGCGCCCCCCAGAATTGAACTGGGGACACGCAGATTTTCAGTCTGCTGCTCTACCAACTGAGCTAGGGCGCCAGCAACAAGGTCGAACAATTTAGGCCTTCAAGCGGGGATGTCAACCGATATTCGCGGAGATCACAATTTCCCGATTGTACTTGCCTGCACCTTGTCGAGAGCCGCGAACGCCCACTGGAATAGCTTGGTCACTTCTTTGAAGCGGCGACTGTTGGAATGTGCACCCAGCACGACACCGGTCAGGTCGTGACCTTTGTCATCAGCCACTCGCACCGCAAAGCAGTAACCTGATTCACCAATATAGCCGGTCTTGCCGCCTTCAATGCGCCAAGAACTTGACAGCATACGGTTAGTATTGCCAAGTGTGACCAGACGTTTTCGTTTCTCCGAGAGAAAGGAGTATTCTTTGGTACACAGCGTCGCTTGGATTGTCTCGTTGGTGGAGGCGATATTGACGAGTCGAGCGATGTCATAGGCGCTGGCAACGTTGTTCTCTGACAGACCGGTCACTTCGTCAACCTTGATGCTAAACAGCGCCAGGTTGTCAACCTTCCGATTCATCATTACGATGAAACTGTCGGTGGAGACGCCGGTCGATCTGGCGAGTGCGCGGGTGGCGCGGTTATCGGAAGACATCAGACTGCAATAGAACAGGTCGCGGACGCGGTAGATGTCCCCCGCCCTAAGTGGCGAGCGCGAGGAGTTGTTGGCGTCGGAAGTATCCATCTCGATAGTCTTATCCCAATCGACTTTGAAATCGAGAAACGTCAACGCCGTGATCAACTTAGTGATGCTGGCAATCGGACGAACATTGTACTCGTCCTTGCCGTAGAGCTTCTCCGAAGTGCTGTTGTCCTGCAGGAAGGCCGCTTCACACAAGAGCTTGGGAGGCGTGACATTCAGCGTATGAAAGATTGGCGCCGGCGGGCCGTAGTATTCCTTGGTTATTGTCTGTGTGGCCGGAGTTGGCCAGAATATTGTCATCGCAAGAATAACCGAGAGTGAAACAAATCCGATTCGTTTAGTTCCGTTGTACATCCAGCATCTCCATCATCTGCTTCGCATTAAACACTGCCTGACCGAGGTGGCAATTGTTGAAGAACAAGTAAATGACTTCCGTGTCTTTCTTCAACCGTCTGATTTTTTCCGCCCATTCGGTCAGTTCATCCCTGCTATATGAGTAGTTATACCTATCCGATCCGCTGCCGCTATACCAATCTTTAGAATTCCGGCCGTGAAAGCGGACATAGCCGACGGCCTTCGTAGCTACAGCCAGCGGCTCGATCATCTTCTCTAATTGAGGTTCATCGACAGAGACGTACCCTATCTCCAGCGATTTTAGTAAATCAAACGTATCCTGCTCAATCCAACTGGAGTGGCGGAACTCAATGAATAACGGCAGGTTATCTAGAGCTTGACGACATTTCCTGAGATAATCAAGATGAGCTGGCACACGCTGAAAAGACCAGGGAAATTGCGCCAGAACCCCCTTGAATTTGCCCGATTCGACTAGTGGTTTGATCGCCTCAAGATACTTGGGCGTTTCCTGTTCAAGCTGGTCACGTTTATGGGTTAGTGACTGATGAGCCTTCACCATAAAGTCGAATCCCTCGGGGGTTTTCTTGGCCATCGCCTCGAACACACGCGGATGCGGGACGCCGTAGTAGGTCGAGTTGATTTCTACGGTGTCAAAGTGACCGACATAGTAGTCAAGCATCTTCGTTTTCTCTATCTTCTCAGGATAGAAAGCTCCTCGCCAGTCATCAAACGAGTACCCGGAAGTCCCAACGCGAACTAACCCATTGTTCATAAAGGAATTAAAACGAATCCTTAAAGTTGCGCAAATCATTTTTTGACTACTTTTTATCGGTTTTTTTTGTGAGTTGGAAGCGCACAGCGCCACAGCGCGGGCAAATCCATTTGCGCTGTTTGTGGAAGGTTCGCTTCTCCTCCCTCATCTGTATGTGGCATTTCTTGCAGGTCATAACAGATGTAGAAAATCACCCAGTAAGAACTCAATCCTGCCGATCAGTAGCGTTAGCCGTGACGTGACGGTGTAGCCGTAAGTCGCACCGAAAAAGACCATCAGGAAATAGACACCAATCTGGCTGACGCTGTTAAATGCTTTTGTGTCAGGGCGGGTATAAAAGAAGTAGACAATCACGGTGACAACGCCAACCAGTGAGATCAACGTCCCCAGCAGCATCAACGCCGACACTGAACCGTCCCCTACTACGCCAAATGGTTCGACACTGGCCGCAATCTGACGCAACACACGCGCCTCAAACATGGCCGGAATACTGACTCCGGCGCCCGAACCAATTACCAATGCTAAGACCGGTTTGCTCAAGTATGATAGTGAGCTTTTGAGACGTAGCAACATCAGTAGACTTAGCACGAAAGGTATCAGCGCCAGCAAGCGTCCCTCGACAAACAGCGGCAACAGCAGTTTCGGAATCAGCACCGAGTTCCACAGCAACACCAGCGAGAAGCCGACGGAAAGGCCGATCAAGAGATGCTCGCAAGCGCGGTAGAACGGATTGTCGCGATAGAGGAAAGAGAAGATACCGACGGTTACTATTGCCGCAGCAAGCGTGGCTATTGCCATTTGCGCCTCCCGCTCAGATAACCGACCACGTTGCCGACAATGATTATCGCCAGAATCGCGATCTGCGACACCGACTGCGCCAAGAGGCCTCTGCCACCTCCACCGCTCTCGTTGAGCAACAGCTCGTATTCCGCAGCGCCTTTGAGACCGGCAATCAGACCCCGTATCTGGCCGGAGGAGACATACGGGTAGAACGATGTCGCCATCGTGGCGGTCAACACGGTTTGTAGGCGTGCATGGTAGCGAGTCACGGCATAATCGACCCAGTAGGTTGGCATGCCGCCATCGGTGATGGAAATAACGGTTGCGATCTGATCATAGTTGGTGATACCCGAAAGCGCCGGCATCGCAGCCGTGGCGGCGCCGAAGTAGTCTGTCGGGAATTCTTTCGGCAACGACTCCCCTATCGCCAAAATTGCCGAAGTGTATTGCGGGCGGAAACCGAGATAGACGTAATCAGTTCCGTAAACTTTGCCCTTCTCCCCTGCGATTCGAGACAAGGTCTGTTCACCAAGCGCAGTGCCTTCTGCAAAAAGCGACAGGCCGATAACCCGGAGATTCTGGCGAAAACAGTGACGTAAAACGGCTTCAGCCAGCGGCTTTATCTCGGCAAACGCGGAAGCCTCGAAGTCGAATGACATCAGCACGACACTTCCGGACGGCAGACTGTCGATGTTGGCATAAAAGCGTTTGGTTTCGTCGGAAGCGGTATGGGTCAGGCGGATGTTGAGCAGAAGCGGAACGGTAGCCGCAAGCAAGACCACAAGGAACACGAGGTGGCGGGCTGAGAATGTACTCAACAGTCTTGACATCACCGATAACTCCGTTCAATACCGAGAATTACTCGCAAAGCGGTTGCCACAGAACCGATGCCGACGCCGATCAGAATTCCCCGTTTGGCCGCTGTGGACGGATTGTTGAGCACCCAACCGGCAATAGCCGGCAACTGCTGCGAGACCATTTCGCCGAAACCACTTTTGCCGACCAACACAATTACGGCCGCCAACGCCAGCACAAACGCCGGAGCTGATTTGATGCGAAAGCCTCGATAGGCTGCCGACGCCACAAAAAAGGCCAGCAAAGAGAAGGTAGTCGCCTGCATCGGAGCCTGAAGATTGTTGAATGCCCATTGATACGGGGAGGTCGCACCGGTACCGAAGATGACCGCGGCGATGACCATAAATAAAATGGCCGCGATGGTGATTAGGCTGTAACCACGCCGCTGCGATGAACGCTGCACTTTAAGGGAATGCTGCTTGAGCAATCCGATGCCGCCGACAATCATGCTCACCGCAAAAACGATCTGATAGTAATCCAATAGCGTCGTGTAGACGGCATTCGTCGCATCTGTCTTGATAAAATACTGCGCCACCATAAACAGGCCTGTGACCAGGGTTGCGATCCATGCCAGTCGGTTGGTCACAAAATCTCCTTGTAGAGATTGACGCCGAACATGGCGAGTATCGGTAGCAGGAGCAACAGCGTCACAACAACGGCGCGGATCAGGTCTTGTGCATACATTGATGATTGCACGCGCCGGTCATCGGTCAGGTATGCTGATGCTGTGTAAAGCTCTTCGCCAATTAGGGTGTAGTCACAGGCAACGATAAAGAATGAAAGCTGGATGGTCGAATCGGTGCCGGCGATTTGCAGCGCGCCGTTGATATTGCCGGTCTCGGCAAGAATAAGCGCTTCGCCTTCGAAAGTGCCGAAAAGAAATATCGCGCCGGGTTTTTGACGCGATACAATACCGTCAACACCGGAAGCGTATCCAAACTGCGACGGTGAGACGAAAGTGACATCGTCCTCGCGGAACTGATCGGGATGACCGGCTTCGTTGTAAGCCGTGCGAATGATTTCCTTGGCGGTCTCAGCAATGACCGGATCGTGAGTCGGGAACAGAATACGACAGCCGTACGATGCCGCCTTGCCGGCGACGAAGCGCAGTAGATTTAGTGCGGCCAACGTGGTCGGGCGCTGGATGTCTCCGCCCCAACCGGTAGTGAAAACGATCGGCTTGCCCTGTTCAGTAGCGCGGCCGACAGCTTCCTCGATCGCGGCAATGCCGGGAATTGCGCGCAGGCGCAAACGCGAAACGCGTCGGCGATAGCTGAAGTAGGCGACAACACCACAGGTCAAAAGCATCCAGATCAAAAGGACTAATGACGCGGAATCGAACATGCCTGCTGCAAGAATGAAAGAATTCACTGTGTCACCAACAAAGCCAAAAGCGAACAAAACATGCTTAGCCAGGCGCGCAAGATCAACAAAAACATACTGCCGAGTCATTCCCGCGCAGGGGACTGTTGAAAAAGCCCGGACCGAGTCGTTGCGAGGAGTGCGGAGAGGTGATGCAGGGTGTGGAGCACGACGAAGCAATCTCGATTTACGCTCTCCAGATGCAGGCGCGCAGATTGCTTCGTCGTCATTACCCCTCCGCTCTTCCACTCACCCTGACTCCTCGCAATGACGATTCCGAGGTTTTTCAACAGTCCCGCAGGCGGGAATCCAGTGCTCTCGGGCGCGGGAACCGCGCCCCTGCGCGGTGAAAACGCATTTCTCAAGACTCTTTTGACAGGGGCATTGCAAACTGCGAATCGCTTTGATGTACGGATCGCTCGATCACGCTTGTTTTAGTTGACAGCAACGCTCTTCGGCCGCTTGATATCACTCATGCATAGAGTGAGAAACTGCGCGAGAATGACACTGGCTGCGATACTGATTTTCGTGGCATCAATGATGTTGTCGTGCGGCAAGTCGTCGTCGGGAAGGACGGTCGTAACGTTCTGGCAGTTTTGGACGAACCCGGAGGTTAAACCGATCGTACAGCAGATGATCGGCGAATTTGAGAAAACACACCCGCAAGTTAAGGTACAGCTCGGCGACTTAACCTGGGCGGACGGCCATGAAAAGATTGCGATTGCTCTGGCAGCCGGAGGCGGGCCGGATGTGATCGAGCTTGGGTCGGACTGGATCAGCGAGTTCGCGGCCAGCGGCAAGCTCTCTGATTTGACAGCCGCAACACAGGGACTAGCAGACAGCCTGCTTATGTGGGACCCGGCGATATATCAGGGCAAACGCTATGCCGTACCGTGGATGCTCGGCACGCGCATTTTGTTCTGCAATCGCACTTTGCTCACGCAGGCGGGCTATGATGAAACGTTCGTGCCAAAGACATGGATTGAGTTGGCGGAAGCAGCAGCCAAGATCAGTCGCCTCGGAGACAACCGCTTTGGATTCGGCTCGAACTCAGCGGAGCGACATCGACTATACAAGAAGTACCTTCCGTTCTTCTGGTCTGCGGGGGGCGAAGTATTCAACAGCAATATGACTGCCACGCAATTCAACTCCGATGCCGGACGCAAGAGTCTGGAGTACTATCTGCGCCTGTCGGCGAACGGGCTGGTCGAAACGCAAGCGCGCATCGAGGACTACTTTGCGGCAGGCAAGATCGGCTTCGTGATCTCGGGTGAGTGGTTGGTGAAAAAGCTCAGTCGCATGGAGCGATCGTTTGACTATTTCGTCACGACGATGCCGTCGCCGGGGGGCAAGAAACCGGGCGTGTCGTTCGCAGGTGGCGAATACCTTGTGGTCAGCTCTGCAAGCAAGAATCCCGACATGGCAATGGAGTTGATTCGTTTTCTGGTGCAGTCACAAAATGACACGATGTTTGCGCGCGCAACCGGGAGTTTTACACCGGTGAATATTCAGTCAACGATGACTTATGATGCCGAGCTGACACCAATCGCAAAAGTGTTTCAGCAGCAGTTGCGCAACTCGCGCTCAACGCCGGTTCATCCGGCCTGGGTGTCGCTTGAGGAAGCGCTGGAACGCGGTATCGAGCAGGCATTATACAAGAAGAAATCCCCCGATGACGCATTGCAAACGATCGACAACGACTGTGCGGCGATTCTAAAGAAATATGCCACCCAATAGCACTCAACGGCTCCGATTTCCCGACTACTTCTTTTTGTCACCCTGGGTGATCACTCTCATCCTCTTCTGGCTATTTCCGATCGTGGCTTCGTTGTTCTTGAGCTTTACAGACTATCGCCTGCTGAGCGGCAGCTATAGCTTCGTCGGATTTGACAACTTCGCGCAGCTTTTTCGGGACGCGGCTTTTACGAAAGCGATCAGCAACACTTTCATATTTACCATTGGTACTTTGCCCTTCACAACGTGCTTTGCCATCCTACTGGCGACTTTCCTTAATGGTCGCTTGCCGTTTAAGACTTTTTTCCAATCGGTCTACTTCTTCCCTTCGATGGTGTCACTTGTGGTCGTCGCGCTGATTTTCACGTCGCTGTACGCCCGAGGAGGATACATCCAACTGCTGTGCGGCCTGGTTGGCGCCCCCTATCCGCAGGAAGGATTTCTATTCTCGACCGCGACAGCGCTCGCAGCGGTGATGGCCATGGATATTTGGATGGCAACGGGATATTACATGCTGCTGTTTCTGGCGGCATTGCAGTCGATTCCCAACGAGTTATACGAAGCGGCGCGGTTGGATGGCGCGAGTGCGTGGCGACAGTTTCGCGTGATAACGCTGCCACACCTCAAGCCGATGCTATTGTTTATCGTTGTGCTTAACAGCATCAAGTCGTTTCAGATCTTCGTAGAGGTGTTTGTCATGACCAAGGGAGGACCACTCAATTCGACGAATACGATGGTGTACTTCGTGTATGAAGAAGGATTGCAAAAGTTCAACATCGGATATGGCGCGGCGGCGGCAAATATCCTATTCGCCGTCATCGCGCTTGTTTCGTGGTTGGAGTTAAAATTAATCAAGGACAAGACGGCATAGAATGACAACGGTCGCACTCAAAAGCTATGGCAAGGTTGCGGTCGCGATTGTTATCGCGCTGATTATGCTGCTGCCGTTTGTTTACCTGTTGCTGGGGGCGCTGGCATCGACATTTTCACTAACCGGCACGATTGATCTCGCTAGTTATCGGCTGACATTCGCGAATTTCGCCACGCTTTTTGCGCGCGCCGAGTTGTACTTGCCATTGGCTAATTCAGTCGCAGTGGCGGTGATTGTCACACTCGGCAATCTATTTTTCTGCACGCTGTGCGGCTATGTGCTGGCGCGACGGAAATTCCCCGGCAAGGGTTTCTTGATGGTGACTGTGATATTGGTGCTGATGGTGCCGGTGCATGTTGTGATCATTCCGCTGTATTTGATGACCAACTGGCTGGGAATCTTCGACACCTATCTGGCCCTGATCCTGCCGTTTCTGGTCAGCCCGTTGGGAATCTTCCTGATGCGACAATACATCTCGGCGATCCCCCCCGATATGGAGGATTCGGCGCGGTTGGAAGGCGCCAGCGAGTTGACAATCATTTGGCGGATTGTGATCCCGCTCTGCAAGCCGGCGCTGGCGGTACTGGCCGTGCAAACGTTTATGGTCAATTGGAATTCGTTTATCTATCCGTTCATTCTGACATCGTCTGAATCAATGCGAACCTTGCCGGTGGCGCTGGCATTGTTGCAGGGATACCAGAACATCGACGTCCCGCAGTTGTTCGCGGCATCGGTGATTTCGGTGCTGCCGACGACGCTTTTGTTCGCGGCATATTCGAAGAAGATCACAGAGGGAATCATTGCGGGGGCGTTGAAGGGGTAGAAGCAATTTGAACATTGTGTCGGGTCTTGCGGCTGGCGGAGATCAGGAAGACGCGGCGGGACATTCAAGCCGTCATTCTTTTCATCGACTGTGGTTATCAAGTGGAAGCCAGCAGTGTGACCCGACACGTGCGTGGTTTCTTGATTGTTCCGTCAGGTCACACGCCGCGAGTAATTGTGTCGCATGAAAGCAGAACATGGTGATCGCGGCGCAAGACCAGACGGAACGGACAATTAGGGATTGTGATGTCGGGTTTCTCGTCCCGTGCTGATTATCGCGGGTGCCGTGAAACAGTCATACGCGAACTTGGAGAAAGGGTATTAGAAATCAGACCACGGGACTCTCAAACCCGACCTACCAAGCTTTCAATCTCCAAAACGCGGATTGACGATATCGCTGTAAATCGAGCCGAACGAATACGAGAGCCCGACGGATGTCCAATAGCTGTAGCTCGTCTCCAACTGAGCTCGCCTGAGCAGGACTTCCTCCTGGGTGGCGCCTCCCTTGGGCAAGCCGATCAGATCATGAATCTTCGAATATCCGCCTTGAAGCGACAACGACAGACCCTTGACGATCCGTAATGAGAGGTCACCCCAGACTTCGAGGCGATTTTTGTCAAAGTCGTGAAGGTAATGCGAAAACGAGACTTCGGTTTCCCATGATCCCCATGGCTGAATGAGTTCCAGTGTTGCCGAGAGGCTCTGTTGCATACGACTCTCTGTGATGCGGTCGTAAATAGTCTCCTCGTAGTATTTGATCGAGCGAAATGAGGCATCGTAGTCAAGCCGAAATACGCGGCGGGTTGACTGAGAGTACGGAAAGATGTTGTACTCCAATCCCAGGGCGCCGAGCAAGTAGCCACTACGGTTGCTGTAAGTACTCGAACCACCGACAACATTAGCCAGCCATGACCAGTGATCGTCAATAGCGAACACAGGTGTGATCTGAAGGCTCTTGTTATCTGAAGAGCTCCTGATTTCGGAACCATCGTACTCGAAGAGATCGCCGGTTTCGGCGCCATAGAGAGTCATATTCAGTTTGAATTTCTCGGTCACCCGTTTTGCAGTGACTGAGCCCCAGAGATTGTGATAGCGATATCCTTGCTCGCCATTGAAGTACCCGTTGCCGCTGAGGGTGAACACCCAATGTTTCCACTTGTCGACCTTGGGCTGCGGCTTTTCCTGTTTCAGAAAACTTACACTGAGTTGTGACGCCAGACTCGTTCGAGACACGTATCGAACTAAGCCCGTCAACATTGTCCTGACCAACCCTAGGCGAAGCATGTCCTCCGTGTCTGATTCTTTGGAGAAGTACTTGAGCGTGTCCGCCATCCCCTCAAACCGCTGCTGCCCCTGAAACGTTACCGTGTATTCCTTTCCTCCGGAAGCAGTGTTCAGCGACGAAACGAGTATGTATACATCCGCCAGAGCTCGATCGCGTACGAAGTCGACAAAGGTAATTTCAGTTTTGAGATAGTCGTCAGCTACCGGGCTATCGACAAAGAGTTTAATCGCGTCGGAAGTTGCAACTCTAGTGGTGTCGGCCGGCGTTTGCGCAGTAACCGTCAGTGCCGGGAACATCAGTGCCATCACTAATGCCAAAGCAATCAGAATGCAATCTTTTCTCGGGTGATCCATACTATGATTCCTTCGCCGTGCGTCTTCTATCCATTACCAACTGGGTTATATAGCGTAGAGATACGCAATTAGTCAAACAAAGTTGCATTGCCTGATGATATTTGACGGGACTACGACCCAACTCACTTGCCGCAGCTTTCCTTTTCAACCTCGGCATCGACAAAGTCGAGTACGCCGTTGACTATACCATCTGCGATTTTCTTCTGGAATGAAGGCTCCTTTAACGCCATCTCCTGCTCAGGAATCATCATAAAAGCGCATTCGACGAGAATCGCCAGATAACCGGTCGGGCGAATGACAGCGAAGTTGCCGTTATAGAGACCAATATCGGGCAAGCCGGTGGCCTTCACCAAACGCGCTTGCACCAACTTCGCAAGATCGTGTGAGTGGGGTTCGTAATAGTAGGTTGAACTGCCGTTGTTATAGAACGGATTAATGCCGTCAGGCAGCGCGTTGTTGTGAACGGAAATATAGACATCAGGGCTGTGTTGGTATGCAAACTTGGGGCGGTCATACAGCGCAATAGGCGTGTCTCCTTCCCGCGTCATGACGACCGTCGCCTTGTGGTCGCGGAGTTGCTTGGTCAGTTCGAGTGCGATGGCAAGATTGGCATCCTTTTCGGCATATCCGGTCGGACCGACAGCGCCGGGATCGGATGAGTGACCGGGATCGATCACGAACGTGATGCCTTTGAGTTTGTCATCGAAACGGGGGCGAGTACGCAGTTTGAGATTGAAACCGACACCTTCATAGTAGCAGTCATAACCCCAGAGTGTCTGCTTGAGATCGATAGTCAGGCGCAGCAATCCCGTCTGCGGTTGAGTCCACTGGATGCGGCTAATCAGGCTGTCAGAAGTGTCGTAACGTATAAAGTCGATTGCGGAGGTGCAATTGTAGATGTCGAGATAGAGTTTATTGGCAGCCACATCCTCTTCCACACGGAACGGCAACTTTGCCCCGACATTGAATGTCACGAGCACACCCCGGTCCACTTTGCGAGTCCGCAGGAGCGAAACCGAGCCGTTGGGAAGCTGCGTCCCCTGTGGCAGGACTTTCAACGAGCTGTCAGAAACCCAGCCTTCAATGTCGGGGAGTATCTGGGCGCGATAATGGTTGCTGAATCTACCGGTAATGCGTACCCGAACTCCCTGCGGTTGGAAGGTTGTCAGGTATCCTTTGCGCGGGCCGGTGCGGATGGTCTGAATGGAATCGGTCAACTCCCCTATCATCACCCTAGACGATGACATGACTGCGAGTTTCGCGTCGCTGGAAAGACTCTTGCAGCCACAATCAGCAAGCTGCTGTTTGAATGCCTTGTCTTTCACATTCAGTTGCCTAAGTTTCTTGCGACAGAGATAGTATTCGATCTGATTCGAATCAGCCACCTGCTTACCGCTTAAGATCATAGCGCCGGTGTAGACACCCCGCACCAAGAGCGAGTCAGGATAGTCATCACTCCCCCAAAGCGCCTCCGCCCAGTAGCTCTGTTGAACCGGAGGCGCTTCCGTCATTTGCAGGAGGTCGGAGCTAGTCGAGAGCTTGAAATAGGCAAACATTCCCGGCGTTCCGCGAAATGACGTGTTGAACATGTCCCCTTCCATCAGCATGATGTCGGCCCCCGGGCTCATATAGCCTTTGACAATCACCGGCTCCTTGCTTTCCGGAGCTTCATATGGCTTGGGGACTTCAACCGGCAGCTCGGCCGATGTGGTTTGTCCCTTCAGGGTCGCTTCCAACCGGAACACAAACGTCCCCGATTTCACCGGTAGATAAGCGAGAAAACCACCGCTATCATGCACCATGATTTCAAAGCCGTTAATCTTTAGTTGCGACTGCGGCGTGACGTTTCCAAAGATGAACATCGAATCAACCGCCGCAATCTTCTGTTTCGGCTTTGGATAAATGATCTCAATTTGCGGCTTCTGTTGTGCTATGGCTGCCGCAGAAAGCACAGCCACGGCCAAGATGATTCGCAGTATTCTAAACAAAGGTGTTTTCCTCCGTGGTAACGGCGATTCCGTTGCTTTCGGGCAGAATCATGGTTTGTCCATCAAAATGCGCGCCCCAGAAGGGATCGTTTTCCGTGAGCATGATTGCATCAAGATCGAAAAAGTCAAAAAGTGTGGCCAAATGCAACGCCGCCGTGATTCCGACCGCCGTCTCGATCATACAGCCGAGCAAGAGTTTGAGTTTCAGTTCCTTCGCCCGCTCCACCAATCGCAGAGACGGTAAGATACCGCCGCACTTAGAGAGCTTTATGTTGATGCCATCAATGACCGGCGCATAAGTGTTCACGTTTTTGATTTCGACGATTGATTCATCCAAGAAAATGACGCACTCGGCCTTAGTTTTCAATCTGTCCAGATCGCGAACATCCGGATCAGTCAGTGGTTGCTCGATGAAGTCAATCGGATACCCACGCAAAGCGCGCATTTGCTCGATTGCCTGATCGACTGTCCAGCCGCCGTTGGCGTCAAGGCGGAGTCGGCAAGGCTTGCGTTTGAGCACGTAGTCTATGAAATCCAAATCGCGGCGGAAACCGACTTTCAACTTGAGAGCGTCGAAGGGTTCCGCCCGCTCGCATTGAGCGATCAACTCTGCCTCGGTGCCTGGCGTTATCGTGAAAGAACTAACAATGTTTTCCGGTCTGGGTAAGTCGAGATAGCTGTGGAGGGGCACACGTTGCGTCTTAGCTGCGTGATCGAGATAGGCCATCTCCAGCGCGCAGCGCCCGACATACACCTGCGGAGGAAGCGCATCAATGAAGTTCGTGAGTTCTCCGACGTCGGCGCCAGCGCCACAAAACTTGAGTCGCTTTTCGAGTTCTTCGTAAACTCGCTCGGCGGGCAGCCCATAATGCACCGACGGCGAACCCTCTCCGATGCCGTCTCCACAGCGGACTATTAGAGTGGATTTCTCGTCGGCGCTCGCCTTGGAGATGTTGAAGCTCTCTCTGAGTCGCAGCGTATAGAGCTTCAATATCGGCTGGAACTCAGGCACGTGTCACGCTTTCCAAAAGTGTCAGACTCAGACTCTCAGTATCCAATTTTGCTTTTACGCCGATCGGTATCGTGATCGAATTGCCGATGTGACCGTAGTCCACTCCCATGACAACCGGAATCTCTTTGCGAAAGATCGAGGACATTCGCTGAGTCAGTAGCTTCCGCCACCTCGCCTGTGAGGGATAAAGAGACTTGCTGAAGAAGGAGATATCGCCGATGACGACGCCGGTCACCTTGTATAGCAGACCTGCCAGTCTGAGATGGTGCAGCGAGGCGTCGATAAAATCCACCGTCCGGCTGATATCCTCAAAAACGAAAATCGCGTTATCAAGTCGCGGCAGCATACCGGTTCCGATCAATTGCATCAACGAAGAGAGATTGCCACCGAGAAGTACTCCTTCGGCGTGTCCGGGTTGCAGCACTTGAATCCGCTTCTTGTTTGCCGCCGGTATCAAGTCGAGACCGGCTGAATCGGCGGTGAGAAGGCGCAGCAAACACTGGATGTTATCGTCTTTGAGAGAAGACACCGTTGGTCCCGAGAGACTCGCCAGCCCGGTCTTGGCATAAACCGCCAATTGCGGAATGGTAATATCGGAGAAACCGATCAACGCCTTCGGTCGATCGAATATCACATTGAAGTCAAGCTGAGACAGGATGCGGATGCAGCCATAGCCCCCTCTACCCGCGATGACGGCATCATACTTGGGAGAGCGAAACGCCTCGTTAAGTTCGGCGGCGCGCTCCTCATCGGAAGCGGCGAACGTCTGGTAGTCGTTCTTCCAGAACTCGGAATTCTCCAGCACAAAGTGCTTCTGCAGCAGATCGTACCCCCTGGTAAAAGCCCTGGTCATTCCTGCCCCGACTCGCAAGGAACTGGCCGGCAAAACCACCTTGATTCTACTTTTCTCACCAAGCCGCTTCGGGACAATCACAGCAGCACTCTCCTGACAATCGATACCTTGTCTATGAGGTCGTGTCGGCAATCCGGCGCGTCGGAATTGAGCGATTCGATAAGTACCATCCCACGCAGCCGCGTGGCATGGATTATACGCAGGTCGTCAAGGCAGATTGCGACGTGTCCGGGAAAGAAGATCAGATCCCCTGCTCTGGCATCAGACAGAGCAATTAGCTGTCCACAGGCACTCTGGTCTTTGCTGTCACGCGGAAGATCGACGCCGCAACGCCGGAACAACGCCTGAATGAGACCGCTGCAGTCATAGCCAAACGGCGAGGCGCCACCCCAGAGATACGGTGATGAAATCAGCGACAGCGCTACCGTTTCGGGAGCGAGTTCCGGTCGCGAGATTAATTCGTCAACGCTGCCCGCAACAAGCACCATGCGCTGGGAATCTCGGCAGTCGCGGTACAGTTCACGATCACAGTCGGCGCGCACGAGCGATCCAAACGGCAGCGCGAGTTCACCACCACCGTCAAGAGCAAACAGCGCCAAGCGGGACGACACCACGGCCTGGGATGGATCGGGTGCTTCCGGTTCCTGAAGGTAGCTCTGCGCCATCCAGCCCTCGTAGCCGTCGGGAGTCCGTACCAGATCAAACCGGTCGCGTGCATCCTTTACCACAACCGTAAAGCCGTACAGCGCTTGCGACAGGCGTTCGGAGCGGTGGTTCGGCTCGCGCCGCATATCGGCAACGGGAACGACAACAATCTTGGCGGACATGACACCATTAAGCTTCAATCACTCGGAATCTTCAACAAAAAAAAGCCGGTGGAGACATCTCCACCAGCTTGTGCTACTGTAGACCAGACAGCTTAGAACGCCATCTTGACCGTGAAATACTGGTTATCACCGGTGAAGAAGTCGGTCTTCTGCCAGGAATAATCAAGCATGACTTTGGTCGCACCCCACTTCATCTGTACTCCCGCTCCAAACGACGGACCGAACATGTAGTTGTTCTGATTGGAGCCGGCATAGCCACCGCGCAGGAAGAACATGTCGCTATAGCTGTATTCCATGCCACCACGGAATTCATCCTGTGAGAAGTTATTGCTCTGAAACACCGTCGAGAATTCGACATTGTTCTTCTCGTTTGGACGATCCAGTGGATTCCAGGCAGCGCCAAACTGCACCGAAGAGGGAAGCTCAAACGATGCGCTTTGGGAACGCAGGTCTTTGGCTGTTGAATTCGGGTTCGATCCCGGCGGAATCACTGAGTTGCCGAAGTTCGGGCCATCGAATGTCATCTCTGGTCCGAAGTTCTTGACTACTACGCCGAATTTCAAGCCACGCCAGTTGGGAACGTAAGTGAAGCCGAAATCGAAAGCTACACCATGAGCCGTGACCTGTTCAATGCGCTCGTTGATGAAGTAGCCGGTCGTGCCAAAAGCCACTCTGTCGGTAAGTTGGCGAGCGTAAGTCAAACCGATTACTGAATAGGTCGGATTGAAGTATTCACCCGCAGCTCCCTGCTGATCGTTCCAGGTCGTCTTGAGAATGTCGCCGATTCCAAGCACCTTGGCGGAGACACCGATGGTGCCGAAGCCTTCGATGTTGGTTTTCACCGCGGCGTATTCAAGTTTCATGTCGGCGAAGTACTGAAGGTGCGAGAACATCGCTTCAGTACCCCCCTCGGCTGCCGCGCCAGCGGGATTCCAGAAAAGCGCTTCGGTGCCTTTGGCATTGGCAACCAGCGCGCCTCCCATTGCGGAACCGCGTGAGCCAATCGGGATACGCAGTTCCTGCGCACCGGCGGTACCTATCCGATCCTCGCTTCCGGCAAGGAGCATTGCGCTGAGCACGATGACCAGCGCCAACGACATCAATAATGTCTTTTTCATCGTTCTACCTCCTCACCTTAAAAGATGTTTAATTGTTCAACTTCAGTGAATATCGCCATCTTACCGTACTTCGTCCCCAACCCCTCGGCTTCAATCAGCCAGACGTAAACGCCTGACGCCACCCAGAGACCCTGATCGGTCTTGAGATCCCAAACGAATTCGGAGTTATAGATGTCAGTACGATCCATTGTGCGGACCAAATCGCCGGCAATATTGAAGATCCTGATCTTCAGCGGCACCGGCGGAAGGTTAATGAACTTGACAATCCGATCAAACTGATCGACCTCTTCCTGATAGAAGCTGTAGTACGGGTTCGGTACGGTCTTGATGCTGTCGAGGGCGTTCGCGCTGACTACGCTTCCGGGCATCTTAGCAACATAGCGGAATCTGTCTGCCGGAAGGTTTGGCTTTGCCGCCGTGATGATCAGTTTCTGTCCTTCAACGAATTCAGTCGCCGGGTCATGGCCGGCTCTGATCTTCGGAGTGAGAACGTATATCATGTCGACGTCACCGGCATTAAGAATATCATTCAGATACGTAGGTTCCGGTGTAGCCGAATAGGCTGACTTGTAGATAATGAGATACTCACGAGCTGAGGTGCCAACAGCTCCGGGGAACCATGTCGAGTCAAAAAGCGCTCCGCCATTCTGTTCCACAAATGCAGCGTTCAGCTGTCTGGGAGGGTTAGCTGTGACATCCCAAATCGTAAATGGGCAGTCAAAGTAGCCGATGCATGCGTAGTTGGGAGTACCGCCTCGAAGGTAATCATACGCCTTTTGCTTCGTCGTATGGGAGAATCGAATCTCAACGTTGACATAGTCCGTATTCGGATCTATGGTGCTGCCCCAGAAATCGCTGTTCCACAATCCACCATTAAGCCAATTGAGATTGCCTCCGAATGCATCTTCGCCGGTAAGCCAGCGTGTACCACCTTCCCAACTCCAGGTATTGATTCCCGGAGGTAACCCGATTACCTTGGGCAAGATGCCATCGGCGGCTAAGTAGCCTTTGGTTGCATCCTGGTTGGTTTGGTCGTTTAGCAGAGTATCGTGGTCGGGTAGCGACATGTCCTGCAAAAACCAAGTCAGATCCTGTTTGAAACCGACTTCATAAGTATGGCCGGTGATTTTGTCCGGTTCTACGTACTCGACATCGACACGGCCGTCACTCTCGCCGCTCAAACGTTGGGCGGAATCAGATACTTGTCCCGCGAATGTGAGCGGTCTAACCTCGATCGAGGTGATCGGGCTTTCCAGCGTCTCCACCAGATGTCCGAGCAGGATTCCTGCAGGATCAAGAAACTCAGTCGCATTTAAGTAATCATATGAGTACGATGTCACCGAGAAGTAGTAGGGCTGATTGTTCTTGATGGTTGATCCATCCAATTGGCTCACGCTCATCGTGTAGTTGTACTGCAACCCAGAATTAGAGCCTTTTTGCACAATTAGGCGCTGCTGGCCACCCGCTCCTGCCAAAATGACATCGTTGTAGATGAGTGTTACCCCAAGATCGTCGTCATCCTTGTCAAACGTTGCAACTTTCGTCCATGGACCGACTGAACTTTCGCCCTGGTACAGGTTGAAGCCTTCGAAATGGAACTCCTGACCCAGAACCGTATCTTTCTGCACATCATCTATCGGGCTGGAATCCCAAATAAAGTCGATTTGCTTATCGGCGCCGCGTAACCAGGTGGCGGGAGATGGTGGTGGGTTCGGAATTCTGAAGTTCAGGTCAAACACTGCCTGTGCCCGCTGATCGACCAATTTTAGAGCGCCGATCGAGTTGAGCGGGTCAGAACCTTGTCCTACCATCACGGCAGCTACGACCTCTTGCGAATCACCCGGCTCCATCGTAAATGGTCCGGAGGTCATCATGAGGCGGCGGTCATTCGGCTGGATGTCGAGCCAGCCGGTCTGCGCCTGTGGATCGCCGGCAAACACAAAGGTCGTCGTATCACCCGTAACTGGATCGACGGCAGGTACCATCGCACCAGCGAATTTGCGGTAGCCCTTCATGAAGAGATAGGTCTCCGAGGCCGACTGGGGGTCTTCGCTGTTGATGTACTTGCTGAAGGCGGTCATGCCGAGTTTCTTCTTCCCTTGGTTCCATACGCCAAATGAATAGGCCGAATCGGTCGCTTCGCCCGTCACAATCGGACCCTGGAAGAAGTCAAACCCGACCGCAGGCGGTGCTGCGCCATAGGTATTGTCGACGCCGCCATTATAGCAGTAGCCAAGAGAGAGAGCGGTATCGCAACCCACGAGATCATCGCTGGCATCGCCCAGATCGGGATCAGCCCACAGAGAGACATAAGTGCTGTCAAGCCGATTTCCGCCTTTGTTGATGATCTTGAATTTCAAAAAGATTGTGTTGCCCAGCGCACCGCCGCGAGCATAGGCGAACGTGCTCTGCTGCACTTCGACACCGAGAGGTTGAGTACCACCGGCGTTGTTCGTGTGTTTGGACAAGTCGGCATCGTTGCAGGCAGACCAAGCAAGCTGGTCACCGATCAATACAGGTTTGCCCTCTTTATCAACCGGGGCACCCTGACCGACCGGCCAGTCGCGATAGTCGGGATTGCTCGTGGCATCGTCCCCGCGCTTGATCTTGTAGACCTTAAACGCAGCCTGGTCCGGTTGAAATGTCCCGTTCGCCATAGGACCGGGAACAAACTCGGATGAGTACTCAGCCATGGCAATGCGTACCTGATTGTTGACCTTGGCGCCTATCCAAAGACCGGCGTCATAGACAACCGTTTTCTTGGTGCCGCGCGGGTAATAAAGCCCGTCGGTCTTGCCGTATATGTTCGCATTATCATAGGCAAAGTTACCATTGTTGTAGATGAACATCTCCAACGAATTGGCGTCAATTGTATGAATCGTATCATAGATCAACACCGTTCGGGAACCTTGCCACTTCCCCGTCATGCTGCTGACGCCCCAAGCGAGCGTGGTCATCAACAGGAACATTACGAGGGAAAGAATGATTTTTGTTTTCTTCATTTGCTTCCTCCTGAAGCTTTCATTCCTGCTGCCATTAGAAGTTCATTCTCAAGCCGAGGCGCACTTGACGCGGGGTATCGTAGTGCATTGGATTGCGCTGCTTGATATTGTATTTTGCCGTACCATCTTCTGCTTGGTACTGGGAGGCAAAACTTTGGCCTTCGGCAGTAGCCAGCCAACCGGTGTTATCAGCCAGTCCGGAACCCTCGTAAACTTCAACAACGTTCTTGCGATCAAAGACGTTAATCACCCAAACATAGACATCGAAGCTCAGATGGGAGACCGAGAACATCTTGTTGGCTTTCAGATCCAACCGATAGGTCCACGGTCCAGTCTGCGAATTGACCGGCCCGACTGGAACCGGGGAGAAAGCTCCCATAGTGATTTCATTGACCAGTTTGATGGGGGTGTATGGCGTACCGGAAGCGGCCGTAAACAGGAAGTTGACACCGGCATTTTCCAGAATGAAAGCATTGCCAATCTTCGGTCCCTGCCCCTTTGAGGCGCGAACGTCCATGATTGCCGTCAGCTTGTGTCTCTGATCGAACTCCAACGGTGATACTCGAATCGGCCGTTCGTTGTTCGTCCAAGCAATATTGGACTGCGACGTGGCGTACGAACCGGTACCGGTCGCAAACGACAGCGAATAGTCCAATTCCCCGGAGATATTGTGCGTGCGGCGCATCTTGAGCGAGGCGTCGATTCCCTTTGTCGTACCAAAATCATAGTTACGATAGACAGCGAACGAATTTGGCACTGACGACTGATTAACCACTTCCGTGAGGCCCTTAATGTCTTTGTAGTAGGCCGTGATATCAAGACTGGTGAAATCGCCCAACTGATGGGCGATACCGACTTCGTAAGCCGTCGTCTCTTCCGGCTTCAGATTAGGATTTCCAACCGGTGCATAGTACGGATGATCGCGCACCATTCTCTGCAAATATTCTGTGTTGACATAGAGATATTGCAGTTCGGGGCGCTGGAAAAACTTGCCGTAGTTTACATGAAAAACGCTCTTGTCCGAGATAGGAAAACCGACTCCGAGTCGCGGTGACAGTTTCTGCTCGGCCTTGGCTTTCACAAAATCACCCGGATCAAGTTCCTGACTCAGAGCAAGCTGTTCCGGAGTCGCATCTGGGTTGACTGCGAAACTGTCCGGATCGAGCGGGCGCTGTTCGTCACGAAGACGATCCGTGTTGGAATTCAGATAGTCATAGCGCACACCGGCATTGATTACTAGTCCCTGCCACTCAACCTTGTCTTGAAGGTAAAGAGCAAAGGTATACGGCTTTTTAACGCCGTCCGGACCCGAATTGACATCTTCAAGAGTGCCATCAGGTACGGCTTTGCCATCCACAACACGGTATCCGCGGAAGCGGTAACCGTAGCCGTTGGCATCTTGGAACCCAACCGTGTAGTACTGGGCGGTGTCGGCGATATTGGCGAGTATGGTGGTGTCAATCTGCGTCGGTGTCAGATGGTCTATGTATCGAAGCCGATGAGCCTGAACATCGATGCCGAATTGCAGCAAGTTTGACTTATTAATTTGACTGGTCAACGCAAAGTTGCCGCCGACATACGATGATCGACGCTGGAGAAAGTCATCGTAAACATGGCCTTCGTCAATACTATCGGTTGTCGGATCGTCCCATTGCTGGAACAGCCCGGTAGCATCGAGACGAGGATTGCCATTGGGACGTCCGTAGGCGATCACATCCTGCCAATGCTTGCCATCACCACGGAATCTCTTGGTCAGATAGTATGTCGTACCCAATTCAAAGAAGGTCTTGGGCGACAAGTTGTTTGTCCATTTGGCATAGTAAGAGTAGTTCTCATCAAGATATCGTGGCGCATGTGCCTGGTTGAAATAGTAGTTCATATTGAACTCTTGCCAGTCATCCCGGCTTCCCAACGTCCCCAGACGAATCTGGTTCTTGGGATTGACGTCGTACCTCACCTTTCCCTGCCACGTCCAACCGGATAGACTGTTGTGCTGCAGGATGCCGTCCGCCAGTGAGCGTGGAGACCGATCGCCTTCACGACGACGCTCCATTGACAAGAAGAAGCTACCCTTGTCCTTCCATTTGCCGAGCGGCAACGGGCCATCAACGTTCATCGCTACATGATTGTAGTCATAGCGATGTGGTGGCTTCAGGAAGCCATCGGTAATGCCTTCAATGGTGCCCGAGTATTTCTTGGTTCCCTCTTTGGTAGTGACGTTAATCGCTCCAGACGAAACCCAACCGTACTCGGCGTTGAAGCCGCCGGTTGAGATGGAAATCTGCTCGATAGCGTTATTGTTGATCGTCGTCGTCGACAGGTTGGTTAGCGGATCCTGTTGCGAGAAACCATCAACAAAATAGGCGACATCACCCTGACGACCACCGCGAATGTTCAACGTCGGCGCGTTGGTGTTCTCGCGGTTACCGCGCAAGTTCAAGGTCGGCGGGCTCTTGTAGTTGGCGACAACGCCGGCTGACAACCCGACGACATCCTGATAACCGCGCGTCGGCAGTTGTTGAACTTCCTCCCTGGAAATCAGCTTCAGCGACGCCGTCTGGTCTTTGATAACCATGGGACGCTCGGCAATCACAACCTGAGACTGGCCGATATCCAGCACCTTCGACGATAGCTGAAAATCCGCCTTGCTGGTGAGGTCAACCGATACGTTCATATCTTTTAGTTCCACCGGAGCATAACCGATGATCATAGCTTTGAGGTCATAACGACCGGCCGGGACGTTAAGTATAAAATACTTACCTTCCGCATCTGAAAGCGCTCCCATGGTGGTTCCAGTGATGGAAACCGCCACTCCCGGCAATGGAGCCCCAGTCTCTTTGTCTGCGCAAATACCCGAAATCTTCCCGACGGTGCCGCCGAAGACTAAACCGGGCATTGCCAAGAAAAGAAGCAGGGTGACTGCAACCTTAGCTCTTAGCTCCAAATCTGAACCTCCTGTTGGACAAGTTTTTCGAATAGCAAACGTGCAATGTCTTTGCTATTAGTTTTCAACGGCATTCCTCCTCAAAACTTTAGGTTTCCTCGAACTTAATACACTCATTACCAACACGTTCGTCCACACATAGAAGACAGATCACATCCGCATTCTGTTTACACGATTGGCATGCCCGCACAGAAAAGATCAGAGAGGAGAAACGCCCACAGTCTACAGAAAACCTATGCCAGGACCACCTCCTGTTGGCTGACATTCCAAACATCATATCCAGTCGTGCGTCCTTGCCGGACATCGATATGACACCCCCCTTCTAGAGTATCAAACTTCGCTATGCCCGACCAATCTTGTCAACATAAAACTTTCACTAACCGTTTGATTTATACGGGTTTAATCACAGAAAAGGTTGAGCAGAGAATTGGAGATGATGTGAAGTAATTCGGCCTTTTGCGGTTGGGTTGCATCCAGAAGGCTGCTATAGGGAAATCTCCACCTGAAGCACATTCTCCAGAGAGTTGACCAATTCAAAAAAAACTCTCGAACGGTCCACCGGGATTCCGGTCAAAGACTCAAGACTGGTGACGGTGGACGATGGTAAGCCGCAGGGATTGATGAGATTGAAGTAGGACAAATCAGTACAAAGATTGAGCGCCAGACCGTGGTAGCTGACCCAGCGTTTGACGGCGATGCCGATAGCGCAGATTTTCTTGTCGCTGACCCAAACTCCGGTTTTGCCCGATATACGTTCCCCGTTAAGATCATAGTTTCTAAGGAAGTTGATCACGACTTCTTCAAGATCGCGCAAAAAGCGATGCAGGTCGCGCTCTCGCTGCTCCAGGTCGATGATCGGATAGATTACCTGCTGACCCGGACCGTGAAATGTAACGTCACCGCCGCGTTCTGTTTCGCAGACTTGCACGTCTCGCTGTCTGAGGATTTCTTCCGACGCAAGGATATTGTTGTCGCGAGCGTAGCGAGTGCCGCGTCCGACCGTGATCGTTGGCGGGTGCTCGACAAAGACGAAGGTGTCCGTGATCCTGCCGTCGATGCGCTTGTCGACAAGTTGTAGTTGAATTAGGCGAGCTCGGTCATAGTCAACCAATCCAAGCTCGAGTATCCTTGCCGAGGAACTATTGGCAGCAGGCTGCTCCATCTACAGCAACGTCAATTCCGGAAACTCGAGGTATGTGATCAAGCGGCGGAGAAACTGCACGGCATACTGACCGTCAATCAAGCGGTGATCGAATGACATTCCCAAATTCATCATGTCGCGGATGACGATCTGCCCGTCGCGTACTACCGGCCGTTTCTGGATCGTGTGCACACCCAGGATAGCTACCTGTGGCTGACTAATAATCGGCGTGGAGTTGAGAGCGCCATAGACACCGGCATTAGTGATCGAGAAGGTGCCGTCTTCAATGTCAGCAGGAGTGAGTCGGTCGGTGCGAGCACGATCGCCCAGATCTTTCAAATCGCGCATTAGTTCAACTACACCCTTGGAATCAGCATTCTTGATCACCGGTACAATCAGACCGGCATCACGCGCCACGGCGACGCCAATGTTGTAATAGTGTTTGAGAATGATTTTGTCTTCGGTCAGAGAAGCGTTAACATAAGGAAACTCTTTCAATGCCTTGCAGGCCGCCGCGATCAGGAAGGGCATGTATGTGATGCGAATTCCCTGCTCCTTCTCAATGCGGTCGACATGCTGCTGACGAAATTCCACGAGCCGGGTAAAATCACACTCGTCGAAGGTCGTTACATGCGCTGATGTCTGTTTCGATCTCACCATGTGTTCGGAAATCAGCTTGCGTATGCGTGGTATCGGAATCTCTTCAACGCGCCTGCCGGAATCGAAGCCGGTAACGGACGGCCTGTATGATGGTGTCGCGGACGTCGACGTCGGCGCAGTCGCAGATGCCGGCTTGCCCATACGAGCAATGTAGTCCTCGACATCCTTCTGAGTTACCCTGCCACCGGCTCCGGTACCCTGAAGCCGAGTGACATCAACACCGTATTCCTTGATCAGGCGTCTGACGGCAGGCGACAGACGTTGCGGTTCACCAGAAACGGGGGCAGGCACAGGCGCAGCGATCACAGGAGCTGCTTTGGCGACGGTGGCTGCCGGAGCAGCCGTTGTCGTTACGGAAGCCGCTGCTTTCTCACCGGGAGCGCCAATGACGGCGATATCCTTGCCGACAGGCACGATCGTACCGACAGGCGCCAGAATCTCCAGTAGCACACCATCGGCATCGGCGGGTAAAGAAACATTGACTTTGTCCGTCAACAATTCGACGATCGGCTCGTCTTTCTTGATCGGCTGACCGACTTCGACAAACCACTTGTTGATTGTCCCTTCAACAACCGACTCGCCCATTTGCGGCACTTTCAGCACTGTCGCCATTAGCGCTACTCCTTCCCGTTACTTGAATTCCAAATCACAAATCAGCGGCATTGATAATAACGCAGGCATGATTTGTCAACAAACATCGACTTGAGTCTTTCTGCCCATGTTCGCCAAGCATTGCTGGAAAAACCTGCTCTATCCACCGATTGCCAACATGCGTTCCAGCGCAACGCGAGCGTGGATAGTCACGTCCTCGTCAACCGACATCGGTCTCAAAGTATCGACATTGTCCAGCGTATAGGCGAGATCAGCCAAAGTAGTGCGATACATATTCACGCACATGGCACAGGTTTGACCAGCCAATTCCAGAATCTTCTTGTCAGGATACTGATGTGAGAGCCGGTCCACCAGATTTAGTTCGGTGCCAACGGCTATTATGCTCCCTGGCGGCTGCTGCTCAACATAGTTGACGATGTGGCTGGTCGAGCCCACCGAATCGGCAAGCGCCACAACATCCTCAGTGCATTCCGGATGCACCACGATTTTAACCCCGGGATACTGCTCCCGTATCTGAAGCACATGATGTGGTTGGAAGACGGAGTGGACATGGCAGTAGCCCTTCCAGACGATAACCTTGGCTCGCCGGATGGCATCAACATCGCGGTTCTGTGGCCGAGAATTGAAATCCCAGACGAAGATCTGATCCCTTGAAATGCCATACTTGTTGGCAGTGTTGCGTCCGAGATGCTCATCTGGGAAAAAGAATAGCTTCTCCCCTCTCTCAAATCCCCACGCAAAGGCCTTGTCGGCATTGGAGGAGGTGCAAATGATGCCGTCATTCCCGCCGCAAAACGCTTTGAGATCGGCGGCGGAGTTCATATACGCAATCGGTACGATCTTGATTCCGGGTAGCAAGTGATGGAGCTCTTCCCAAGCGCTATAAACCGAGTCTATCGCAGCCATGTCCGCCATCGGACAACCAGCCAATGGATTTGGTAAGAAGACCTTCTGGTCTCGACGGGCAAGAATGACTGCCGACTCAGCCATAAAATGTACACCACAGAAAACGATATGTGCAGCAGAGGCCTTGGCTCCGATTTTGCAGAGCGCATAAGAGTCGCCCTGATGATCCCCGAGAGCAACCACGGCGCGACGCTGGTAATGGTGAGTTAGGATTACCACACGACCTCCCAACTCAGCTTTGCGTGCGCGTATGCGGGCGGCCAAGTCTTCGTCGGACAGAGATCGGTAACTGTCGGGAGTCACGGAATATGCGTTCGGCGTCATTCTCTCTATCTCACTTCACAGGCTTTTCTCAGGCGTTCCTACGAAACTTGCCTCATAACAGCTACGACTGGCAGACACCGGCTTATTGAAAAAACGGTGGGCGCTGTCGGCAGTTTGGCAGCGTCTTTGCTCAGTCGGAAGGCCTGCCAATCTGGTACTCTTTGATCTTCTGCCGCAAAGTGTTGCGATGAATGCCGAGTAGTTCCGCCGCCTGCTGGAGGCTGTAGCCTGTCGACGCCAATATCTTTTCGATATGCTGCTTCTCCAAGTCGCGCAGCAAAGTAGCGCTTCCCGCCCCCTCAGTCTCTGTTTTGCGCGCCAGCGGGCGCAGTTGCGGAAAATCATCCACATCCAGGATGTCAGATCGCGAAAGCACGATTGCCCGTTCGACGGCGTTGGCGAGTTCGCGGACGTTTCCCGGCCAGTCTTGCGCCAGCAAAAGATCCTTAGCGGCAACGGAAATTCCTTTGGTCGGGCGGTTCAGTCGAGCCGAGGTCTGCTGCAGGAAGTAGTTAATTAGCGGCATCACATCTTCGCGGCGCTCTCGCAAAGGTGGCAGGTCAATGTTGACTACGTTGATCCGATAGAACAAATCCTCCCGAAAACGCCCCTGCTCCACATCAGCAGCCAAGTTGCGGTTGGTGGCGGCAATGACCCGTGCATCGGCAAAGACCTCCTCTTCACCACCCAGACGCTCAAAACGCCTCTCTTCGAGAATCCGCAGGAGTTTGACCTGAATTGCGGCCGGCAATTCGCCGATTTCATCCAAGAAGATCGTTCCGCCAATCGCCAGTTCAAACCTGCCAATGCGCCTCCGGTCAGCGCCGGTGAAGGCCCCCTTCTCATGCCCGAGCAACTCGGATTCAAGCAGGGTTTCGGGTATCGCAGCGCAGTTTACCGCCACAAATCGTCCGACGGCGCGAGGTGAAAGGCGGTGGATAGTGCGAGCCACCAGTTCCTTGCCGGTACCTGACTCCCCTGTAATTAGCACCGTTGTATCTGTAGGGGCGACTCTGGCAATTTCAGAGAGAGTCTGTTTCAACTTGTCAGACACACCCACGATCTCCTTGACTTCCAACTCTTCCAAGCGCTCCCTGAGAATCCGGTTCTCGGCAAGGAGAAAGTGGCGCTCTCCCGCCGTCTTGATCAACTCCAGAAGCTCCTCAAGGTTGATGGGCTTGCACAGGTAGTTGTAGGCTCCGGCCCGCATCGCTTCAACTGCGGTCTCGACCGTGCCAAACGCAGTAATCATAATGACTTGCAACTCAGGGTCTCTGTCTTTGGCCTTTCTCAGCAAATCAAGACCACTTTCACCCGACATTTTCATGTCGAAAAGGCCGATTTCGAACGCCTTGCGGCCAAGCAATTGGAGCGCTGACTCGGCCGAGTCTGCGGTAGACACCGAGTAGCCTTTCAAATTCAGGAAACCCGCGAGCATTTCCCGCTGATTCTTTTCATTGTCTACGACGATAATTCGCAAAGATAGCATCTCTTACATGGTATTTCTTTGGGAGGTAGAAAGCAAATCCTTTCAGCGCCTTAGACGCGTTTGCAGCTCAAAAGGAAGCCAAAAAAAGAGTTGACAAAATCCGGCAGTTCGCTTATACTTAAAGCGAGAAGAGCAAGAGCAGTATTGGGTCTAACATACTTCACTGGGTGATCGTGGGTGAGTGATTGCTTCTAACAAAGGTTCGCAGCGGCGAACGCGAATTCGTTAGCGTACTTCGCGCTTTGAATTGATTCAACCACCGCCTATTGAGAATCTGCCAATCGCAGTTGAGCTTGTATTTAGGCCTTTATTAGATGGTTTATGTCAGTCAGATTTCAGACAAGCTTCGACCTTGAATGTCGAACTCGAGGAGGTGATAGCCCGCAGTTTCGCATTGTTCGGAAGTAGTAGTCCGAACCAAGACGCAACCAATTTTCTCGCAAACTTCTGAAAGGAGCAAACATACCGATGAGAAAATTAACGATCCTAACTCTAGCGCTATTATACGTGGTTTCTTTGGCTGCGGTTTCAGTTTTTGCAGCCAATGCAGCACGCGTTGGCAACAATGTTGGCACCAATCAAGCGCGCGTAGTTCATGCTGAGCCCTGGATCCAGCCACTGGTGGAAACCGGACCTTCCGCACCAGGCGCTATTGGCGACAAGTCGAACGCAAGTCACATGGCGCTAGGCTACTTTTTGTCGCCCGGCATTCTTCTTGAAACTACGGCTTTCGATATGCAGCACAATAGCCGTATGGGCCGCCAAGTTGCGGTGGGTGCAGACAAACGCGTTCACCTCGCCTGGACATACGCTCCGCATCCTTATGATGCGGAAGCTCGTGCCGTTCACTACAGTTCATACCTGAATGGCGTATTTGCTGCAACGCCTTATGACCTCACCGGAGCTCTTGGGCAGGTACCCGGCCGTTACTTGGCGATCGACGTTTACAGCAACAGAGCACTCATAGTCGACCATTACGGTGGTACTCCGACCATCAATTCCGCTCTCGATGCCATTTCGGGCACCAATAATTTCTCTGGCATAGACGCACCCTCGACCGTCGTCAACTGCGAAGGCATCAAGTGCGGTACGCCTTTCACACAGTATGATTGGCCGGTTGTGGCTGTCGATTATGACGCCGGCGGCCATCTCATTGTTCACATGTTGGCCCAGGAATACAGAGCCACCACCGGTACTTTTGGTGCAGTTGCCTACTTCCGCGGCGTAACTACGAATTTAACAGTGCCTATGGTAGCTGGCATGTACGGTACCTGTAGTAAATTCATCGATTCCATGCAGGTAATCGGCTACGATATCGCTGCATCTCCTTATTCTGACAAGGTCGTCATCACCTATCCAAAGGCAAGGGCGAGCAGTCAACAAAACGCCGATTTGGTGTATGTCTTGTCAACCGACATGGGCGTGACCTGGGGACCAGATCGTAGCACGGTAGAAATACATAACGTCACCAATTACGCGAGTACGGACATAGGGCGTTGCTCACCAGAAACCAACGTGCTGTTCACCGCCGACGACTGTTTCCATATCCTTTACATCGAAAATCTCTACGATACTACGGTCGGTACGCCGGGTGCGCTAGCCAAGTTGAAACACTGGTCGAGTTGTACCCCGACCTGCCGTAGCTTGGTGCTCGATGCCGCCACTGATGATGACAATTGCAAAAACACGACGTGGGAATTCAACATCAGCAGAATCAGTCTGACCCAGTGCATCTCCACGGCGTTGGGTGATACTTTGCTCTATGCGACATATAATCGCAATCTCGGAACGACGCTTGATCCCGACTGTTCTCTGACAGGTAAATACTTCAACGGCGAATTATTCGTCTCCGCTTCATCCACCATGGGTCAGACCTGGGGTCCGGGGATCAACTTAACCAACACCAAAACCGATAAATGTGCGGCTGGAACCTGCGCAAGTGAAGCCAGTGCTTCGGCTGCTCGCTACTGCAACGACTCACTGCGTATCGAGTTTGTGGAGGATCTGGATGCCGGCAGCTTTATAGGCTCGGATGCTGGTAGCGTTTCTACGGAGAACCCGGTGAGATTCCTGAGCTATCCGTGTGTGAACATGGCATCTTTTCAGACATTGTCCTGCACGCCTGGTTCTATCAAGTATCCATTCCATGCAGTTAGAAACTCTAGCGCGACTAAGAACCTGGTGCTGACAGACGGCGGTAACTTGGACGTCATCTGGAGTTACTCTATTGTCGGCCCCACGCCGATTGCGTTGGTACCGGCAAACGGTACTTTATCAGCCGGTTGCAACCCTTCGGCGACAGTCGCTGTTACGGCTACTTCGGGTAACACTGAAGGTCTCTTCAAGAACACGATTGTATTCAGCTACGACAGTGGAACCAAGACACTTAGTGTACCGGTTGATTTCTATATATTTGATAGCTGGTTCCTCGCGGAGGATGTATCCATCCGCACTGCTACGACTAACCCTGGCGGCAGCCGCATGATGGTAAATCAGGCTAGTCAAGTGGCCAACGATGTTGCGGAACAGTCCTTCAGCTATTTTGCCAAACTGTCCGAAGACTTCATTACCGACGGTTCTTTGATCATGGGCAATTCCAAGACCAATCTTAGCTGGAAGATCTTCACAAATGGTCAGGGCGATCCCACTCCGACTAACCCCTTCGGTTGGTTGTATGCTCTGACCCACAACGTCGCTGACTCGACGACCTACGACAGCCAGCACGGCTACACCATTGCCTCCGGCAGTGGCACGAACCGTGACACGACAGTCAGTTTTGACGTCAGTTGGTATGCTCCCCATCACACCGATTCATGCGATTTCTACATTGGGCACTTCGACGTGTACAAGGGACCGAAGGCGACCGGCGACGTTACCGGTCTTACCATCGCGTACGCTGTTGATTGGGATGTCCCGTCCGATACTTCATCCGAATCCGACAACAGCGTCGGTTATGATTCGGTCAGGCAGATGATCTATCTGCAGGGTCAGTACACTACCGCTCGCAAGCAGGGATTTGCTGCGACGGCTGCCTATCGTGAAGACGGTGCACCGATCACCGGCGGCTTTGCGTGGGGCAACCAACAGCAAGTATACGGCCAGAGTGGATTCCTAGTTGACTCCGTGTGGAAGTACATGGAGGCGATCTCTCCGGCTCATCCTTACTATTCAACCTGGAAGGACTCGATCGGAGATATGAGCATTGTGATGGTTGTCGCGAAGGGCTACACCGTAACTTCGACCAGTCACCTCAAATTCAACGTTGTGCTTGCAGCCAAGCGTGCCGAAGACAACCCGACTGTAGGACCCGTCGCCATCAAAGCGGCAGTCTGCAAGGCCAAGGTGTTCATCCAGAGTTGGATCGACCCAGGCATAGTATTGTGCCCCGCCTGTAATATGTGCGGTGATGCCAGTGGCGATGGCAAGATTAATATTTCTGACGCGGTGTTCTTAATCGCCTACATTTTCGCAGGTGGCACCCCGCCGGGAGACTGCCAATATCCAAACGGCTTGGGAGACGCCAGTGGCGATACCAAGATTAATATTTCTGATGCGGTGTACCTAATCGCCTACATTTTCGCAGGTGGCAACCCGCCGCACTGCTCAGGCATGTAAGAGCCTAAAGCTCCATACATACCATGATTTCACGCCGTGCCGATTGCAAAATCGGCACGGCATTTTCTTTGGGGGACTGTTGAAAGAGCACAGGCCGTGTCATTGCGAGGAGTACGAAGAAGTGCTGTATGGTGTAGAGCACGACGAAGCAATCTCGATTTACGCTCTTGCGATGCGGGCGCGCAGACTGCTTCGTCGTCCCGCACCTGCGGGACTCCTCGCAATGGCAATTCCGAGGTTTTTCAGCGATCCCTTTGAGGACTATCTTTTGACAAATCAAGCAATTGCGCGTCATTAAAGCAGAGCGTATCTTGGATGCTGTTTCGTCGTGAAGTAAAGTGGTATGACGAAAGCCAGGATCATACTCTTGCTGAAAGGACCGTTGGCACAGGTGTTGGATATGTCAAGACGAGCTTTGCTTCTGACCATAGTTATGGCCAGCGCGTTAGCGCACGCAGTTTTCGGCGCCGACGATCCTTCTCGCCCGTCACCTTCGGTGGTTGCCGATGAGGCATTTTGGAAATCTCATTTGCTGAAACTGCAACAGGTATATCAGTCTCTGGCGGAAAACAAAATGACGGCGATCCAGCAGCGGTTCGACGTCACCTACTACGGGATTCGGCTGTCTATTGATCCGGCGGGTCTCCATGGCGGATGGATAACCGGCGAAGTGACCATACATGGAAGACCAATAGACGGCATCTTGGACACTGTCCAGTTTGACATATCGCAGTATCTGACGGTAGATTCCGTCAAAGTCGGTGCGTCCTCTCTGAGCTTCCAACGCGACGCTGATTTGATCTCGATTCCCCTAACTGCCGGGGGCGCCACTTCAGAGTTTGCTGTGACGATCTTCTATCAGGGTCATCCCCAAGGATTTGGATACGGTTCATTCAGCTTCGGCAGCTACAATAACAAGCCAACTGTCGCCAGTCTCTCGGAACCCTTCTATGCACGCACGTGGTGGCCTTGCAAGGATCATCCAACGGACAAAGCCGATTCGGTTGATATCTATGTGATAATTGATGACGATCTGGTGGTAGCGTCCAACGGTTCGCTGGTGTCGATTATTGACAATGGGGACGGCACGAAGAGTACGCATTGGCATGAGTCTTATCCGATCGCAACCTATCTCGTCAGCCTGGCGATTGCGGACTACTACGTCTACTCCGACACGCTGAGATATCAAGGTTACACGATGCCAATCGACTTTTTCCACTATGGCGAACCGGCCGACTGGAAACGCACTAACAATGCTCTGGTGCGCGAGATGCTCACAACGTTCTCGGATATCTTCGGCACCTATCCGTTTATCAGAGAGAAATATGGTCACGCGCAGTTTAGCTGGGGTGGCGGGATGGAGCACCAGACCTGTACCTCCCTCGGCAGCTTTGGTGAATCGGTCATGGCGCACGAATTAGCACATCAATGGTGGGGCGACATGGTGACTTGCGGATCATGGCACGAAATCTGGTTGAATGAGGGCTTTGCCAGCTATTGTGAGGCACTCTGGGCGGAGCACAAGGGTGGCAGTGCCGCCTATCACAACGAAATAAACTCGTTCGAAGGGACGTGGAACACGTCCGGCGCCAGGGACGTAATCTACGTCAGTGATACTACTTCGGTCGACAAAATCTTCGACTGGAGAGAGTACCGCAAAGGGGCGTGGGTGCTACACATGTTGCGCTATACGGTCGGCGATTCCGCATTCTTCCGCATCCTGCGCGAATACGGTTCTGCGCCGCGTCAATATGGCACAGCATTGACTGCGGATTTGCAGCAGATCGCCGAGCAACAGACGGGGCGGAATCTGGGCGCGTTTTTCCACCAATGGATTTATGAAGGCGGGCGGCCGGATTATGAATATGCCTTCTTTCCTGAGGCGACCGACTCCGGTGTTGTTACCTACTTCTTCCTCAATCAGGTGCAGCAGGGATATAAACCATTTCAGACGGACGTTGACGTGCGTTTCTTCTTCCCGGAGACAACCGTAACCGTGCGTTTGATCGACACCCTTATCGCTCAGAACTATATTCTGCGGTTTGCCGACATTCCTGATAGTTGTGTGATTGATCCCGACAATTGGATTCTGAACGGCGCCAAACAGATCAAGTACGGTTTTCGGTTTGTCAACGACGGCCTGCCCGATGCATTCGTTAATCAGCCCTACAGCCGGCAACTGCTGGTTGCCGGCGCTAAAGCCCCCTATACTTGGAGCGCGAGGGACGTGTCGGTTCCGATTGGGTTGTCTGTTTCCGCCAGTGGTCTTCTGTCGGGAACTCCAACTGAGCCGGGTATCTATAGCATCCTAATGCAAGTATTGGACTCGGACCAGCCGGCCGACGACCTGTCAATCCTCAGCCCGCTCACTGTCAGACTGATTCACGGTGACATCGATGAACAACCGCAGATCACGCTCGGGGATTTGCTCTATCTGCTGAGATATCTATACAAGAATGGCGCGGCTCCTGCCGACCTGTTGCAAGCGGACCTCAACTGCGATGGCGATGTGAATCTTGTCGACGTTGTCGTGCTACTCAACTATCTGTACCAGCAGGGAGCTCCTCCCTGCACGACGACGGACTAATCATCTTCCTGTCGCAGCGAACCTCTGCGGAACAGCCCTGAGGGGTCGTCCAGCATCTTTGCTTCCGCTTCCCAAATCCCGTGCAACACTGGAATGCCAATGCGCAAGAGAGAGCGCACAACCGTCGCCAACGTGCGGTCATACCGTTGTGCCAGTTCTTCAAGAGCCTGCTTCAGCTCCCAGGAAACTTGGATGTTCAATGAGCGGTCGTGTTTGATCTGATTAGAGCGGTTTGACATAACTCCTCCTTCATTCAACAATGATATTTTATATGGCCAATGATCGTCTTCGGTGATATGATGGCGATCTTGAAATCGTGTCGTAGCTGGGAAATTACTTGAGAATATGGCTCGTCCCGCGTGCGAGCAGCGATGATTCTCTCAGCGTCCCGACGAAACGGGCTTGCGCATATCGGGCAATCGGTTGAAGGTAGAGAGATGCCGAAGCGTTCTTGAACAAATGGCGCAAGCACTTTGTGCAGCCGTCGCAGCGCTCGACGACGAACAACCTGTACTCTTGAACATGGCCATTCCAATTCGGCGGCAATGTTCACAAGCGACAGGCCCTCGAAATCGTGACGCTCGATGGTGACCCGTTCCATGGCTGTCAGTTCGTCAAGAGCCTCCCTGACCTTGCTTGCCAATTCCTGCAGGCGAAGTTGCCCTTCTGCCGTGGTCTCGTCCTGCCAAAGAGGGGTTTTGTGCGTCAGATAGATCCAGTCAAACATCCGGATAGTCATCTGTCGGTCTCCTTTCGGCAGACATACAACGCTGCCGACCGGTCGAGGTAAATCAGGTGACAATCGCATTGTGAATCGCCTGAGCTTGGAGTATCATGGGACCGATGCACCAACCGCCCGAAGGATTCAAGCTTACCGCCGTCAGTTACCTGACCCTGTTGCTGCTGGCCGTATTGTGGCCTTTGTCGTCGTTTGTTTTTCTTGGCTCGCAGTTGGACATGCTCAAGGAAGTAGCTAACCCGGTCAACGAAGTTTACTATCCGACGATGATCGTGCAACTGATCACAATGCTGTTGGTGTTTGTCGCATTGAGATCAGAGAAGGCCAATCTGGCCGATCTCGGCATGTGCGGATTTTGCCGCTGGACAATACTGCAGGCTGTGGTCTTCGTGATAGCCGCCAATCTGATCCTCTCGGTGCTGCAGCTTGCGCTTTTCACAGAGTCTCCCGGAAGCTTCAACGAAATCACCGGCATCATCCCCCAGACATCATTCGCGCGCTGGATCTGGGTGATTCTCTGTGCGATAGTCGCCGTGAGCGAAGAGATGGCATTCCGGGGATACATTCTCACTCGCGTAACCCGTCTGACGGGGGGTAGGGTTTGGGTCGGCGTGCTGGCGGCGACGATTGCCTTCGCCAGCGGCCATCTCTACCAAGGGGTTGGCGGACTAGTGATTATCGCCGTTTACGGCTTGATGTTTGCCGGGCTGTATCTATACACCGGCTCACTCTATCCGGGGATAATTGCCCACTTCCTGCAGGACGCCACGATTCTCCTCGTGCCCGGCTTGACGAAGTGAGGTTGCGGCTGGGCGAGTACGAGGTCGCCGACGCTGTTTATCATGTCAGGTGGGTGGCGTCGCCCTGGCAAACGTAATAAAAGTGTATCTGAAGCGGAGAGGTTGTCCAACGAGTTGGGATACAGCCGTGAACAGTGATCGCAATGGTCGAGAATGCTGAGCGAGATCGTGGCGTCGCAATACTTTACACCCTCACCCCCTTCCCCTCTCCCACTGGGAGAGGGGTGTAGGGGTGAGGGAAAGGAACTTGTGGGACAACATCAGGATTCCTGCCGACACTCTCAAATGGATTTTTCAACGGCCCTTACAGAGGTGAGGCGAATCCTGCGGAGGCAATTAAACACAGGATGGTAAGCTTGAGTCTTGACAGACCGGCAAAAAAACAGCACATTTGTTTGCTGAAGAAGAAGGGAAGCACATGATATACACTGTAATTATCGCGGGAGGAAAGGGCGAACGTTTCTGGCCCTTTTCGACGAAAGAGAAGCCGAAGCAGTT
>CAIVAP010000092.1 GCA_903903945.1 uncultured bacterium | reverse complement strand
TTGACCGCTTCCTCTTCATCATCGCCACGGGCCGTTATCTTGATATCGGAACCCATTTCTGCCGCCAGCATCATAACCCCCATTATCGACTTCCCGTTCACCTCCAGCCCGTCCTTCTCAAGCGTGATTTCTGACTTGTACTTGGCAGCTGTCTGAACCACTTTGGCCGAAGGACGCGCGTGTAACCCTAACTTATTCGCAATCTTAACCGTTTTAGAAGCCAAGTTCAAATCCTTTTACGATTCGCGCAAAAAAAGTTTCCCCGGTAGTTGTCGGATCAATCCCGCCATTTCCAAACTGAAAAGCGATGAAAGCACCTCGGCCACTGGCTTGCTGAGTCGTTGCGAAAGCGCGTCGATCTGCTGTGGTTGGTTGGTCAGTGAGTTGTATACCGCTAATTCATAGTCCGGAAGCTCCGGCAGCGGTTGCGCTTTCACCTCCAGCTTGTGGTCGGGGTGATACCCCAATGCGAGCAACACATCTGCCGTTGAAGTGACAGGTATTGCGCCCTGTTTCAACAGTTCGTTAGTACCGGCGGAAGCTGCCGAATTGATGTTCCCCGGCACGGCAAAGACCTCGCGATTTTGGTCGATGGCATGCTGTACCGTGAGCAGCGCTCCCGACATTCTGCCTGCTTCGACTACCACGACACCTTTTGACAGACCGGAAATGATACGGTTGCGAGTGGGGAAATTGAATTTGTCCGGTTTCAATCCAAAAGGGAATTCGGTGACAACTGCTCCGGAGGCAGATATTTCGTTGTACAGCTCCTCGTTTTCCGGCGGGTAGATAATGTCCAGCCCGCATCCGAGCACGGCAATGGTCCTGCCACCGGCTTTCAAAGCACTGCGATGAGCGCAAGAGTCAATTCCTCTTGCCAGCCCTGAGACAACCGTCATTCCCGCATCCACGAGACCATGAGCCAGTTGCTCGGTGATTTGCTTGCCATAAGCGGTGCAGACGCGGCTGCCGACTATCGCAACGGCGTCTTGATCGGCAGCGGTCAGGTCACCCTTGATCAGCAGGAACGGGGGCGGAGCATAGATCCGCTTGAGTGGCTCCGGATAGGCGTCATCCAAAATCGTAATCATCCGCGCACCCGATTTGTCGAGGCTGGCAAGCTGCTTCTCAGCCTCTTCCCAATCGACGTGTGTCTTGAGGGACTCGACAACCTTTTCACCGAAATCGGGAATCCGTTTCAGTTCTGCAATCGATGTTTCCAGCGCTACCTGCGGTGAGCCAAAGCGTTTGACCAACACGGTATAGCGCAGAGTGCCGATGTTGGGTACGGTCTGCAATGCGAACCAGTAGAGTCGAGAGTCGTCAGAGTGAGACATAGCCGGCTTTCTTTGTCTCCTCGAGCTTCTTCCACAGGCGTTTGGCAGCGGCAGTGATATTGGTCTTCTCAAGTGCCGAAATTGGCAGCGTGTTCCGATCAATCGACCGCTTCAGTTGCTCCAGCTTTTTCGGTGTCAGAGCGTCGATCTTGTTAAGCAGTACGACTTCGGCACGATTCAATAATGTTGGATCATACGCGCCCAATTCCTCCTTCAGCGAGGCAAAATGACGCTCGTAGTTCTTGTCCGAAACATCAAGAATAAAGCAGAGTACTCGCACTCGTTGGATATGACGTAGAAACTGGAATCCCAACCCCTTGCCTTTGTGCGCTCCCTCGATGATGCCCGGGATATCGGCCACTGTGAAGGATTTGTGTTTGTCACTGTGAACGACCCCAAGGTTCGGAGTCAGGGTTGTAAACGGGTAAGACGCAATTTTCGGTTTCGCGGCCGAGATCGCTGCCAGGAATGTTGATTTGCCTGCATTTGGATAGCCTACCAGACCGACATCAGCAACCAGCTTGAGTTCGAGAATCAGTTTCTTCTCCGTGCCGGGGCGTCCCGGGTCGGCGTAACGCGGAATCTGATTGGTCGGCGACTTGAAATGATTATTGCCGCGTCCCCCGATCCCGCCGCGACAAACAATAAACTCCTCGCCTTCAGTAGCGAGATCACAAAGAATCTCTTCCGTGTCACGATCACGTACGATAGTGCCCGGCGGCACTTTGATTCGCAAATCTGTCCCGCCCAGACCGCTACGAAGTGCTATGCCACCCGGATCGCCGCTTCTGGCATGGAACAGTTTGCGGTGCGTGAAGTCGCGCAAGGTGTTCAGGTTGGAGTCGACGACGAAAACAACGTCGCCGCCTTTACCACCATCACCACCGTCAGGACCGCCTTTCGGGACATATTTCTCATGTCGGAAGCTGACCTTGCCGGGGCCCCCGTCGCCAGACCTGGCAGCGATCTCACAGAGATCAACAAAGCGTAGCATAGCTTAAAATAATACCGCAAAGAATGCCAAAAAGCTAAGGCAAAATGTCCCGGATCATCCGAGAGGTCGCGGAATCGGACATCGAGGAATTGATGAAGGAATCTTCGTAGATGCAGGCGGATTCGTAACCAGCTCACAGACAAGGCATTATACCACGTCCGTAGGTCGCGCGAAACACCACAATATTCACAATGTCAGAGAACAAGCGGGCCTAGACCGACGAGTTCCGGTGGTGGATGGTTGGCCTATTTGACCCTGGGTTCCCCCTCGTGTTTTGATATTCGATTCGCGCCGAAGCATCAAGGGAGTGTTGCAAAATGCGTTTCCACCGCGTAGGGGCGCGGTTCCCGCGCCCGAGAATACGGGATTCCCGCCTGCGGGAGTCCTGCGGGAGTGTTGAAAAACCTCGAAGTTGTCATTTCGAGGAGTCATGGTGAGTGGAGGTGTAGGGAGGCAATGACGACGAGGCAATCTGCGCGCCCGCATCTGGGAGAGTGTAAATCGAGATTGCTTCGTCGTGTTCCCCACCCCACATCGGCACCCAGCACTCCTCGCAATGACACGGTTTGGGCTTTTTCAACAGTCCCCTGCGCGGGAATGACTTGGCAGTGTGCTTCCATTTTATGTTTACGATGATGCGCCGCTTTTTGCCCATTTTGCAACAGTCCCATCAATCCTGGATTCCCGCCTTCGGGACTGTTGAAAAAGCCGGGTTCATGCTGAGATTAGAGTATTGTGAGGGTGTTTCGGTTGCCTGGAGGCAATCCACGGGAAAAGCCACTCGGTCGCCGTCAACAGCGTCCGGAGAAATCGTATCAGCGCATAATCGGCCCTGATAGAAGCGGAATCTGGTATCAGGAACGTGATCAACCTCCTGAAGTTGATCACGGCGGCGATCAGCAGGCATTGAATGCGCATTTTGGTCAGACCCCGACGCCAAGCTCGCCTCAAACCATGTCGCGGTTTCGCTTCCGCAAACGCTCTACCAACCCGCCGTGGAACCCAGTTTCTCGTCCAGTTGACGACCGGCAACAGCCCCGCATCCGAGGAAATCTCGCCCCTGGAAATCAGCACTCAAATTCCGCATGTCACAAAAAGAAAACAATCCCTATTTACACTCTGTCATTTCAAAGCCTCCAAGTCGGTTTGTCTATTATTAACTCAGACTACAACTTGGAGGCCTTCTTGTCAGCTCAAAAATAGCTTTGTGAATAATGCGGGTTATACTTCCGGCGGATTGGCGCCGTAGTTTTTCCATTCTTCCAACGAAGGTCCGTAGACTCCCGGCACCGGCAATCCTGCCGAACGCATCAGCACGGTCAATTGCCCTCGGTGATGAACCTCATGGCTGATGAGAATCCCCATCGTCAGTCCGCGCGGCCACTTCTCCCCATACATGTCATCGATCTGTGTCAGCGTCTCGTCCTTCCAGTATCTCTTGACCTGTTCCAGCAACATGCCGGCGGCTTTGTCATACGCCTTTTGAATCTCAACGACACTGGTTGGCACCGGATCTTTGTCAGTCGGTCCGTCAACCTTTAAGCCGGTACGATTAGCCATCTCCGAAATCGAACAAACGATATGCCATGCCACCCTGCCGATGTCGCGATGACCCGCGGCTATGCCATGCTTGAGCGAAACATCGGTCAGCGCTCCGAGAATCTTGCGGGTTCCTCCCGATTCGTTTTCCCAACTCGCAGTGAAATCTTCTACTTTCCTGAACACCATGTATGCTTCCGCCATGTTCCTCTCCTGGGGTTATTTTGTAACGATTTCCCGGCAACGCCGCACTTGCCTCTCTATGTCTCGCTGCCGTAGTTTGCTGTACGCTACGGCGCCAACGGAAGTTGCCGTCTGTGTAAATACCTACGCATCATAACGTCGCTATTCGGGCGAGTCAATCACATTCGGCACTCGGTTGAGGCGATGGAAGCGGGGACGCATTTTTGTTGCATGGAGCGTGCTTCTCCCTATATTCACGGCGGAGAGTTGGCTGAGCGGTCGATAGCGGCGGTCTTGAAAACCGTTGTCCCCGTAAGGGGACCGGGGGTTCGAATCCCTCACTCTCCGCATTTGTTTTTTCTAACCATTTTTGACCGCGAATTCACTAATTGTTCTTGACAAAAGGTTCTCCGTAGATGTATATTTCTAACGGATTTCTAACGGAGAGCTATGGCGAGTATTCAGAGCAAGCGCACAAGAACCGGAGGAAGATGCTACTATGTTGTGGTAGCATTCGGTACAAGGCGGAAGTGGATCAGGGCTGGCGATCACAACGCTGCGAAAATACTTAAGAGACAACTTGAGATGCTTGAGCAATCGAAACGTCTGCAGAAACTTGGGCTTACGGCGGAACGGAAGCGAATTGATGATTTTTTTCGCGAGTATGCGGCAAACATGAAGATCCGCACTTCGGCCAATACCTCCAAGCGGTACTTGGGGGTGATCAACATGTTCTTGGTGTTCTTGAGAATGTTCCACCCCAACATTAAAGATATTTCGCAGATCAAATCTGAACATCTCGAGTCCTACCAGCTCCAGAGGCTGCAATCGATTGAACTCAAAAAAGCAGCTGATGGTGAAAAACCTGGGAACCACGCCACGAAACACCTTCCACTTCCCCAGACAGTGAATTACGAATTGACAGTTCTTCGATCAGCCTTTATCTGGGCGCACCAAAAGCAGCTTATTGCCAATGTGCCAACAAAACATGTGAAATCACTTCGAGTCGCACGCAGAAAAGAAAGGAGGATTCTGTCACAAGAGGAATGTAAGCGGCTCTTGAAGACTGCCGAAAACATGGCCAAGTCTGACAAGTCCCTGGAGGTTTACCACAACGCCCTCACGTTTATATTGAATACGGGTCTGCGATCAGGCGAGCTCTGTAACTTGACTTGGAGCGACATAGACGTCGGAAATGGCGTGATCAAGATTCAGCCAAAGGACAACTGGTCACCAAAGACCTATTCTCGAGAGTTCTTCCTAAATGACACATGCCTAAAACTGCTGAAAGCTTTGAAATCAAGGGAAGGATATGTATTCAAATCCCTGACTGGGCACCAGCTTAACAGCGACGGCCTGAGACATATGCTCTTCGCAGTTAGCCGAACGGCCGGCATTAAGGATTTTTCTCGGATCCATGACTTGAGACATACATTTAATAGCCTGATGCAGATGAACGGGGTAGATCCGGGTACGATGGCAAAGATCCTGGGCCATCGGGATTTAGAGACAACAATGATATATACCCATCAGACCCAGGACCATCTCAAGAAATCAATTAACCGGCTCAATCTAAAGTGATCCTTCTCAGTTCCTCCTCACTACTGCTGCGAACCAACCCACGCTTCTGACTCCTAACCCACGACATGATGTCGTTGGGATCGAATCTATAGTGCTTCCCGAGCTTGACGTGGGGCAGACCCAAGCTGTGCACCCAATACTTCACAACACTGGCCCTCACCTGAAAGAAGTGAGCAACCTGTTCAGTTGTCCAGAGTCCTTGATTAATGTCTGTCATAAGCTAACCACCAGACGACGAAGATTGACATCTCCAACACGGCAAGATCTCGACTCTGCAATGTCAGCCAACATCAACACATTGCGGCTATCGCGTGACCATGACTTGAACGTCAGCGAATCTAAGCCTTTCGTCTTTGTGCACTACCACTGGTCGGCCATCTGGAATCTTCTTCCAATCAGAGCCATTCCAACGGTATGTTCCGTTTCTCCCGAAAGTCTCAAGCGTTATCCCGAATGCAGTCTGCCTGACCGTTGCGTGACGACTGCTCACGCAAGCAGAACCGCCGAGATCATCCCGGCCAATACAAGTGGCACCGCGCAACGGAATGGTCTTGCCACTATCCTTGATCACCAACCTCAGCTGCGGATAAGGATGTCGATTCACAGGACAGCAGGTCTTTCCTGATTCAATGATAGATGGATAGCCACAAGTGTCGCAGTAGTCAACGCAGTCCAGAGCCGCTGTAAGGACACTTACCCATTCGTGTGCAGTGGGTCGCTCGTGGGGATCTGTTGAAAGACCTTTGCGAAAGAGTCGACACAGGTCACTGTTCAACGCAAACGGAGAATACCCCAGAATTGTGGACGACCGTTTCAGCAGGGTTGGATCGAGAAGCCAGCGACCGGACATGGCTCTCTGAAAACCAGTCTCTGAGTCTTCCTGGCCAGCCGCCGGGTGACAAAGCAGAATGACTTCATGTAGCAACACGGTCAGCTCATAGCGATCTGTTAGAATCGACGGCAGGACGGGCCGACCAGACAGTGGTTCGTCTCGCAGCTCAAGAGGGGTATACAGCTCATGGCCAATCATCGGCGGTGGTGGCGCCCCAGAGGCAGCAAAGTTGTCATTGTCAATACACTGAACTTCAAAATGGCTGTTCACTTCCGAGATCAAATAGTTTCCCGCGTGGATATCTCCACTGGCCAGTCCCTGGTTGTGAAGTATATCCACGGACCAAGCCACGGCCAGAGCGACACAAAGCCCCCGGTAGAAGTCGAACTTTGGATTGGCAACAACTTGTTCGAGAGACTGTCCAGCAACAAATGGTGCATAATGCCCCACGAATTTCGTGGTGCTGAACCATTCTGTCGGGGCAATCAATGTCCGACACTTGGTGTTCAGCTGCTTGCTGATCAGATAGCGAATTCGTTGCTCAGTAGTCCCCTTGTCAAACTTATCGTGAAACACCTTTATCACTCCCGATGCACCGGTACGCACATCGATCACCAAGTAGACCACACCCTGACCTCCTGAACTGATGAAGCACTTGACAACTACTCTGTGGCCGGTGTTGGTAGTGATTGTCGTTCCAATTGGGATCATGATTTCTTCTCCTGGTCAGATGAAGCTCCGATGTCTCCCGTGGTCGACGTCGATTCATCCAATTGTTCCATTGACTCATTCGGAATCGCGGGTTGAATACCTGCTCCCATCATTCCCAGTGTCATATTGTCATTGAAAATGAAACCGAGTTCATCTTTCATCTCAGCTAACTCGAGCAATACCTGCTCGCTGACTACTTGCAAATCCCCCCCGTGCTTTGCCGCGCCGATGACCATATCCCTGATGAACCGGTTAGTGCCTGCAGGAAACTGATCAGGAGATGTTTCGAGGCGGTCAAAGGCGCCATCGGTACCGATGACTACTAGATCGCCTTCCAGGCGCGCTATCTTCCCTGTCACCGGACAACCCTGAGTTACCGGCCCCAGAGAGGCTGCCAGCACATTCGGAATATTGATGTCTGCTTTTTGCGGTTGCAGGAAGTGCATCACATTACCATCATTGCGGTAAATGCAGCCGCCGCCGTCACCGATGTAGGCATAGCCGATCTCTTGCCCATTACCGACGACGACAATCAGCGTAGTACGGAGACCGTCTCCCTTAATGTCATTTCTCCTGCCAATGACGGACAACCTTTGAGATGCTGCACGAACTGCCTCAGAGGCAACTGACTCGATGTCGTTGTTCGAATCGTCAGTTGTCGATCCCAACGTAAGCATGATTCTAAAAGCTGCAGCTTTGACAGCAGCAACGGCAGCTTTACCTCCGTGCCTCAACCCACCGAGCCCATCAGCTATAACCAACACTTGGTAGGCGCCAATCTCGAATGCGACTACGCAATCCTGATTCTCGAACCTTACATTGCCCTTTACAGAGCTAACCCCGAGCCCCCAGATCCCTGTCGATGCACGGGGTTTGATGGCTATCGCCTTTGTTCGAGAGGCAATCTTGATCAATCGCATCAGTAGCTCATTATCTGAGTATGGCTGTTTTGGATCGCGATCAGCGACAACTACCGACTCAACATCATTGACTGCCTCTGGCTTGGGCATGATCTCGGCTTTTCTCCGTGGTTTGGGAGTCGGCGAAGTTGGAGCTGTAGGGAACAAATCGATCTGTTTCCATTTACCCTGGCTTGACCTTCGAGACCGGCAACAGAAACAGGGTGCTAGCTCTGAATGCCGGACTGAACCTCGTCGTGAGAATATCAAGGCGCAGATCAGGCAGAGATTCACCTGAATCAGAAACAGCGCCGAAAGCAAGAGATACGGCAACACTCCTGACGGCGGCTGAACTGTCTCAGGTAGTATCGCGGTCAGACGGACGAGGCTGTTTGCCTTAACAAGATCGTTGGCTTTGGCAAAGAGGGACTCCGCCTCGGCATTACTGTCAGTAACCACTGTTGGCCACGGTGGAAGCACCCGATGGAGAATGCTGCCGCTTCCTGGTTGATCACAAACTTCATACTGTCTCGTCACGAGTGTCGTCCAAAAGCCCGCCCCATGGCTACAGACCTTAACGCCACGCGGAGGGAAGTCAAATGAATACGCCGGCAACCGGCATTCCTGTGCCTTGGCAAAAGTGCAGAACCAGGGAACGAGGGAAATCGCGAGCAGCGACCATACCATAACAGCAGACAGACGGAACACGTCCAGGGCAGAAGCCCCTGAACGCTTCTGGATTTTACATGCAGCAAACATTTCACCACCTCCCTCAAACCAGAAGCATTCTTATAAGTAGCAAAGCACCGGCAACGGCGAATGCAGCTACTGCCGCTGCCCGCACCAAAGGAGGCTTGGAACCCTTGTCTACTAGCTTGGAACCGGGGAGTGAAGAGGAACTGCGTGAATCAACTTCCCCAATCGGACAAGGCGGTAGGATAGTGGCCGGCACGCCAAGAGAAAGCAAGTAGCCTAACTGTTCTCTGTTAATATTGACTTTCATTACATAGTCCTTTGTGTGTTACTCTCATTGAGAAGCTTAAGGCATTTCTCTCAAGTTCGAGGAGGGGAGGATCTTTCCATCCTCCCCACTTCCTCGAGACAGCAAGCTCTAGCCCAGGTGTTCCAGGGCATGAATCGCATTCTTGTCAGCAGCCTTAGCCCAGATCAACGTCCCGCCCAGCGATGCCAGAAAGGATTCCAACTCCCGTTGATTGCGACAGCGATAGAAATGGCGTGGCGAAGTCACGATCTTCCTAAGGACACCTTCGACAACAACTGTCCCCAAAACCGCGGTTACCACGTTGGCCATTCCTCTGAACTCAGTCACTAATTCGTCCGGCAGCTTATGGCTGTCGGCGAGACCACTTGACAGCAGAATGACAACCGGCCTGTGGTTACTCGCTGATTCTCTAGTGAGTGGCAAGCATGATCGGAGGAGTTCGAGCGTAGTTTTCAATGCCGACACCAAGTTCGTTTCGTTATCTGGAGGAATCCCAAACAGATTGCTACCAGTGTTAAATGCCCGGTCAGTGCCGGCAGCGAAGGTTGCCCTGTCGGCAGATTCGATCATGGCGACAAAGAAACCATTTTGATGTTCCGATCTCTCGAGGACCGCGGCGAAGTCATGACAAGCCGCCGTGACTTCTTCGGCTTCCAAAGCGTCAGCGTCTTTCGAGCAATTATTAATGAGAACCACCGCCTGCTGCTCTTCACCACAAGCAGACGCCGGGCGTCTGACCTTGGTAGAGGCTGGCGCGCCCCCGTGCAGAGCGGAAACGAGATGGACCATAGGCGGCCTATTCCTCTCCTGTAAACAGCTAGGCTGGGACAACTAATGCGTCCCAGAGTTTGTAATCGCCAGCGGCTTGGTTGTAGACGTGCTGGTTGCAGCATGTATACTCGCCGTCAACTGATTGGCGATCTGCTCGAGCTCTTTCGGATCAGGCGAATTGGAAATGGCAAACATCAATCCACCCGCAGCATCAACCAACTCCGACAAAGTGGGAGTTGGCTGACAGATCAAGTAAAACAGGATACCGCGCTGCTTCAACTCTTCACCCAGTTGCCGGGGGGTGAGGCCCGAGCGACACGGCTTGGAGTCGTCAGTCAGGAAAGCCAAAAGCGCCGACCGCGACTTGTTTGGCCGATTGCGCCAGGGCACATGATTCATCACGTGTTCGATAGCGTCCAAATGGGTTTCCTCGGCGTCACCCCCTCCTCCATAAGCAATGCTCTTGACATCAGCTACTGCCTGTTCCGCAGTGCCGCCGTTTGTCAGCAGGATGGTCTCTTCGTTGCAGTCGAGATCACCGTGACTGAACAAGTACAGTTTGACGTCTCGGACCATCTGTTCGATCCCCCGAACGATTTTCTCGTAGGCCAAGGGGATCCCCATCTGAAAGGCCAGCGAGGAGCCAGTTCTATCAACGGTCGTGGCAAAGTCGAGCTCTGCAGAGATTCTCGGCCTAGCCAGTGTTCTGTTGATTACTCTGCCAGCATCCTCGGCTGGTTGGAGTTGCTGCCCGCACTTGGGGCATTTGGTTTGCGTGGCGTCCGTAATGATGCCGCCACATGATTTGCACATCATGGCTTACTTACCTCATGATAAAAATTTGATTGGCTAAGAGTTCTAACTCTAGCGATTGTTGGTTGGTTCGACTTCGGCTGTAAGTACATCCAAAGTCAGCTCAAGCGGATCGGAATCGAACCATCGTCTCGTTTCCTTGTCGAAACAACAGGCATTCGAGAATCGATGATTATCCGATTTTGCGATGCCGATAGGCGTTACCATCGACAGTATTTTTGTATTCTGATTCATCCCACTACATTCCGAACTGGCGCAGCACCTGAAAGTACTGGTTAACGTCATAGCTAGCCGGTAAGAATATCCGGGCGGGATCGATGCCGTGACTACGAAATCTCTGGATAAGCTCGGCGCCCCTGGATTGGCCGGCGGCATCAGCGTCAAAGGCGACTTTTACCCGAAAGCCCTGAAACAAGGGAATCCAGTTCTCCTTGAAGCCATTAACCCCCACGACCCCCACCGCCGCCTTTCCATACTTGAGAAGAGTCAAGGTGTCTACTACACCCTCACAAATGAACACTTCCGCGGGATTGGACCGCAAACAGTCAACATTGAACGGACAAGGAATCGGATGCGCCAAACACATTTCCTTGGGTCTCGTCTCAGAATCCAACGCCCGGCCCTGAAAAAACACCGGCACACCATCCTTCATCCATTTCCAAATCAGCCGGTGACACCTGAAAATGAGCCGGCCATTTCTGTCGAAGAGTCCGCTCGCCTGGAGTTGCTCCAGCGGATATTTCGCAAGTAGTTCCTCACTAACTCGTCGCACCTCTCGTAGACTTCTGGCACCATACTGCGTCGCGACCTCAGGGGGTATCACCCGATTAGTGAGCCAATCACGAGCCGGATCTATCAAATCCGACAACAAACCGTCAAATGCTTCATAGACTTCTGCAAAACCCGTAACATCGCCGCTGCTGAGATCTGGCACGCTGATGACATGCTGCTTCTTCGGCAACGGCTGATTCGTCGGCTTGATTCCGACACGGTCGGCAAGAAATTTCAGAGCATCTGGGAAACTTAGGCCGCGCACATTCATGACGAGGTCAATGACGTCCCCGTGGATATTGCATACATAGCAATGATAGCCATTGCTCTGCTGGTTGAACGATAGTGAAGGCGTCCGGTCACCGTGCTGGTGACTCTGCGGACAAAGACATCGAGCACGGTTGTTCTTCACCTCAAAGCCAAGGTCTCGAGCCACGTCAACGATATTGTTGGCCTGCTTGATGGCCTCTATATCAAACAAAGCCATTGGATTCTCCTTTGTTGGTTGGATCTTCCTCACAGCTGGACACATCTTCTTGATTACCCAAGTACTGGGAGTTGTCCGCAACCAATAGTAGGTCGCTGCCTCTTCGTTTCAAGCATCACCCCCGCAACAACGTTTTAACAAACAGGTAGACTGCCGCCAAAAGTATAGCGAGCAGAATCAAGCTCTTGAGTTCAGGATCCGTAGCGCAGATTTCGCCGAGAACCGGCACGTCGGAGAAGGCACCAATCGCTACGTTAGAGCGGAAAAATCGCATCACCCAAGGGAGAGATATCAAAACTAGAAATACCAAAATATGGTCCCATCTGATTCGATACATGATTCCTCCTAGCAAAACTCGTTACGGAGATAATGGTATTGTGTGTCCGTAATAGTTTTATTCTGTAGCAACTCTGCAAGGAGTTCCTCGCGGTCGTCTCGACGCAACATTTTCATCTGTTCTTTCAACTCCTTACGCAGCTCACGTCCGTCAGGATCAAGCGCGTCCTCCTGTAAGTGGGCGTAGTCATCCATGATAGCGGACAAAGTATTGCCATCTATTCCAGCAATCTGGAGGGATATGCGTTGATGCAGCGCCAATCCCCGGTCATGAACCTCCTTCTCAAGAATCCACGTACTGGCTTTTTCCGGCGGCATTTTGTCCAGGCGGTCATACTGCTGGCGGCGATATCGCAGGAACTCCAGGATTTCTGTCTTGACTGCTTCGAGATCGATATTGACCCGCTCAAGGAAAATCTTCGCTCGCACATCATCAAGCTCACGCTTCGTATAAAGCTCGTTTTGCTCGTTGTACTCTTCAGACAGTTTTAGGACGTCAGCGAAATCCTCATATTGCGAGTATTCATTGCCGGGAGTTTCATCGAGGTCGCTGGCATCGCTGTCGGCACCGTCATCGTCTTCGTCAGAAGTTTCACCATTGACTGCCTCTTTATCCTCATCTTGCTCCTCCCCAGCTGACATTCCGCCATCTGTAGCGTCACCACCGGAGACATCATCGTTTTGCTTGTCTTTTTCATCTGGCAATTCATCATCCAGGAAGGCCTCATGTTCGAACCAGTTTTCGTCACTATGGCCTTTTCGGCCCCGCTCAGTTTCGTCTTGCATACATCAACCACCCTGTCAAGAATATCAGCGCCAATGCGCTGTAGTTGTATTCAAAGGAATGACCTGCCCGCGAGAACGGAAGCAATTGCGCCAACGCAAAAGGCCCACCACAAGTACTATTAATCCAGGAATAGACGATTACCGTCAAGGCGACTATCAATACGAGCTTTAACAATCTCATCAAAGAGCTTCCTTTCCCTTGCCGACAATTAGATCGCCGGCATAGACAACTCTGATCTTGGTCAGGTGCATCTTCAACTCCTCCGAACCGGCGATCAAAGATTCAAGCGATCTCTTCATCTTAGTGTCCTTCACCGCCACGATCAGCTGATTTGGAGTCAACTCAATGGTAACGTTATTAACCAGATTCCGGACCTCCTTCTCCATTGGTTCACTGGTGGCCGCCTCGATGAACAGAATCTCCCCTTCTCTCCGAAGCACAAGGTCAACAGCCTTGCCGTTACTCAGCATAAACTCAACGTCGGCCGTGAATCCCTGCCGCAAGGCGCGCTCCTTGATGCGATAGACACAAAACTGGTGAAGATAACCACCCTTCGATTCGAAAATCCTCTTGATCATCCCAGTTCACTCCACAGTTTGTCCGTCGGTTCCCACACGTTCATTCTCCCCTTTCCGCACTGTAGTTCATGCTCGACGATCATTCCCATCCGAACGAGCTCCTTTTTGATCTGCCCCTTCATCGAACCAGCTGTAACCCCGGCCTTCGCAAAAATCTCGCCTTCAGTAAGAAAAGGGTACTCCAGGTTCAGCCAGACAGTACACACTCTCCTGGCTCTATCAGAGAGACTCGAAGTGCCAGAGCCAAAACCTGCTGCCGATTTTGTGCTTCGATCGCCCGGCATACCACAATCCGACCCCACAAACGACTTCCCTTTGACAGATGCCGTAGACGAGCCAGGGCGCGACTCATTATTCACTGTATGTTCCGGCTGGTCCCCGGGCGCATTTCTTGACGGGAGCAGAGCCACCGCTTCGGCGGGAATGCCTCGATGCATCCGAATTGCCTCCTTCACCTGTGCGACTTCGGAGGGGTGATACAAATCGTGCGCACGCATACTCAAATGCTCGAGCACTTTATCATCTGAAACATCCTGCGGAAGATTGAGCATGGGTACGTGGATTAAAAACGGATGAGGATAGCGGGGGTCCTTTACCACCGCTATCCCTGGACGGATGTATTGGCGCACGTATTCGCGTTGATCCTTATCCATCAGACTATCCGACAGAATTCATCAAGATCGCGCAAATCGACAAAGCCGGTGCCGATCTTGAAGGCCGTATTTGACATCAGACTGAATGTTAAGTCGCGGCACTGTTGTGCCCCAACGCAGATAGCACATTCCATTTGCCTAGCCTGGGCAATCAACGTTGCCAAATAGGAGGGAGCTTCTTGAAGCTCACTTTGTCTGCGAAAAATATCTTGTCCCTCGTCTATCATCACGATTGTTTTCAGTCTATTGGTTCGCTCACTGGTCGCCAAGCGATACATAAAGATCCTGGTCAATAGCAGTGTTGTAATGAGTTCCTTCATCTCTCGAGCCAAACCATCCATTTCGAGAACAACATTGGTTTCAAGCATCCGAACGAGATCAATGCCGTAGTCGCAATCAAAGATCTCGCCGCAGTGGCGCAGGATACCGGCGACACGACTTTCAAGATTTTCTCTGTACCGCTCAAAATGACTGACTGCCTTATACTTATGCCCTCTAATTTCCCTCTCAAAGAGCAGTCGAAGATTGGGACAGGATTGATCGGACTGGCCGGTGAAGCCGTGACTTTGGTACAGATTCTCAATGTACTCGAGCAAAAGACTACGGCTGGGGTACAGCAGATAAAGTCCGGTAAGAAGCTGGGCCATGATATTTTCCCATTGCTTGATACCCACTCTAGGTGGCGGGCGCAGAATGTTGTCGCGATAGAACCGCCAAGGGATAACGACAAGATCATCGGACACCCCCATTAACCCCCGGAAATTCCTCTTCTCCACCATGATCACGAGCGGCATTTAACCTCCTTGACAACAAAAACATAGCGGCTAACTGAGCTAAAATGACACTTTTACCCGAACCACTTGCTCCAATCAGGACCATATTGCGACATAAATCGTCAGGATTAATGCCGTAGATACCACCATTTTCAGTACGCCCGACGATCAGTTCTCCACTGAGATCATCAGATGGCAGAGGAGCGAACGGGCGGAAAGGATTTGGAGATACCGTTTGCAGAAACTCAAAGTTGGCGACGGCCTCCAGCACGACTTCACGCATTTGGATGTCAGCAGGATTCTCCTGCAGAACTTGCAAGGCGAATTCGATATCGGAGTACCGATCAAGACCCATTTCGTGGCAGGTTCCATACAGTATGTTGATGTCATCTTCTCGCAACACCCTTCCACCTTTGCTGTCGCGGCGATTACGATGATCCATCATCGCGTTTCTCCAAGAATGGTGACAGGATGGCTCTGAAGAATCTCTTTCTACGAAGTTTCTTGTAGCATGCCGGGCAAACTGGGCGGCGTTCGGCCTCCCACCACTTCGAGCAAGTGACGCAGAGAACAAGGCCACATTGGCAATATCTCGCTGATTTCATGGTCACCAGTCTTTGGCACGCCTCACACTTGCCAACAATCTGCATTGGGGCATAAACTCTTTCCGCCCCAATTATCTCAGATATTATCGTTTCCGTTGTTTCCACGCTCCCGTCCGGGAAAAACTGGGTTACTTCTTCCCGATGAAGCGTCAAGTCTTTGTCGCCCCCTTTGATAATCGTATCCTGTTTCTTGATCCGCTGGCGGGGATCACCACCTAAAGGGTTCATCACGGCATGTTCCCTTCTGGTGAGCTTCCGAAATCAGTGTTGCCGTCGACGGGGAAGAACGCCCGACCCTTCGCCAGTCGCAGGGTACCTGTCAGGTCAAACATGAAGCGGGCTATTTGCAATTCCGATTTCTTCCCCTTTTTGACTCGCCTGATCGCCAAGCAGCAGCGTCTTCCGATCATCCGGCGGTGGTCGAACCCCTTAACGGACTTAACGGGACACTCCAAATAATGGGCAATCGTTTTCAAGCTATGACAGTCATCCTCATTGGCCGATGCCGTCACAACATGGTCGATGTCGCGTCCAATCTCCGGCAAATGAAGGCCGAAAACTGCCCCGCCAGAAAGATCTTTGCCGTTTTCGAATGAGATCGTTCTTAACTCAGCGACGTACACGTCCAGGATTCTATATTCTCTCTGCTTCATCGTTCAACTCCTTCACATAATGGCAGTTTGCGTAGCCCGAACAAGATCACCAAGTCACTCAACGGGCAACGACTGAAAGTGTCAGCCGAGAGCGGATTAGCGGCTGACTGTTTACCGGCGTCGGCGAGAAAGTTGCTCATGCTTTCGACTCAGACGATGATCTGCCGTCGTCACCAAACAATTCGTATTCACTGAAGTGGAAACCCACAATTTTCAGCACCATCTTACCGGCCTCGTCCTTTTGCTTGATTTTGAGTTGGCATCGATGACCAATCAAGAGCTTAGGATAGTAAGGATCCAGACTGTAAGGATCATAGCCGTAACAGAGGAAATAAGTCGGCCACTTGAGGCTGTGACCAGCATCCTTAGATAAAAGAGGTTTGCCATGCCAGCTGACGTATTGGTCTAACTCGAGCAGCACGAAAAGGAATATACCCCCACATCGAATGCCCCCACGTCTACGAAATGAGATTTCTATCAATCTGGCTTCATACCAGCCGTCCAGAATTGCATCGCCATGCGACATCATACAACTCCAGCGAATGGTTTGTGAGTCCTCGGAAGCGGCTTTGCCGTCCGAAATCAAGCAGCTGATTGCCGAAGCAGTCAGTCAAAAGGGGGCTGAGCACTTCATCTTGCCAAGCCCAGGTCTGCAGTTACCTCCTTTCCTCCGGCTTCGCTTCGTTCGTCAATCTCGTCCACCAACAGCAAAGCGTTCCGCCGCGTCAAAATATTCCGACTTAACTTCCCGATTATCTCATTCAAGGACAAAGCACAATGCGGGGTCATAAAGTCGTCAAATCCAGTTAAGTCTCCGTCCCAGCGACCATGCAACTGAACTCCGGCGAGCTTATAGCGATAATCCGACAGAAAGTAGGCCACAAACTGATACTTAACTTTGAGTACATTCTTGACCTTGATATCTGCAAGTCGGTCGGGATCGGAAAGCGTCGCCTCCAACCCATGTAGAGCCACGCAGACAAAGTCGGTAATCTTATCTAGGGCCGGGGCTGAAACGAATTCATGTCTGGCCAACTGCTCATATCTGTGACGAATTTCCGCATATTGAGTGGAATTTGAGGCGTTGATAAACTCAATCATTAATGCCATTGCCTTGCTGATCTCACGGTCATCGATGAGCCAAAAGCAAAGGGCCACCAATGTCTCGTAAAACTCGCGTGGGCAATCCCTTGACTGCAGGTACCTCGCTGCCCAATGCAATTCGTTAATCGAATCAAAAGAACGGTTGGACTGGTCCAACAGCTTCGCTCGAGTACGCCTGAGAGTCGCCATGCCCAGCAAGTGGCCAACTCGGCGGTAACAAACCAGGGCTTCACCCAATGATCGATCGGCCAAGGGGAATTCCGATCTGAGAATATGCAGGTTGGCTTGGCAACGGAGTAATTCGGCCTTCCAATACGTGTCATCGGCAGCTCCTGCTAGCCTCAGTCCTTGCTTGAGATACTCATCAGATAACCCCGACTGGCTATGCAGTTGAGCGATCGACGCAAGCCAATACAAACAAGCGATCTGGTTCTGCAACATGTGACATCTACGGGATTCCTCCAGTCCCTTTTGAAACCAGCGGACTGCAGAGTGAAGCTTCTGGGCTTCTATGTTCAACTCGCCGATATCGTAGAGAATGTTGCAACGTTCCGGTGCGAAGTATTCATCATTGGTTCTTGGAAGAAGATGTTTGTACAAATCGGCTGCCTTCCTTAGCTCACCCTTTCGGACAAAATACAAGCCGATGTTTCCCAAAACTAACGTCAACCCCTTCCAGTCTTTTCGCTTGCGAAATTTCTTGGCACAGTGCCGAAATATCGGTAGAACCTTGTGATACTGCCCCATCAGCAGCATTGCTCGACCGATGTTGTTAAGGGCATAGTAGTTTGATGGATCATGTGAAACCGCGTTACGCAAGAGCTCCAGTGCCTTTTCCATGTCTCCGTGTCGGTAAGAGCAGACTCCATCAAAGTATATCATAAGAGCTTTTGAGCCTGACTGGCTTACAAGTCGGCATCTGACCCAGTTGTGTCTTATTTCTCCCATCGAATCGTAACCGAGTTGGGCCAGTCCGCGGTACGAGATTGGATTCGAAGGGTTAAGGTCGTAGGCAGCTAGATACAGACTTGCTGCTCTTGCAAAATTCCCCTGGTTCCTATTGACCTGAGCCCGCAGTAGAATTATCGCTTCAAGGGTACCGATGCCGTTCGGACGAGCAAGCCGTACCTGGGCCTTGAACCTCTTTGCGAATGAGTCTGTTGATTCCGAATCACTGCCGCAATCGATCTCCTTCTGTACCTGAGAGGTTGCCATCGACATCGAATTCTCCGCCTCAACGGGTATTTCAGTTGGTGTGTCCGGCGCCATTACAGAGGAGTACGGCGTTGTTGAACTATCCCGGCTTTCTCCCTTCAATATGCTTCTGAATAGATTGAACATCTCCTATTGGGCCTCCATGCTACGAGCTGAATCTGAACTCAGCATCAGGATATCTTATTTTCATCCGTGTTGCGATCTGCTGTATGATCGGACGCATTTTATACCATCTCTCTCGTACATTTCTCTCGCACATTCCAACCCTGAGAGCGATCATTACGAACGTCTGCGGATCGTACTTGTTTAGCCGCCATACAGCGATCTTCCTGTCAGTCTTTTTGATCCCCGCGTCCCTAAATAGCCTGAGGACTTGTTTGGTCGACAAAGTAATGGCTAGTTGTGTTTGGAGATTGCGTTCATTCTCTAAGTAGTTCGCATCGGGATCGTCGATGCTATCTGTCACGGCAGGATTTATCCTGCGTTGCATCTTGCGATACTGATCAATACGGTTCAAATCGTGTACTGCGTTCACAAAAGTGCGTATGGAGGCTCTATCTGGATCATATCTCGCCGGATCACTGAGACAATCAATGAGAGTCTCGTCATAGACACACATCGCATCATACTCGCTATTCAGGGACTCCAGATCGCGCCGCATAAAAGAATCTTGGCGTTTGAGTAACACTGTGGCTATCTCGAGCTTACGTTGCTTGAGCAATTTGCCTTCGTCATCCGATGACACAGAAGAATCTCCTCTACTCATATTTGGTTACGCTCACTTGATGCCATTGCGGGTTCGCCCAAGTGAAATTCTTGCGGATTTTTTTGAAAGCGATCACGCCCCCAAATCGACGTACCTGTTCTGTAGTGTTTTTCATTAATTCTATCGAACTAAGTGCTTTATCTTCAATGTCTTATGGGTTTATGCTGGATAGGATTCCACCTCTGGCTTTTCCGCGCTCAGCCGACGCCTTGACTATAGCCCGGAGAAGGTCATCGGATGAAGTAAGGGTAGCCAAACCCCCATTTCTTTCAAGCCCGTTCTTCTTTGGGTTGCCCTACGTGCCAGCTAAGCGATTGAAGACGGTACACGGACCTTGGCGTCACTCATCATCTTCCAAAGCTCGCCCAACTCGAGTTAGATCAAGGTTCGCGTGTCTAGTCCGTAGGAGTTTGGTCAAGAACGCAACATTTATATACTCGTTGCGATTTCTCCAGAGAAAACTGCACTAACCCCGATTAGCATCTCGGCTAACTCGTTGTTGTGCAATAAGACATGCCGGAGCTTTGGCTCTGCCATTGGCATGAATTCGTCCCTTCCTCCGGTATCGAATCTCCGGGAGTATACTCTCGTCGAGAAGACAGTTTTCTATAGAGTAACCGATGGATTCGAAAGCGAGCTTCGAGTTCAGAGAAAGGCGGATTTTGATCTGATATTCTGACGTGAATCGCAAGAATTCTGAGTTCCAAGTCCGACGCCCGTTACGAGAACGACGTCGGGCTTTTTTCATTTTTTGTGCCTTGAAAGGAGGTAAGTATGAAAATCAGTCTCGAAACCGTGAGGGAAGTACTCAAGGATGCTCTTGGTTTTGACAGCTTCGTTGCCAGTTTCGTTAACGAAACCGTTGAAGATGACGGTATTCCGACGGCGTCAATCACCATCGACGGGAAACTGTCGTGTAACCCAGGGTTTATAGAAAAGCACATCACATGCAAGGAAGACTTGTTTAGCCTGGTCTTTCACGAGTTATTGCATCCGATGTTCGGCCACTTCATTTACGAAAATGGCGAGCTGGAGAACATTGCCGCCGATGCCATCATCAATGCCGTCATCAGCGAAGTATACACAGAGTGCTCCCGCGGCGGCAATCTGTTCCGCAAGTTTTATCCGGATCGAGGTCTACCGGGCCTGTTACGGCCGAGAAGTGAGATGTCGCGCAGCAAATACAGCAAGGTCTACGAGAGGTTGTACAGTCAAAACGACGAACACAATTCCTTCACGACTGGCGAGTTGATTCAGACTTTGAAGATACTGACGCAAAGCGAACGACTATCAACCATCGTCCTAATTGGCAGCCACTCCCATGACAGAAACTCAGCAGGTCAACAGACCGCTTTTCCAAACGAACTACTCTCCAAGATCGCCGAAGATCTAGAGCGCAGCGTCGCCGGAAAGGGAGGTAAATACGCCGGCTTCAGTTCTGAACTGCTGGACTTGTTCATGGAAGCTCTCAAAACTCACCTATCAATCAAAAAGGTCTTGCTGCAAAAGTTTCTAACCAAGCGCAAGCTTGATCGTTTTAGGGAGTACTTTCGGGTTCAGCGGGTGGGTGTTTCACCGATTCCGCTTTACCCATCCAAGCGCGACCTGGTACTATTAGCTTCTGGGTTTTATCCGGGATACTTCCACAATCACGTCTCATCGCCAAGAATTGAAGAAAAGGGCTTGGCAATCTATCTTGATGTCTCGGGAAGTGTCAACCATTTCCTGCCAGAGATCATCGGCGTTCTTTCGAAGCTGAAAAGCACGATGACGTCGGTGTTTCTGTTTTCGAACATCGTTGTCGAGACGCAGTTTGAAGATCTGCTGAAGGGGCGCATCCGGACAACCTACGGCACCGATTTCAATTGTGTCGCCAGGTCAATAATAGAAAATCAGATCGACAAAGCCCTGATACTTACAGACGGCTACGCCGACATGTCCGAGGAGCTGTCCAGACAGCTCAAAGCCATCAGACTCGTAACCCTCACGATCCTCTTCGACGGCGCCACCTCCTGCGAAGACTTCGCCAAGTTCGGCGACGTCGTCCAGCTCTCCGACATCTGCGAATAGAAAACACTGAACTAAAAGCGGTCAACCTGCGGTAGTCAGGCCTTCCTTCGTTTGCACAAGGGCAAAGGTGGCGCACTGCACTATCGGAAAAGGGGTCACCACCCACCCCAACGATCAGCCCACATCAACCAAACCATAAACAACCACTAACAACAAACCCAAACCACGGGGAGAACCCTCAACAACGGGGTTCTCCCCATTTTCTTTGCCCACCAATGGGGCAAGGAGACAGGAGAAAAACACCATGATACTCGAAACACTCGGCATCTACGGCTGGAAAGACAAAGACCAGAATTTGCTCCTTTCCTCAATACTCACCGGGGACCCTCTATTGATGATAGGCCGACACGGTTCTGCTAAGAGCGCGGTTTGCGCCAAGCTCGCTAACGCCCTTAACAGGAAGTTCATGCCATACGACGCAAGCAAGGCGGTTTTTGAGGACCTTATTGGATTTCCGAATATCAAGAAACTTGGTGAAGGTGTCGTTGAGTATGTGCCCAGCAGCATAACGTTGTGGACACAAGAATATGTATTAATCGATGAACTCAATCGGGCGATCCCCGAGCTTCAAAGCAAGTGGCTTGAAATCATAAGGGCAAGAAGAGTCATGGGCTTCGAGACCCAGGTCAAATGGGTCTGGGCCGCCATGAACCCCATGAGCTACTCCGCCACCCAGGCACTCGACGAAGCCCTGATCGGACGCTTTGCCTTTTTCGTCTACCCTCCTGACGTTCTGCAGATGGAGGAACAAGACCGTGTCAAGGTCACCGAACATATCAACGGCGACGACGCACCGGCAATCTCAGTCTGGAATCCAGAACAAAGCTGCCTGACGGTCGCCAAACAGGACGTCGAACAGATTGGGCAACAGATGACCCGGATGCTCCAGAAGGCGGCCAGACACTTTAATGCCCTCAGAGAGCAATATTCCACGCTCTCATTGTTCCTGGCGCGATTTGCCGACCTGCTGATGCGGGAATCCAAGGGCGAAATCTCACTTGACGGTAGGCGACTTGGGTTCATTTACCGAAACATCCTTGCTAACCGGGCAGTCGAAATCGCCAAATCAGAAGTAATAGGCACGGCGATCCCGGACTTTGTCAAGTCAGCTCGCTACGTCGTCCAATCGAGCATTCCAGTCGGCTTGAATGATGAATCACTCAAGAAAGAAGAAGCAGTTCACAAGATGGAGATCTGCTTTGACTTGCTCAGCAGCTTTTTTGCCGAGGGTTCGGATATGGAGAAGGTGAACATCATTTATGAGCTGTTTACTACGAAGGACTTGATGCGCAAAGCCGAAATTTTGCTCACAGCCAACCTTGGTGAGTTTGCGGCTTCCAAGGCCTGGAATGACCTGATCAATGGCGAACAAGACATCACCTTGCTGGCCTATACGGCACTGCAGGTCGAGGCACGCCGTCCCGGAACCGTACCGAGAGAACTCTTGGAGGGCTTGAGCCGCAAGGTTTCCGGCGAGAAGCTCTCCAGCAAGTGCATCCCGAACCTTCAAGGAGAATGCATAGAGTTTGTTGAAGAGGTTGAGGAGTTGCTGGATCAGCAGTCTGACTTGGCCAAGATCGTCGCTTACAGTCATGTCGCCAAGCTCGCCAGAAAGCAAAACCTTGATCTCAATGACATCGAGCAGACCCGAGAAGCAATCGAGAAGGATCTGGAGACCTTTGAATTATTGATTTCCAATCATCACCAGTCAACCGCCAATGGAGGTGAAGTTGTATGCAAACTGTCCAGCTGTCACTAATACCGGACGAGCAAGTCCCGGAATTCAAACGCCTAACCTTCAAGATTTCCGAGGTCTCACTTGCTGACGTCTTGCTCAGGGGCATCCATCCTTGGGGGTGTAGCGACCACTCAAGCCACATCATCGAAGCAACCCTACAAAAACTGAACGCTCCAGATCAGCTGATTCCGGAACTCAAAGAACTGGGCTACAGCCACGACTTCAGCTACTCAACAGAGAGAACCTACTACCGCGAAGGAACCATGTTTGAGAGGTTGTTGGCCGACATCCGCGACCATTTGTATTTCGTTGACGGGCTCGGCTACTTGCAACTGGTCGCTATCGCCAAAAGGACTCTCGCAGCAAACTGGAACCACCAGACGGTTTACAGTCTCCTTTCGAGGATTTACAGTGACTTCAACTCGCTCAGGGACTTCCTGAAGGGCAAGAGCAAGCAGATCAAGCTATCCGGCTACAACGACATCAATAGCTACGATCTCAGCCAGATACTCACCCTGGAAGACTTCCAAGATGAGGAAAATGTCCTGATCAGCCAGGCCTTGCCAATCACGAACTTCAGACAGGCGAGCGTACTCTGGCAGATCGCCGACGACCACGGAAACCTCAAACTAACAGAATCAATCAGCCACTTCCAGATGCGCTCAGACGGCTATCGCAACATCGCCTACTCCGAAAGCATCATCTACACCTGCACACGAAAAGACGAAACCATCCGTATGCTACCATCCTTGGTTCCCCGCCACGCCATCAGAGAACAAGCAAGACAAATCGCCGAGCGCTGGCGCAACGACCAAGGCAGATACTGCTTCACCGTCAACATCGAAACAGCCGAAAGGATGATCGAGAAAGGCAACTTCCAAATCGGCTTCCCCAACCTCAACTACCTCGCCCCAAAAGAGGCAAGCACTGCCAACGCAGCCT
>CAIVAP010000091.1 GCA_903903945.1 uncultured bacterium | reverse complement strand
TCCCCCGCCGCCTTTCTTGATAATCTGAACCTTCGTCCACCAGTTGCGTACGGTGAGAGATTCGATATCAGCCTCCTCGACCAGTTTCACCAGTTTCCGGATAGTTTTTTCTCTCATTGGCTTACTTCACAGGTCATTTTGACCCTACTCCAATTATCGAATTATTTCCTCAAAAACTTACAACTCGATCAGCCGCTTTTCCGCCTTGTTCATTATACGGCAACCGGTTTTGGTGATCACGACATCGTCCTCGATACGCACACCACCCCAGCCCTCAAGGTAAATGCCAGGTTCAATTGTCACAACCATATTCGGTTGCAGCAAGTCATTCGACAGGGGCGACAACCGTGGTCCCTCATGAATCAACAGACCTATTCCATGTCCCAGACCATGCCCGAACTGCTTGCCATACCCTGCTTTACTGATGATGTCGCGGACGTGCTTGTCAACATCAGGGCCTCTCAGTCCGGCACGCGCCTTCCTGCAACCGGCAGTCTGCGCCTTGAGCACCAGATTGTAGATCTTTTTCTGCTTTGCATCAGCTTTACCGACCACAACGGTGCGGGTGATGTCCGAATGGTAGCCGTCGTAAGTGGCTCCAAAATCAAGAGTTACGAATTCGCCGGCCTTGATTTTCTTGGCTGACGCTCTGCCATGCGGCAGCGCCGCGCGAAAACCGGAGGCGATAATCGTCTCGAACGATGGATCCAGCGAGCCAAGCATTTTCATCTGATATTCAAGCTCTGCCGCCACATCAAGTTCGGAAATTCCCGGACGGATAATCTGGAGAATGCGATCAAAGGCGACATCCGCAATTTCCACCGCTCTCTCAATGCTGGCAATTTCTTCGGCGTCCTTGATAATCGCTATAGATTCGACCAGTCCATTGGTTGGCACCAAAAGGGCATCCGGGAGTTGCTTCTTGATGAAGCCGAGCATCTTGACCGGAAGGAAATCCTCCAGATAGCCAATCCGCAGATTCTTGACGGTCAATTGCTTGAACTTCCCCAACTCGGTAAACAGACTCTGCTGAGCAATAACCTTCTTTGCGCCTTTGACTTCCTTGGCAATCTGCGCTTTATAGCGGAAGTCGGTCAATAGAATCGCATCATTGGGGAGGACCAACAGCAGCGCATTATCGCCGGTGTAGCCGCACAAGTATCTAATTTGAGCAGACTTCGATTGCTCAAGTTCGTGTAGCAGGAGACAATCGAGGTTGTTGGCCTTCAGGATTGTCTGTAGTTTCTTAATTCGCTGTAACATGCTCTATCTTCCATTGTCATGATGTTTCGATTTCTGCGCCTCCACCCACCAACCACGGGGGACGATACCTAAACCTGCTACAGTAGGTCAAGTGAAAAAAGCGGTGCATAACCCTTGGACAGAAAGGCGGTCCTCTGCTTACGGGGCTTCGCAGACTTCTGCCCGACGCAATCACGGGGCGAGAAACCCGACGATTGGTTGATTTCGTTCGTGACCGCCAGCCGTCCTCGTCTGGCGGTTCCTTCGCGGCAGGCGGGACGACTGCCGCGCACAAAACTGCCGCTCGCGGCATGACCGCGAATATCGATTGACTTTGCAGGTTTCTTTGCTAAATTGCGGTGGTCATACTAAACGAAGACATGCCGAAGTACAGCCAATTCCGGGTTGACTATTCGGGTGTTTTCTCGATAAGGTGGAGGTTTTATCATGAAAAGCTATTGCGCCCTACTTCTGGTAGGCGTCGCTTTTGCATTTTGCCAGGTCACGTCCCGCTCATCGGGATCAGGCATCTATGCAGGCACAATCCATGTACCAGCAGATCAGCCAACGATTCCAAGTTCATCCACCGCTATTCAGAAGATGAACCAGATGCCGCTGGCCTTCACTAAGAACATGGGGCAATGGGACGACCGCGTCTTATTCCGTGCCAATGCCGGTGGGGCCACGATGTGGTTTACCAAAGAAGGTGTTACGTATCAATTCACCCGCCGCATTGACCATGATGCCAACACCTCTTCCGGTCATCCCCGCGAAGGCGGGGATCCAGCTTCCGTAGGGGTAGCCCCGCGTGGCTACCCGTTCGAGGGCAACCACATGGGGTTGCCCCTACACGATTCCGACGACCGCGACTCCGTCGAACAACTGGTTTTGACCGCCAAATTTCTCGGCGCAAATCCGAATCCAGAAGTTCTCGCCGAAGGGCAATTAGAATACAAATGCAACTACTTCCTCGGCAATGACCCGACCAAATGGCATACCGATGTTCCCAACTACGAAGCGATTACGCTCAAAGACATCTACCCCGGTATTGACCTGAAATACTCCGGCGACGGCACCGGTCACACGGCTTACGAGTTTATCGCCGCGCCGGGAGCGGATATCGCGCAAATCAAGGTTGCCTACGAAGGCGCACAAGAGACCTCAATTGATGCTGATGGCAGACTGATCCTGAAAACCAAATGGGGCGACATGATCGCCGCGATAAAGTCACCGATATCCTCCCCTTGCCCTTTGGGAGAGGGGTCGGGGGTGAGGGCGGTTCTGTCAGGAGCAGCCAGCTTCTCGCAGTTATCCGAGAAGACAATCGGTTTTGCAGCCGGTGGCTCAAGTCCACAAGCACTGGGTACGCTTGCAGTAGAGTTGGTCTACAGCACCTACCTCGGCGGGGGAAGCTGGGATGAAGGATACGCCATCGCGGTCGATGGCAGCGGCAGCGCCTATGTGACAGGCTTCACTGCTTCTACCGACTTCCCGACTTTGAATCCCTATCAGACGGATCGGGGCAACAGTGATGTTTTTGTGACCAAACTCTCCAGTTCCGGCAACAGCCTGATTTACAGCACCTACCTCGGCGGGGGAGACTACGATGAGGGCGATGGCATCGTGGTCGACGGCAGCGGTAATGCCTACGTGTCCGGCGAGACTTATTCTTCCAACTTCCCGACTTTGAATCCCTATCAGACGGATCGGGGCAACAGTGATGTTTTTGTGACCAAACTCTCCAGTTCCGGCAACAGCCTGATTTACAGCACCTACATCGGCGGGGGAAGCGACGATCATGGATACGGCATCGCGGTCGATAGCAGCGGCAATGCCTATGTGACGGGCCATACCGAGTCTTCCGACTTCCCGACTTTGAATCCCTTTCAGGGGACGAATCAGTCAAGCTTCAAAGATGCTTTTGTAACCAAGCTCTCCAGTTCCGGCGACAGTCTAATCTACAGCACCTACCTCGGTGGGCGAGACGGCGAATATGGACTCGGCATCGCGGCAGATGGCAGCGGCAATGCGTATGTGACGGGCTGGACTTATTCTTCCAATTTCCCGACTCTGAATCCCTGTCAGACATATAGAGGCCCAAGTGGCTACACCGATGCTTTTGTGACCAAGCTGAGCAGTGCGGGCAACAGCCTGATTTACAGCACCTACCTCGGCGGGGGAGACTACGATGAAGGATTGGGCATCGCGGTTGATGGCAGCGGCAATGCCTATGTGACGGGCCATACCGAGTCTTCCGACTTCCCGACTTTGAATCCGTATCAGACGTTTCAAGGATCCTCGGATGTTTTCGTGACCAAGCTCTCCAGTTCCGGCAATGCCCTGATCTACAGCACCTACCTCGGTGGGGAAGACGGTGAATATGGACTCGCGATCGCCATCGATGGCAGCGGCAATGCCTATGTGACAGGCAATACCGAGTCTTCCAACTTCCCGACGCGGAATCCCCATCAGACGACGCGGGAAGGCAGCGATGATGCTTTCGTGACGAAGCTCTCCAGTTCTGGCAACAGCCTGATCCACAGCACCTACCTCGGCGGGAGAGACCACGATGAAGCATACGGCATCGCGATTGATGGCGGTGGCAATGCCTATGTGACGGGCTATACCTGGTCTTCCGACTTCCCGACTTTGAATCCCTATCAGACCGATCAAGGTGGTATTAATGCTTTTGTGACCAAGCTCCATAATGCAGACGATGGGACAGACGTATCTGACGAGGTGACTCCCATCTCGCTTCCGGAGAAACCAACTCTCGACCAGAACTATCCCAATCCTTTTAATCCGAGTACCGAAATTGGCTTCGACCTTCCCAAACCCTCATTTGTATCTCTGGATATTTTTGATGTCTTAGGTCGTAAGGTGTCAACCTTGATAAACGAGCATCTTACTGCTGGGAGCAAGCGAGTCCAATGGAACGGTAGGGACAACATGGGAGCGGAAGTCGCGTCTGGAGTCTATTTCTACCGGCTGCGAATTGGTGATCATGTTGAAGTCAAGAAGATGGTGCTGCTGAAATAGTCTGTCTCTACTGCCTTGATGGAATTCGGTCGCCCGCAATGAACTTGACATAAATCGATATCATGGATTGATCCCATCAGGCACACGCAGTGCGCCGCTACGGAATATGCCGTCAGGAAAGGATTCCTTACGGCGCGTGTAAGGTCGCGACTGAAGTCGCTCCTACAAACCGCCTTCGCAACATATCTGCCATAGCCCTGTGGTCCACACAAAGCGCAACGACGTATATGTGTCGGTTATTTTACCGCCTTACGTATTCGCTCCAATACCCAACTCGTTGACAGCCCCTTCAGTAGCTTCATCCGCACGACCGTGCCACCATGAGCCAAGACAAAATCCGCGCCGACAATTTCAGTCAGATTATAATCGGCGCCTTTCACCAACACATCAGGCGATAACATCTCGATCAATTTGGCCGGCGTCTTTTCATCCAAAGGCACGACATAATCAACTGGCCTCAGCGCTATCAGCATTTGGGCGCGATACTTGTACGGAATGATCGGCCGCAAGTCGCCCTTATTCTCTTTCACGGAAGCGTCAGTATTCAGGCCTACGACCAGAACATCTCCGAGCTTCTTCGCCCGCGTGAGATAGTCGATATGCCCGGCATGGAGGATATCGAACACGCCATTCGTGAAGACAATCTTCTTGCCCGTCGCACGCAGTCGTCGTGCAAATTCCTTCAGATGAGACTTGGGAATGATTTCGTTCTGCATGTTCTGGTCGCCTGCCTCTCTTGGGACAATGACTATACCTGAATGTAATAGCGACATCAAGAAGACTGCAAGAAGAAACGCTGAGAGAATGAGAAGAGGAATGAAGATTTCTTTGCGGGCTAAGCCAATTTACCGATCAGCGTATTTGGCGTGACCTCATTGATTCTGACATCGACCAGTTCCCCCGGTTTTGCGCCGTTGTCAGCAAACACGACTATCTTGTTGCCGTCATTGCGCCCCATCAACTGTCCCCGCTTCTTGGCGGGACCTTCAACCATCACCTCAAACACCTGTCCCAGATGCGCCTGATTCCGCTGGTATGATATCTGTCGCTGCAACTCGACCAACCGCACCATCCGCTTCGATTTGGTCTCTTCACTGATGTCATCGGGATAGTGCTTGGCCGCCGGCGTTCCCTTGCGCTCGGAATAGGCAAACATAAACGCCGCATCGAACTCTACTTCACGCATAACTTCGAGCGTTTCCTGATATTCACTTTCCGTCTCGGTCGGGAACCCGACGATGATATCGGTTGTCAAGGCTAATCCCGGAATCGTTTCACGCAACCGCCGTGCCAGCGCGACATATTCCTCGCGCGTGTATGTCCGCTTCATCAATTCCAGTATGCGGCTGCTGCCTGCCTGTAGTGGCAGATGAATATGCTTGCAGGCTTTCGGATTGTCGCGAACGACGTAAATCAGCGCTTCGGGAAAATCCTTGGGATGCGGTGAAGTAAATCTGATGCGCCTAATTCCGTCAATCTGACTAACTGCCGTGATCAGGTTGGCGAAATCAAGACCATCAAATGAATATGAATTGACATTCTGACCCAATAGCGTCACCTGCTTGAACCCTTGCGCGGCAAGCTGTCTCGTTTCTTCGATCACGTTCTGCGGATCGCGACTCCGTTCGTGACCGCGCACATAAGGCACTACACAGAACGTGCAGTAGTTGTCGCAGCCGCGCATTACTGCGAGCCAGGCGTTGACACCATGCCGACTGGTCGGGAAGACGTCGGCATAATCTTCATACTCCGACAATGACAGCGCGAACTCTTTTTCGCCTGTTTCGCGCACGCGATTGATAATCACCGGCAGCGCCTTGTAGTTGTCCGGCCCGACAATCAGATCAATCCCCGATTTGTCTTCGAGCAACGCCTTCTTCAGGTTTTGCGCCATACACCCCAGCACGCCGATGATCAAATCAGCCCGCTTTTTCTTGAGTTGCTTAAGCGTGGAAATGCGGGCAAACACGCGTTGATGCGCATTCTCCCGCACCGAGCATGTATTAATCAGGATGATTCCGGCAGCTTCCGGCGTCTCGGCGAAATCAAAGTCGTTTCGCGCCAGTATCGCCCGGACGATCTCGGTATCGTATTCGTTCATCTGGCAGCCGTAGGTCTCAAGATAGACCGTCTGCCCCTTGCCGTTGGTACTGGTCGTGTCCGTCATATCGTCGCGGGAGAATATACGGGAAAGGTAGATATTGTCAACCGCTCAGGTCGCTGGCTTGATAGCCTATCTTCCCGTCGTCACAAGCGTTCTTCTGCAAATGACCTTGACCGGGAAGAATTCGATCAACTCAATGCCCTCCACGGAACCATCCAGCATGTCTCTATGTTTCAGGCAGATTTTGATTCCGTCAAGAAAACGTTCTTCCTCGATCTCCACCGCCATCGTGCAGTGAAAGACAATCTTGCCGGGTGAGCACCCTGGATCGTATTCGATTTTCTCGCGCTTGAGGACATCATAGTGTTGCGCGTGAGCTTGAAACAATTCCTCAGAGAGAACGGCAGTGTAGTACAGCACATGTTTCTCTCCCAGAAACGTTCCGAAGGGGACAAGCCGCACCCGTGATGCGGTGATCGACATCGAATCTACCAGTTTGACAAGCATTTCCGGATTCGCAGCGGGAAAAATTGAAAACGTTATGTGCGGGGGTTCGGCGAACTGCCCCGGTGTTTTGCCGATGCCGGCGGCTTCGAGTTCGTGCCATAATTGCCTGACTCTTTTTTCCAGCGCGCGATCCAGAGTCAGGATAATTGCATATGCCATTTTGCACTTCCTCTGTCAAACGGAAAGCTCGCCAACGAACCCCCTACCCAATCTCCTTCTCAACTTCCACCGTCGAGTCATCACCGTAAGTGATTTTGAAACCCCGCTTTTCGAATACCGAAACCATCGGGCGGTTCTCGGCAGTTGTCTGCGCGTAGATTCGTTTTAGGTTCCAGCGCTTGGCGATCTCCATGCAGTAATCAGTGATCAGGCTTCCCAGTTCTTTTTTCTGCCAGGCGTCGGTGATCAACACCGCATATTCCACGGTCTCATGATCGGGATCGGCGATCAACCTGCCGATTCCCAAAAACCGTCGCTTGTCACCTTCACCAACTTCCGCCACAATCGCAATCTCACGATCATAGTCGATATAGCAGTAGCGCGTCGCCACTTCATGCGATTGCCACTGGAAGAAATATCGAAACCGTGAATAGATCGTTTCTTTCGAACAACTCGCCAGTAGTCCCATCCAGAGCGGTTCATCCTCCGGTTTGATCGGGCGCAACGTGATCTTCGTGCCGTCTTTCAATTCTGCCGTAGTGACATACTTGTCGGGATAGGGTCTCAGCGCCAGATGTGAATACTGTTCGATGGGCATGCCTACCATCGTCGGATCGATCATGATTCTGGCATCAAGCGCCACTGTTTCCGTCGGCGACACCAACAGCGGGTTGATATCCAGCTCGGTAATCTCCGGATAATCCGCTGCCAGATATGACAACCGCATTAACACTTCGATCAGGCCATTGACATTCATCTTGGGTCTGCCGCGATAACCGTTTAACAACGGCCAAATCTTGAGCGATTCCAGCATGTGCCGCGCCAACCGTGCATTGAGCGGGGGAAATCCGAGTGACCGATCATGCAATAGTTCTGCTGATATTCCACCCATACCGACCATCATCACTGTGCCGAACACCGGGTCTTTCTTGATACCGAGTATCAACTCGATGGCATCCTTGCCGCTGATCATCCGCTGCACCGTCACCCCTTCAACCTGCGCTTGCGGTTGAATGCGTTTGGCATTGGCAACAATTCGCTCGAATGCCGACCGCACCATATTGTCATCTTCCAGATCAAGCTGCACACCGCCGACATCGCTTTTGTGCGTGATATCCGATGAATGAATTTTCATAACGACGGGATAGCCGAGATTATCGGCTAGCTTCACAGCCTCATCAGCAGTTGTCGCCGGATAGGGCATCGTTGTAGAAATGCCATACGCTTCAATCAAGCCCTTGGAGACCGCCTCCGTCAGCGTTGCGTTGTCACCAAAGTTGTTTGAGATATATAGTGCCCGTAGCCTCTCTCGATCTAACGAAAACTCAACCGGCAGGTCTTCCGGTGTTTCATATAGCCGTTCGAGGTTGCGTGAATAGGCGACCAACGTCATAAACGCGCCAATGGCCTGCTCCGGCGTTTTGTAGGCTGCAACACCCTTGTCGATAAGTATTTGCAATCCTTCGCGCATCGTCTGTCCCCCCAGGAATGCCGCCAGTATGGGTTTGCTGGTCGTCTCCGACAATTTGCCGATTACCTTCGCCGTGGCCGTCGGATTGGTCATCGCCTGCGGTGTCAGGATCACCAGAACCGCGTCAACACCTTTGTCATCAAGCACAATCTGGATTGCTTTTTCGATACGTTTTGAATTGGCGTCTCCGAGCACATCGACCGGATTGCGATGCGACCAGAATGCCGGCAGGTTCTCATTCAATTTGGCTAGCGTTACGTCCGACAACTTCGCCAGCTTACCATTGGCGGCAATCAAGGCATCGGTCGCCATCACTCCCGGTCCGCCGGCGTTGGTGACAATCCCGAGATTCGGCCCTTGCGGGATTTTCCCCCGGCCGATCAACTCCGCGCAATCGAATATCTCCCCCATGTCATACACGCGCGTAAGACCAATTCGCTGGAAGGCCGCATCATACACCGCATCCTCGGATGCCATCGCGCCGGTATGCGATGCCGCCACCTGCGCCGATTCGGGGAACCGTCCCGCCTTGTAGGCCAATATCGGTTTGCTGCGTGCAAATGCCCGCGCCGCCGCCATAAACTTGCGCGCGCGACTGATTGATTCTATGTAGAGAATGATGGATCGCGTGTTCTCGTCGTCACCGAAGTAGTCGATCAGATCACCGAAATCGACATCGACCGTATTGCCGATCGAGACGAAATACGAGAATCCGATCTTGCCTTCCATTGCCCAATCGAGAACCGAGGTGCATAACGCACCCGACTGCGAGATAAAAGCGACGTTGCCTGCCTTGGGCGTGCCGGTGGCGAAACTGACATTCAGTTTGAGCGATGGCACGATGATCCCGAGACAATTCGGCCCGATGATCCGCATCTCCGGAAATCGGTTTGCTTCAATTTTAATCTGTTCTTCTAGAGCCGCCCCTTCGGCGCCGGTTTCTTTGAATCCCGCCGACATGATAATCATCCCGCGTATTCCCGCCTCGCCACATTCGCGCACCAGCCCCGGGACTTGCGTCGCCGGAGTGCAGATTACCGCAAGATCGGGCGTGTGGGGTAGACTGGCGATGTCGGGGAAACAATGGATACCAAGAACCGCTTCGGTCGCGGGATTTACCGGATACACAACCCCCATAAATCCCGCCCCGACCAGATTGCTCAGTACTTTGCCGCCAACCGAATTGGGATTGGTCGTGACACCGATCAGCGCAATCCGCTGCGGATTGAATATCGAATCTAATTTATGCGCGCCCATAGTTCCTGTTCCTTAGCCCTACTATAAGATCACCATCAGCGACAGTGATATCACTAAGCCGAGATTACAATCGTCTCATCCCGCTCCGCGCCGGTTGAGAGAATACTGATCTTCGCGCCGACAAAGTCTTCGATAAACTTCAGGTATGTCTTGGCATGGGGGCAGAGATCGCCGTATGTTTTTGCCTCATGCACCGGCTTGGTCCAGCCCGGGAGGGTTTGATAGATCGGCTCAACTCTGGCAAACTCAGAACCCAATTGCGGCGGCGTATCCAGCGTCTGTCCGTTAAGTTTGTAGCCAGTGCAGACCTTTATCTCCTTGAGTTTATCCATCACGTCCATCTTCATAAGAGCGATATCATCCACACCATTCAGCCACACAGCGTACTTCAACAGCACCAGATCAATCCAGCCGGTGCGCCGGGGTCTGCCGGTGGTAGCGCCATATTCATGCCCCCACTCGCGGATATCTTTGCCAAGTTGATCGTGCAATTCCGTCGGGAACGGGCCATTGCCCACACGGGTCTGGTATGCTTTTACGACGCCGGTGATTCTGCCAAGATGCTTGGGGCCAATCCCCAGACCGGTCAGCACACCGCCAATCGTGGTGTTGGATGAGGTAACAAATGGATAGGTGCCGAAGTCAACGTCGAGCAACGTTCCTTGTGCGCCTTCAAACAGGATGCGCTTGTTCTGCCTCACGGCGTCGTCAAGATACTTCGACACATCGCAAAGTAGCGGCCGCGCCTCGTCACGCTTGGCTCTGACCGCCTCGAATGTGATATCTACTGTTGGGCGTTGGTCTTCCGGCAGGGTCGCAAACGCGCTCTGTTTTTCCTGAAGACTGATTTTGATTTTCTCACGCAGCAAGTTGTCATCAAAAATTTCGGCGAATTGAATCCCATAACGCGCCACTTTGTCATGGTATGCCGGGCCGATGCCGCGCTTGGATGTATTCAGCGCTTCCTTGCCGCGCGCCGATTCTTGCGCCGCCTCAACAACCTTATGGTATGGCATAACCAGATGCGCTCTCCCCGATACAAAGAGGCGACCGGTTGTGTCGATACCTTTTTCCTGCAACTCGCGGATTTCGTGGAACAGTTGGAACAGGTCCAGCACCACACCGTTGCCGATCAGGCAAATTTTGCCGGGATGCAATATCCCCGATGGAATCAGATGCAGGATAAACTGCTGGCTATCGATCTTCACCGTATGACCGGCATTCGCGCCCCCTTGACAGCGAGCGATGATGTCGGCTTCTCGTGACAACAGATCAACAATTTTACCCTTACCCTCGTCACCCCATTGCAGACCCAAAACCACGCGATTAGTCATGATATTTCAACTCCCGTTATGATTTCGATTCCAAGAGCGATGTCACCCATTGCAAAATCAGGTGTTTGTTGTCGCCGGTCTCGGCGGAAAATGTGACGATGCTTTCCCTGTCAATCTGGAACTGCTTCGCCAGCGCCGCCGCTGCCTGCACCTGCCGGGTTCTCGACACCTTGTCCGATTTGGTCAGAATATAAAGATGTCGTTTTACCAACGGCTGTGTCCACTCGTGTAGTATCAGATCAAGCTCGGTCGGTTCATGACGAATGTCGATCAGGTGCGCCAGTCCGGCCAACACTTTCGAATTCTCGAAATAGTACTCCAGCAGTTTCTGCCAACGAAGACGCTCTTGAGCACTGGTTTTGGCATAGCCATAGCCGGGAAGATCGACGAAGTAGATTTGGTCGTTGACGAGGAAAAAGTTCACCGACTGCGTTTTGCCCGGCGAATTGGAGACCTTTGCCAGTCCTCGGCGGTTGAACAGCCGATTTAGCAGCGACGATTTGCCGACATTTGATCTCCCCGCAAATGCCACCTGCAGCGCCCCGGTCAGGATCAGTTGATCCGGCAGGTAGGCAGTCGTTACCAGTTTAACCTCTTTCAGGTTCACAAAATCCTCTTAGAATTTCACCGGTGACTGAAGGTAAAGTGTTACTTGGGAAAGGCAAGTCTTAAAACGTCCGCCGCCCGTTTCACCAGAACGATTTTCAGCTTCGAGGTCAGCTCTTTTGGTAAATCCTCGATATCCGACTTATTTGCCTGTGGCGCGATAACTGTCTTGATTCCGGCACGCACCGCTGCGATGAACTTGGCGCTAAGTCCCCCGACCGGAAGCACTTCACCGGAAAGCGTGATCTCGCCGGTGTAGCTGAGATCCTTGGCGGGGGGTTTTTGCAGGAATGCCGATGTCAACGCCACCAGGATCGTGATTCCCGCCGATGGACCGTCTTTTGGCACTGCTCCTTCAGGCAGGTGCAGATGCACGTCGAGATTCTTGAATTTGTCTTTGCTGATCTTGAGTCGATCCGCATTGGACTTGAGATAGGTCAGCGCCGCGCGTGCTGATTCCTGCATAACTTCGCCCAACTTACCCGTTAACATCACCTTGCCGCTTCCATCGGTAAGTGACACTTCCACCGGCAGAATCTCACCGCCGGCACGGGTCCAGGCCAGACCTATCGCTCGGCCTGCGACTGGCGCGCCGGTTTCCAGTTCATGATACTTGCGGGCGCCGAGATATTTCTTCAGGTCGGGCTTTGTAACTACAAATCGTTTCTTCTTGTCGCCACGGGCAATACGTTGTGCAATTTGCCGGAAGATCGATCCGATCTTGCGTTCCAGTTCACGTACACCCGCTTCCCGCGTGTAATCGCGTATGATCGCCTGCAACACCGACGCCGGCAGATCAATACGATATTCTACCAACCCGCATTCCATCTTTTGCTTCGGTAAGAGAAACTCCTCGGCGATCTTGACTTTCTCGAATTCGAGATAACCGGGGAGTTCGATCATCTCCATCCGGTCCAGAAGTGGCATCGGAATACCGGCGGTCGTATTCGCGGTCGTGATGAACACGATTTTGGAGAGATCAAATTCGCATTCGAGATAGTGATCCTGAAACGTCGAATTCTGCTCCGGGTCGAGCACTTCCAACAGCGCCGATGCCGGGTCGCCATGGAAATCGGAGCCGATCTTGTCGACCTCATCCAGAAGCATGACCGGGTTGGCGGTCTTTGCCTTCTTCAACATCTGAATGATTCGCCCCGGCAGCGCGCCGATATAGGTCCGCCGATGGCCGCGAATCTCGGCTTCATCACGCATGCCCCCCAGTGACATCCGCGCGAATTTGCGATTGAGACTGTTGGCGACCGATTTGCCAAGCGACGTTTTCCCCACACCGGGAGGACCGACCAAACACAAAATCGGGCCTTTGACATTCTTCGCCAGTTTAATTACCGCCAGATGCTCCAAAATTCGCGCTTTGGCTTTTTCGAGACCATAATGCTCAGCGTTGAGGATATCCTCCACTTCCTTGAACGAAGTGCGATCCTCGGAATAAATGTTCCACGGTAACGACAGCAGCCAGTCGATATAGGTGCGGATCACATTCGCCTCAGCCGAGTAGGAATGCATTTTGCCGAGACGGTCAACTTCTTCGGTCGCTTTCTTGGCAACTTCCGCCGGCAGCGAGGACTCCTTGATCTTGGTGCGATAACTCTCGACATCAGCCTCATCGTCGGCCTGCCCGAGTTCTGTCTTGATTGCCTTCAATTGGTTCTGGAGGTAATACTCGCGCTGATTCTGGGTCATCGAATCACGCACGGTGGAATCAATTTTCTGTTCCAGTTCCAAAATTTCGATTTCGGCTGATAACAACTCGGCCAACATCTCCAGCCGCTTTGGCACAAATACTGCCTCCAGAACGGTCTGCCGCTTTTCGATCGACAATTGCAGATGCGCCGCGATCACGTCGGCAAGCTGACTGGCGCTGGGAACATCCTGGGTGTTGGCGATCACTTCATCGGGAATGCGCCGATTAAGCGCCACGTAGTCACTAAAACGGCGAAGCGCCGATCGCGCCAGCGCTTCCAGGCGCGTAGGATTGTCACCGAGATCATCCGCCAGAAGCTGTAGCGTCGCCCCCAGGTAGCCCTCGGTTTTGCTCAGACGCTTGGCCTTAGCGCGGCACAGTCCTTCCACCAGCACTTTCATCGTGCCGTTGTTGAGTTTCATCACCTGCAGAATGCGCGCCACCGTGCCGAAGCCGTAGAGATCACTATTGCTAGGGTTTTCGATCGTCTTGTCTTTCTGTGCCAACAGCAATATCTGCTTGTCGCGCACCATCGACTCTTGCAGCGCTTCAATCGAAAACTGCCTGCCGACAATCATCGGCGAAACCATATATGGGAAAATGATTGTGTCGCGCACGGGCAACACCGGCAACGATTCACGGATAACGATTTCTTCTGTGCCGTATCGATATATCATACGTTCCCAATATACGCGCCAGCCGCCGCATAGCAAGCTGTAGCTTGCTTGTCATCCGTGCGCGGCGTACGTCCTCGTGCACCGCGAAATCTTCGCGTAGGGGCGCAGCATCTTACACCCTCACCCCAACCCCTCTCCCTTGAAGGGAGAGGGTAATAAGCTGGATGTTGCGGCAGGTCGTAGCGGGGTGGGTTGAGTGTTGGGGCTTGACCTGCCGCTTTCTGATCGGAGAGCACACACACGATTGGCAGGTCACAATCCGGCCATTGTTGCGAACCATAGCGGGTTTCCGAGAGCGCCGGCAGGAATCCCTTCCTACCGGACACCAAACCAGCTAGGGTCGTCAGGAAAGGATTCCTGACGACGCCCGAAAAGTCTGCCCTCCACACTTTGCCGGATCAAGACCTGCCAGAACGGTAAGTCTTTGATGGTTGCTTTCTTCCCTCACTACAACGTATCTTGTCATGAAACGATGAGGGGCGGTCAGTATACCGCCTGGCGGGAATGTCAGAAGTGTTGTGGAATGACGGCAGTGACGATATTGTCCGCTCTTGCACCCAGATACCCGAGGAAGAGGAAAGTGATATGAGCATGTTCTGCTACCAGTGTGAACAGACATCCAGGGGAACCGGCTGTACCACAGTGGGCGTGTGCGGCAAGGATGATGACAGTGCCCGACTGCAGGACCTGCTGGTCTATGCCGCCAAAGGGATCGCCATGTACTCGCATCAAGCGCGGCAGCTCGGAGCCAAGAGTGAAGGAGTGGATCGTTTTCTGATCGAGGCGTTGTTCACGACAGTAACCAATGTCAATTTTGACTCCGACAACATTGCGGAGTGGGTAAACCGCGCTGCCAAGATTCGTGAAGAGGCGAAAAGAATTTATGAGGGTGCATGCCGTGACAAGGGGAAAGAACCTGCGAAGATGAGCGGCCCGTCGATCTACCCGCTGACGGGTTCAAAGGCCGATCTCTTGGCCGCAGCCGACAAGATCGGGATCGAGCGTCGTCAGGAGAGTAAGGGCGCCGACATTATCGGACTTGAGGAGCTTATCACATACGGTCTCAAAGGAATGGCTTCCTATGCCGATCACGCCATGATTCTCGGTCAGACCGACGAGCAGGTTTTCGCATTCTTCAGTGAGTCGCTGGATTTTCTGACCAGCCCGCATACGATCGGCGAGTTAACAGCGATGGTTCTCAAAGTTGGCGAGGTGAACCTGCGGGTAATGGAGCTTCTGGACGCCGGGAACACCAGCGCCTATGGTCACCCGGTGCCCACCCAGGTGCGTGTCGATCCGGTGAAAGGAAAGGCAATTGCAGTCTCGGGACACGACTTGAAAGACCTTGAAGAGCTTCTCAAGCAGACAGAAGGTAAGGGTATCAATGTCTACACGCACGGCGAGATGCTGCCATGTCACGGATATCCTGGCCTGAAGAAGTACAAGCATCTGGTGGGCAACTATGGCGGCGCCTGGCAGGACCAGAAAAAAGAGTTCGACGCCTTTCCGGGTGCGATTCTGATGACTACCAACTGCATCCAGATGCCTCTGGACAGCTACCAAAGCCGAATCTTCACCTCCGGGTTAGTGGAATGGCCGGGTGTCCGCCACATAAGTGATCGGGACTTCTCACCCGTGATCAAGGCAGCATTGGCCGCACCGGGCTTTGCGGAGGAAGGGCCGGGCAAGACCATTATGGTTGGTTTCGGTCGCAATGCTGTGCTCGGAGTGGCCGACAAGGTTATCGCAGCTGTCAAATCGGGTGCGATCAAGCACTTCTTCCTGGTTGGCGGATGCGACGGCGCCAAGTCCGGGCGCAACTACTACACGGAGTTCGTCGAGAAGACACCGAAAGACACAGTGGTTCTGACTTTGGCATGCGGCAAATACCGTTTCAACAAACTCGAGCTGGGCAACATAGGGGGGATCCCGCGTCTACTCGATGTCGGGCAGTGCAACGACGCATACTCGGCTATTCAGATCGCTCTGGCGTTGGCCAAAGCGTTTGACACGGACGTGAATAGCCTACCACTCTCGCTGGTGCTGAGCTGGTACGAACAGAAGGCAGTCTGTATTCTCCTGACACTGCTGAATCTTGGAATCAGAAATATACGGCTCGGCCCCAGTTTACCGGCGTTCGTCACGCCGCCAGTGCTCAATGTGCTGGTCGAGAAGTTCAACATCGCACCAATCAAGACGGCTGAGGAGGACCTCGCGGCGATTCTTGGCCGATAGGCCTGAAGAGACAGGAAGGATCCCCACGTCGGTACTCCACCAAGCTGGAGGGTTTCCCGATCTTGCCGGCCATGTCTGTCCTGGGAATACCGTCTGGTATTGTTTCGCTATTCTGTGCGCGGTAGTCGTCTCGAGGTTGTCCCAGGAGTTGCAACGAGGCGTAAATATTGTAGGTGCGAATTTATTCACCCAACCTCGATTTGTCCTTCCTGATCGGACCGGAGTGATTTGGCAGAGAGGTATTTTCCCTCACTATGTGCGACGTGCGAATAAATTCGCACCTACGACGCCTCAAGCCGACTTGTGGGACAACCTCTCTCCGCCTGCCGCGTTCTGATCGGAGAGCACACACGACTGGCAGGTCACAATCCGGCCATTACTGCGAACCATCGCGGGTTACATCAAGAGTCCAGTAGGTCAACCCCACTCTGGGTTTGACTTGCTCCCTCACCAATTCCAACTCGAAAGAAAAAAGCACCCACTTTGGGGTGCTCAATACTTCAATCTGACAATTAACCTACGCGCTCTGCTTGCCCGATTTAGTGCTCCGCTCGATGATTGGCGGGGCGTTGTCGGTGATACATTCGTCGGTGACAATGATCTTGGCGACATTGCGGTAGGACGGGGCTTCGTACATGATCTCCAGCATCCTCTCCTCCAGAATCCCTCGCAGCGCCCGGGCGCCGGTCTTGCGCTTGCGCGCAATCTTGACCACCGCTACCAGCGATTCCGGTGTCATCTCCAACTCGATATTCTCCATCTGGAATACCTTCTGGTACTGCCGAATCAGGCTGTTTTTCGGTTCGGTCAAAATCTGCAGCATCGCCTCATCCGAAAGCTCGTCCAGTACCGTCACCACCGGCAAGCGGCCGATCATTTCGGGAATCAGACCGTATTCGAGCAGGTCCTCTGATTGCACTTGATGTAGCAGCGCGTTCATGTCATCAATCTGCGACACCACCTGGTCGACCTTGAATCCCACCTGCTGCTTGCCGATTCGACGCGCGATGATTTTGTCAAGGCTATCAAAAGCGCCGCCGCAGATAAAGAGGATGTTGCGGGTGTCGATCTGCACAAACGGTTGTTCGGGATGTTTCCGTCCCCCCTTCGGAGGTATGTTCGACACCGTGCCTTCAAGTATCTTCAGCAAACCCTGCTGTACGCCCTCGCCGGAAACATCACGCGTGATGGATGGATTGGCCGTCTTGCGAGCGATCTTGTCGATCTCGTCGACAAAAACGATTCCGGTTTCCGTCCGCTCTTTGTCATAGTCCGCCGCTTGATACAGCCGCACCAGGATATTTTCGACATCCTCGCCCACATAGCCGGCCTCGGTCAGCACCGTGGCATCGGCGATACTGAATGGCACCGACAACATTTTCGCCAACGTTTGCGCCAGAAGCGTTTTCCCGGTACCGGTCGGGCCGAGCATCAGAATGTTTGACTTCTCCAGCTCAACTTCCGCGGAAGCTTCCGGATTAAAGAGACGCTGGTAATGATTATAGACCGCCACCGACAGAGTTTTCTTGGCCTGCTCCTGACCGATTACGTACTGATCCAGAAACGCTTTGATCTCTTTCGGTTTGTATAGCTTGAACGGTTGAGCCGCAGCACGCTTAGCAGGCGTATCGGCGATCAGATCATGTGTCAGCGCGATACATTCATCGCAGATGAAAGCATTGTACCCTGAGAACAGCTTGCGGACGGCAAAAGCGTCCTTGCCGCAAAACGAACATCGTTCTGTGCGCTTGCTACCGGTAGGCATATTGTTCCTCCCGAGTCGACGGCCCGCTTATGGCCGCTTCTCGTAGACCTCGTCGATCAGCCCGTAGGCCTTGGCATCTTCTGATGACATAAAATAGTTGCGATCAGTATCCTGCAAGATCTTCTCAATCGGCTGGCCGGTGTGTTTGGCCAACAACTCATTGAGACGCTGCTTGGCGTGAACGAGTTCCCGGGTCTGGATTTCGATATCGGTTACCTGACCCTGAGCACCGCCCCAAGGTTGGTGAATCATGATCCGCGCATGCGGTAATGCCGCCCGCTTGCCTTTTTCCCCCGCGGCCAGCAGGAACGCTCCCATCGAAGCCCCCAGCCCCATGCACAGCGTGGAGACTTTCGGCTTGATAAACTGCATCGTGTCATAAATCGCCAGACCGGAGGTCACCGATCCACCCGGCGAATTAATATACAAGAATATATCTTTGTTCTGGTCTTCCGCCGCCAGAAAAAGCATCTGGGCGATCACCAAATTGGCGACATTGTCGTCAATCGGCGTACCGAGAAAAATGATCCGATCTTTTAGCAGACGAGAATAGATATCGTAGGCGCGCTCGCCGCGACCGGTGGATTCTACTACTATCGGGATGAGTTGATTGTACAATGCGGATCCTCCTTGCGAACCATCACTCTGCCAGCCCAACCAGCGGCGAGAAGACTGTCTCGACGGTGGAACTGGCGGTGATGAATTCGATTACTTTGTGCTCCAGAATCGTTTCCTTCACGTCGGCAATGCGGCGGTTATCCGTAACCGATTTTCTTGCCTCCTCGAGTGTCATCTTATAATTATCGGCAAATCGCTGCAACCAGGTATCGATGTCGGCCTGTTCGGCGCGAATATTCTCCTTCTCGGCGATCTCCCGCAGCAAAATGTCCCAGCGAATCTGACGAATACCGATTGGCCGGTAGTAGGTGCGCAGTTCCTCTTCGTCAACCGTCCCCTTGTTCCGCTCACGGTAGTCTTCCACCATGTTGTTCAGGAAACGTTCAACGAGCGACTCGGGGAGGTCAAAACGGTTTTTATCGATAACTTCCTTGATAACTTCCTCACGCAACTCCTCATTCGCCTTTTTGGTTTTGCGCTGCCGGATATCTTCTCTTAGCGCTTCTTTGAACTGCTCTTCCGTTGTGATCTTCTCGCCGAACTGCTTAAAAAATTCCTCATCCATCGGCATCAGATTAAGCTGTTTGATAGCTTTGATCCGCGCCAAAAACTTAACCGTGCTCCCCGCAAAGCGTTTGTCAAAATGATCCGCCGGATACGCAATCTCTACCTCTCGCTGGTCATCCACTTTGATACCGGCCAGTTGCTTAAGGAATTGTTCCGCCACCGGACCAGCAGTCAGCTCCAACTGCACTTCCTTAAATTCTTTCTCGCCAACGCTGTTACCGCTGTCCGAGAGCACTTCCAGATCGGCGATTACAAAATCATGCTCGGCAGCCGGACGGTCGACCGACTCCAACGAGGAATTCTTACGCCGGATGTATTCCATCAGCTCTATGACTTCCCCATCTGTCACCTGATCATCCGGCTTTTTGAGGGTGAGACCGGTGTACTTCTCAAGCTTTATCACCGGCTTGACTTCAAGTTCGGCGGTATATAAAAGCGGTTTGTCTTCGGCAAAGTCGATGTCGATGATCTTCGGATAGGAAACCGGATCAAGTCCCGATTGCGAAATTGCGTCGGCATACGATTCATCCAGCAAGTCTTCCAGCACATCCTTGGCGGCGATTTTAGCGAACCGCGACTTGATTGCCGCAAGCGGCGCCTTGCCCTTGCGGAATCCTGGGATTACGGCTTCGGTTTTCAGCTTATGATAGATCTCTTGGAATTTGCCTTGAACGAGATCGTGCGTGACTTCAATCTTCAGGGTGCGTTTGCACTTTTCCCCTTCAGTCAATTCGTAGGTTACCGGCAAGATTAATCCTTTCTGATGATGGTGCGAACGGGGGGACTCGAACCCCCACGGTTATTCACCACTAGATCCTTAGTCTAGCGCGTATACCAAATTCCGCCACGTTCGCACGTCAAATTCGCTATGGACGCGAAATACACGCACGGAATCAATGTTTTCGCCGCCGAAGTGCAAGCAGAAAATCCCGCGCGTCCGTCTTTCATTCTCTGCGAAAGGGGGGACTCGAACCCCCACGACCGAAGTCACTGGATCCTAAGTCCAGCGCGTCTACCAAATTCCGCCACTCTCGCGTTCGAGGCTTCAACCGCAATAGGCAACAACGCTTTAGCGCTGTCCACCATCGCTGACGCCAAGAGCGAAAAAATACGCCTTATCTATCACGATTGTCAAGTTAATAGTGGTAGCTCCGTAGGTCGCCCTCTGCGGTCTTGACGCGTTCACCAACGCACAACTCGCCCCTCCAAAAACCGCTTGATCTTTCGTCCGTCATCGGTTTATTTGTCGATTCCCGCGTAACGACGCGGCTGCCGGCAGTGTTGTTGCGCAAGCATAGCACATCCCTGCCGGACGACACATACGACCATTGGCGCTATCGTCTAGGGGTCTAGGACGGGTGGTTCTCAGCCATCAAACCGGGGTTCGACTCCCCGTAGCGCTACCAAATTATCCAAGCCGCCTGCGGATTGACCGCAGGCGGCTTTGTTTCAGAGTTCCGTCAGGTATTAGATCGGCCACCGGGGCGTGACCTGACGCACTCCTTCATCGCAGGTTCCACCGGATCATAACTCCGATGAAGTCGAACCGTGACCTGGCAGCAGCGTCATGTCACATCCGGCTGCCGCCGGACAAGGCATGACACAATCGGTGCGATTTGAAAGCCTATTTCAACAGCAGCATTTTCTTGGTCGTTGTAGAACCGTCTACGCTCACACGGTACAGATAGACACCCGAAGCGACGGAATGACCTCTTGAATCAGTGCCGTCCCACATGACCCGGTATTTGCCAGCTGTCTGTGTCTGGTCCACGAGGGTCCTTACTTTTTGACCAAGCGCATTGTAAACGTCGACGACAACCGCTGTGGTTTTTGGAACGGTATACCCAAAGGACGTTAATGGATTAAACGGATTTGGAAAATTCTGAGTGACTTCAAATACATTCGGAACCAGCTCCTCCTCCTCAACAGCTGTAGGGCCGGTGGAATTTAGTAAGATGCATATCTTGTTAAGACTCGGGATGGCAACTGCTAAGTCGAGCCGACCGTCGCCATCGAAGTCAGCCGCACAAAGACCCTGAGGATTCCCTGGTACTGTGAAGGATACTGATGAGCCGAAAGAGCCGTCACCGACGTTGAAAAGAATAGTTACTTTGTCTTCAAGAGAACTTGTTATAGCGAGGTCCATATCTGCATCGCCATCGAAATCGCCATATGTGATGTCTGACGCTCCCCGCGGAAGAGTGTAAGACCGCGGTGAATAAGGGAACTCGGCATTGCCGTTGTTCATAAGGACATACAATTGCGACGTTGAGTCAGTCTCATTGTAGGTCGTTATTCCTATGTCGAGACTTCTGTCGTTGTTAAGATCGGCAAGAACAAGATCGTTCGCCCACCAAATGTCATACCGAAGTGCATTGTCAAACCAACCATCACCCCGGTTGCGGAGAGGTGCTACACAGTGATGCCCTGGATGTAGAGGAAAACCGCCGCTGATAGTAACCAAATCAATATCACCATCATTATCGAGATCGCCTACCTTCAGAGCGAAGGACAATTGTCCACAGCCTCCACCATTAAAGCTGTGCTGATTCCAGAATACGCCGTGGCCATTAACATTATATGCGACCCCACCTTGCCCGAAGTTGCTCAACAATAAATCGAGATCGCCATCAGCGTCAACATCTGCAGGAACCAGTGAAGTACCGATGTAATACCGGTAAACTGAGTCTGTCTTGAGGCTGCCGTCGCCGTTGTTTAGAAGGATCGTCATGTTTTGGGACACTAGTGCCAGATCAACATCGTAGTCTGCGTCAAAGTCACCCGTGGTGAAAGCTACGATGCTGTCGCCGACGAGATAATCTACGCAGGAGGGGAAGTTGCCGTGTCCATCGTTCAGAAGTATGCTCACGCCGCCTACTCCTACATTCCCCGATATCAGGTCGATTGCACCGTCCTTATTCAGGTCTGCAGCCACCAACGCTTGAGGGGCATGTCCCAGCGCAAAGTCCCGGCGCTCATTGAAATCAGCTGCAGCTGATCTTGCGGATGAGGAGAAAGACCAAACCCAGTTATTGCAAATGGGAAGGGATTGAGAGGATGCGGAATCTGACTTGAGGATTGCCGTGACAAGATCACCGCTGAGAAGATCGACATCCGGATCAAACGATGCTGTCCGTGTCGGTCTATCATAGACGAAGGTTCCATGAAGGCGTCCCGTCAACTGACTGAACACAACTAGAGTTGAGTCGTTGACGAGGCTTTCATCCACATCGTTTGGAAAAACTACTTGCACCACTTGCTGAGTCGGAATGTTGTGTTCATTGACGGCGGGGATGGTACTGGGGTAATCCTGAGTTAACGCAAAATCCGAACCGCTCATGCCAGTGAAGGCACCACTGAGTGCGGTCACACGAAGGCGACAATGATTCGAGATCACACGGGGCGTCACCCAGGGGCCGCCACCATCGTTCCATACATCGGGATAGATGGTTATCCATGACAACCCGCCATCAACGCTGTAATCGATTTTCACATTCTCAGAATTGCACTTTGGATGCCACGATATCGAATAATTGCTGCCGGCACAGAGTCTCTCTCCACCATTGGGGAAATCAACAATCACGTAAGTCGGTCGAGTCACCGTCACGTTGCACCAATCTCTCACAGTCACGCGCGAATGCTGAGAGGGATTATCAGGGCTGATATATCGCTCTCCGGAAACCTCAAGTCTAATTCGGTGAGTACCGGTACTCAGATGGTACAACACAACTTCAGGCCAAGTCCCCAGAAGTGTGCTGGTGGTCTCATCGTACCAACTATAGCTCCACCTCGTCCTGAAGTCGAAATTGCTTAGGCCATAGACCTCTGTTAGTGTCTGCTGGTCTGGTGCATACCTAAATGATCCGCTGGCGTCCAAAGTCAGTGGCTCATCGCAAAAGATCGTGCGATCTGGTCCCGCGTCTGCGGTGGGTCCAAAACCCCAAGTCACAAAGTCGAACTTATCTTTGAGATCACCGAGGTCGGAAATCTCAAACGATCGAGCTCCATCGGGTACTACTTTTATTAACTCGTCGTTCACATACCAACCGTTTATATCATAGTAGTCACGAAGTACGAGGATCGTGCCTGGAAGTCCATGTAGCTTCAGAGACCTTATCCTGTCAGCTAAGCCCCAATGGTCGTGCTTTGTCCAGTAGCTGTGCTGGAATATGTCTCTTCTCAGCCCGAAGTTCTCTCTTTCATTTAGTTGATCAAGCTGATATGAAGGAAAGTAGTATTGCTTCCACCACGACCAATACGGGAAATTGATCAGCCTCAGCGGCATTCCTGCGTCTACCAAGGCGTCTCCGAAGTTTTCGCGCTCATCCGCGTCGTTGGGCGAACGATGGGACGCATTAGCTTGAAATCCAACTTCCTCGAACAATTCGACAAAGCCGAGATTCTCAGGGACAGCCTTTTCAACAGCGACATACGGGGGGATTTGCTTGGCGTGATCCCATAAAGAGCTCACACCCGGGCATAAATCACACCCAGTTTGGGGAAAATTATAGCCAAAGAGCTTCAAGCGTTCCGCCCAGCAGTTGGGATTGCTGATGTTTTCATCGAGACACTCCAAGTCAGCACTGTTGCATGAGCAAGACTCCGCGTAGTAGGGACCAAGTACACAATGAGGATTGATTAGCGGATTGCTCTGAAGAGGATCACGTGCACAGTCTTCATAGTCCCAATGCTGCCGCTCACATACTGCCCTGTGCGTGTAAAGCGCATGCGAGCCTTCGGCCATGAATATACCCGTGTCAGCTAACCTGTTTATTTCAAAGGGTAGTAGCCTATCCATTGTCTCGTAGGCTGTCTTTTCGTGCCCAATAGTCTGGACTGATAAGGCCTCCCAGCCAGATCGGCACTGGGCACAAGGTTTGATCAAGACTGTGAATCCTTCGGCGTCGAAACAATGTGTTTGAGTATACGCTGTGTAGTTCTTTAGATCGAAGTCAAGGAATACCGTGTACTCGATCGCGAGCAAGTCTGAAAAGCCCACGTCTACGACATCATAACCAATGTAACCGGTTTGGTGAGGAATGCTTGTATGGCACAAGTACATCCAAGCTTTGTCAGGCATCTCTGGACCGTAATTCTCGCCCAGTTTGCCCCATATATTGGGAAGGAAATTGCTCGCGATGTCGTGTTTCTGCTGCTCATTGAGGAAATTAGCATTTCTTCCAGCTACTTGATCTCCGAACAGCTCTGAGAAGGGCAAGGAGATCAGAGTCGTAAAGCTTATCCAGATAAATGCAATTATCACTCGGTAATTCGCTTGCAGACACTTGTAGCCACTCCCCCCATTACTGCAATTGTCGTCCATTAGATTCCTGCCTTTCGTGTAACAATTTACATAGTTTTGTAGTCACTATGGTATTCCCGTTCCAATACTTTGTTTCCTCATAGATTTCCCATAGAAGGGCTCAGAAAACACCATTTGACATCTTTCAACAATTTAATAGTACCAAAATCTCCTCGAATTGTCAAGGATGTTCTCGTTTCCCTGAGTGATCGTTCCTGTGACCACAAAAAAACAGCGTTTTGCAGTTGCCAACAATTTCTCTTACTATTGCATCAATATAACGCCTCAGGTCTCTTTTAGCAACCCCTAATATGCATTTCATTCTGCATAATTCCTTCAGAACACCACCCTCGTGTTGTCGCCAACCAGTTCCGCCTGCTGCTGCACGCGGCGGCTGATGTTCTCCTGCGGGCGTTGAAAAAGTACCTTCACGGGACCGAGTTGGAGAACGCTCAGACCAGCAGGATTCGCTGTCGTTTGATCAAGATCGGTGCCCAGTTTGGCGGGAGGCTATCCATTGAAGGAGCTTTTCCTGCAGCTGTCGCAACGACTGGCGGTCACGTAAACGATCCCAATCGTCGCCAGAATGCCAATCCTGCCCGGGCCCGCGCCACTCGCCGGTGAAGTCTGATCAAAAACTCTCCCGACTCAGTCAAAAAACCGAATCCAGTCCCATTAACCAATCTCTTTCCCCCCATTCCACCCGTCGATCCTTCTGCCGCACCTCAGATACCAAGATACCCAACCCCATAACACCAGTAGAAACAGTTTATGAATAATGCGGGATAAAGGACGCGTCAACGGAAAATAGTTCGATTTTAGTTGTTTTATAAAGTTGCTTTGAGACCGCTGGGAAGGGTCAAGAAATGCGATTTGACAGGCTGGAGTTGACCGCGTTAGCTATTTGATGACTTGCCACTCCTGACGAAGGATTTTGTTGACGACCTTGATGAACTTATCGCTGTTGAGGCTCTGCAGCGAATAGAGGTGCCAGCAAGTCTTGTGAGGAATCTTGTATCCAGATTTGCGTTTTTTCGCCATAGTTCCTCTCGACCGGGACGTTTTGTTTGCAACCTCTCGCCCGTTATCAAGAACACTCGAATCGTACTCAAGTGCCCGACTAATCCGCTGCAAATCCAGTGCCCAGCCGGCAAGTTATTCCTGTCACAAAGTGACTGAGCTATTCTATTGTATGTTAACAACTTGCGTACAAATTACGACACTGAAACGGTGGCTATCGGTTTCGGAAAATACTGGATTCACCCCATACTTTGCGGGGAATGTGCAGCAGAATGTCAACTCCGGAGCAATGAAATGAGCCCATGGCCGTTTTCGGGGATGCGGACTGTTTTGGTTACATCAGTAGCAGTGCAGAGTGGCGTTGACGGGAAGGATCAAGGAGATGAGTTACGCGGCATCGGAGATGTCAACAGCGCCGGTATTGTCGGCAACGCCGCAATGCGTCCCTTGATTCGTGAGACTTCGGCTGATCGTCTGGAATATGCTCTCGTCAGAGTAATCCTGTGACCAAACGTGGAATTCCCTGTCTACTCATCGAGATGAATCCTGGACTCCGCGCACATGAGGGGACTGTTGCAAAATGAGGTTTTTGTTGATTGTGGATTATTATGTGGGGCATATTAGGGGGGAATGAGTTTAAGGAAGGTGGAGTGACAGGTGAGTTTGATAGTACCGACGATTGACGAGCTGGTAGCTCTGGATCATCCGTAGCGACCGATGTTGCGGGTGTTCGATTTTGGCAAGCTGACGCGTCCTCTATCCCGCATTATTCATAAGCGGTTTTACTGGTGTTATGGGGTTGGGTATCTTGGTATCTGAGGTGCGGCAGCAGGATCGACGAGTGGAGTGGGGTGAAAGAGATTGGTTAATGAGGCTGGATTCGGTTTTTTGACTGAGTCGGGGGTTTTTAAGCAGACTTCATTGGCGAGTGGCACGGGCATGGGCAGGATTGGCATTCTGGCGACGATCGGGATCGTTTACGTGACCGCCAGTCGTTGCGACAGCTGCAGGAAAAGCCCCTTCAACGGATAGCCACCGGCTAAATGCATCCAAAGCCGACGACAGCTCTGCACCACCTGGGCGCCGATCTTGATCAAACGACAGCGAATCGTGCTGGTCTGAGCGTTCTCCAACTCGGTCCCGTGAAGGTACTTTTTCAACGCTCGCAGGAGAACATCAGCCGCCGTGCAGCAGCAGGCGGAACTGGTTGGCGACTAAACGAGGGTGGTGTTCTGAAGGAATTATGCAGAAAAGACGCATATTTGGGGTTGCTAAAAGAGACCATAGGTGTTATATTAATATAGTAGCAAAAGAAATCGTTGGCAACTGCAACAAATGTTTGCTATACAAGGAGATAGGGTTCCTGGCCTGCTCCTCTTTGAGATCACGTTGTCTGATGCAATGTGACATACGCGCTTCTTAGAACTGCCAACAGAAATCAGAATCTAACCAATTCTCGTGGAGGGTACTATGTATCAAAGGTTCAAGTTACTGATTTTGTTTCTGTGCGCAATCGCGTCGGCGACCGCTGTGTTTGCGGCGAATGCCAAGACAGCCAGCCAAAGTTCACCACTGATCAGTGCGCCTCAAATTGCCCCGAAGACCATGACGCCTTCCGACGATGCTGTCGGTGGCACTGAGGCGTACGGCAAGCCAACAACTACTCAGCCGACCGCACTGGGCTACTATATGCAAGTGCAAGGCGAAGTCCAAGTGGGCACTAGTGCCTTTGACTACCAAAGTAACGACAGACAACAACGGCAAGTCGTGATGGGTAGTGACAATCGGATACACACC
>CAIVAP010000090.1 GCA_903903945.1 uncultured bacterium | reverse complement strand
CCTCAGTCAGCCCATCGCTGAAGTACTCCTGGTCAGGATCGGGGCTTAGATTTTCGAACGGCAACACGACAATAGATTTCTCTGGCGGTGTTTGCGGTGCAGCTGAGGTCAGACAGCGCTTCAAATCGGAGAGCAATTCGCCACTGTTCTGATAACGTAGCATCCGATCCTTCTCCAAAAGTCTTGAAATGATACTCTCTAGCCATGCCGGAATGCCATCCCTGAATTTCCCCAACGGTTCTGGTGAGGCATGTGTAATGGCGTGCAGCGTGGCAGCTTCGTGCTCCCGTTGAAAGGGCGAACGGCCCGCGATCATCTCATAGAGTACAACGCCGAGGGAAAACAAGTCTGAGCGGGCATCGACATCCTCGCCGCGGGCCTGCTCAGGCGACATGTAGCCGATGGTGCCAAGAGTCGAACCGGTCTTGGTCAATTGGTCGGAACCGACAACACTTGCCAGTCCGAAATCGAGGATCTTGACCCGGCCATCGGCATCGATCAGGATGTTCGCAGGTTTGACGTCGCGATGAACTATGCCGGATTGATGCGCTTTGTGCAGCCCCTCGCAAATTTGAATTGCGAGTTCGATCACCCGTTCAATTGGCAACTCTTTCGCTTTGATTAACTCCCGCAGCGATTGCCCTTCGACATGTTCCATCGCAAAGAACGGTCGGCCGTTGAACTCGCTGACTTCGTGAATGGTTACTATGTTGGAATGATTCAGTTTTGCTACGGCTTGCGCCTCGCGCTTGAAGCGTGTCCTGTAATCAGCATCTTGACAGAGGTGGTGAGAAAGAAACTTGAGCGCAACCTTGCGATTAAGCTCGGTATCCTCTGCCAGATACACCTCTCCCATTCCGCCGACGCCGATCTTCTCCACGATCTGGTAGCGATTGATGACCGTGCCTTTAGAAAGCACCGTCACTTCTCGTGTCTTATCGTCGTCAGGTTCCATATTTCTCCAAGAGCTTCTGATAGCGCGGCAGGTTGCGCAACGGGTCATACCGAGGGTCAAGACGGAGCAGCGGGACCGAGAAATCGCAAGATATCGAAAGTAAATACTCTATTTGATCCAAGGCAGCATCATATTCGCCGACCAAGACATAGATCAAGGCGAGATCTCTCACTCCCACAGGCCCTTGCACGGCATCCTTGGAAACCGGGAGAAGCTCGACTCCCAATTTGCCCTCGCGAATCGCGTTGTCCTTGCGGCCTAAACCAGCGTAGGCAAGCCCCAGCGAGCTGTGGACGCGAGAGTCATCGGGCAATTCCTTCACCGCTTTTTCCAGGATGACGCGGGAGGAATCATAGCAGGCGTGGACCCGGTCCGGATCGTTCATGAGGCTATAGATAAGCCCCTCCAACTGCACCTTGGGTATGAATGACGACTGGTCAATTTTTGCCATCGGGGATATGGCTGCAAGCCGATCAAGGGCTGAAGCATAATCTCGTTCGTACAGGTGCAGCAAAAACCATTGAAGTCGGATCTCATCGTCATCCTGCTTGGGGATGGACGCCAGCGTCGCCCGGGCCAAGCCGGTGTCACCGAGCCAAAGATAGTAGTTCCGGACCTTCTCCACACAGGCACCGTATTGATCCGGCGCAAGAGAGATGGATTCGTTGAGGTACTTTTCTTGTGCTGCGTAGTTGCGCAGGAATCCATACGTCAACCCGATCTCATAAGAATTTTTCCAATCTCGGGGGTCCAGTACAAATGCGCGTTCCAACTGTTCAACTGCAGCCTTAAACTTCCCTTGACGACGCCAAACGTAAGCCCTAGACCGCAGAATTCGAGGATTGTTCGGTAACCCGACTTCCGCAATCGCAAGCTGCTCCAGTGCCCGGTCGTAGTCCCGGAGACCCCAATAATAATAGCTGTAGCCAAGTCCAAGGTGAGCATCAGGAAGATCAGGCTGGAGTGAGAGTGCCCGATCGATGGCTGCCTTGACTTGGCTTAGGCGGGCTGGCGTGGCGTCATATCCATAAAAATACAACGAAGCGTGAGCACCCGCGAGGTTAACATACGCCTGAGCGAAGGTGGGATCAAGTTCCACCGCCCGCTGGAACATCTGCACCGCCCACTTATGACTCTCCCTCTTGTAATCCCTATGCATATAATCGTTTCCACGCAGGTATGCCTGATACGCTTCAAGATTCTGCGTCGGTATCGCTTGCAGAGCGGTGTTTTCCGGTTTGAGCAGTGTGATATTCATTGCTTCGACAATCCGGGTGGCAATGTCTGCCTGTAACGCAAAAATATCTTCCAGCGGTCGCTGATATGTCTCTGCCCAGAGATGCGTGTCGTCTGACGCTCGGATCAATTGTGGGAGAATCCGCACGCGACTTGTAGCACCACTCTTGTCCCAACGAATGGTCCCTTCCAGAATGTAGTCGACGCCAAGCTCCGTGGCGATCTGCCGAAGATTCTTGGTAGTTTTCTTGTATTGCATTGTACTGGTACGAGAGATTACACCCAATTCTCGAACCGTTGCAAGCTTGCCGGTTATCTCATCGGTAATCCCATCGGCGAAGTATTCATCGTCAGGCGAGCCGAGATTCTCAAAAGGCAGCACCGCCAGCATCTTGCGCTGAGAGGCAGGCTTGATGATTGAGAGTTGACTTGTTGCCTTCAAGCCCGAAAGATCGCTGATAACATCTGCAGCCGTCTGATATCGCAATGCCGGATCTTTCTGTAGCAGCTTGGACACGATCCGCTGCAACTCATCGGGGACACCTGCCTTGTACCGCGCGAGCGGTTCAGGAATCTGTTGCGCTATGGCATTCATGGTTGCAGCAGGAGTTTCGCCCTTGAAGGGCGATTTGCAGCTTACCAATTCATACAGCACGACACCGAATGAGAAGAGGTCTGAGCGGTGATCTGTCGGCTTGCCCTGCACCTGTTCTGGTGACATGTAGCCGATGGTTCCAAGCGTCGAACCCTCTTTCGTCAGCTTGTCAGCACCGGCTACTGAGGCCAGTCCAAAGTCGACTAACTTGGCGCGTCCCGATTGACTGATAAGGATGTTGGCGGGCTTGATGTCGCGATGGGTAATGCCTGCCTTGTGTGCTTCCTGCAGTCCCTCGCAGATCTGCAGTGACAGATCGATCGCCTTGTCGAGCGAGCAATCGCCTTGTTTGATCAGTTCGCTGAGAGGCTGCCCCTCGACATGCTCCATCGCAAAGAAGGGACGGCCGTTGAACTCACTGACTTCATAAATTGTGACGATGTTAGGATGATTCAGTTTCGCCGCCGCTTGCGCCTCGCGTTTGAAGCGCGTTCGGCAATCAGCGTCCTGACAGAGATGGGAGGACAGGAACTTGAGGGCGACTTTGCGATTAAGTTCAGTATCCTCCGCCAGATACACCTCACCCATGCCACCCGCGCCGATCTTCTCGACGATGCGGTAGTGGCCGATGACTGTGCCTTTGGAGAGCACTGTCACAGCCTGGGTCCTGTCGTCGTCAGGTTGCATACTTTTCCAATAACCGGTCGTAACGTAGTGACTGTTTCAGGGCTGACCACCAAGGTTCAAGTCGAATAATATGCGCAGAGTATCTTCCTGTCGCGTACAGCAATTTGTCAAGACATTCAATCGCGGCGTCGACTTCGCCGACCAGCGCGTACACCAGAGCGAGATTACAGAGAACATCCGCACCCGTCAGGTAGTCGCGACTAAGTGGCATCATCTCCACAGCTTTCTTGCTGAAGCGCACTGCATCATCCTTTTTTCCCAGCCCGGCGTTCGCACGAGCGACATCAGTATAGTTGGAATATATGTCGGGATTCTTAATTATGGATGCTTCGCCATGCTTCAGCAATAGATTGAAGTAGTCCATTTCGGCAGGTGTATTTCCCGCGAGACGGTTCACCCAAGCCTTCTTCCAGTAGTATTCCGGCGTAACATCGTCCCACGCATCTTGCACACTCTTTGGCAAATGATCGTCAGCCGCTCGCCAATTGCCTTCGAGCAAATCGAGGTAGCATAACAGGTCGCTGAAGTCCAAGTGTGACGGTGCTTGAAGCAAAGCATCTCGAGCTTTACCAATGTCGCCTCGCCAAGTGATAAGCAATTCGGCGAGACGTATGTGGAGAGTGACAACGTCAGGCCTCAGAATTATCCCTCTACGGATGTGTTCTTCAGCTCTCCGGTAGTCTTTCCCAGCCGTGAACGTAACTCCCAGCTCGGATTGAGCCAGACCGTTGAGCGGATCGAAGATCACGTCTTCCATTTGCAGTGCAATAGCCTCATCCAGGCGACCCTGCCGGCGTTTAATCAGGCCAATTCGATAGCTTAATTTCTTGTTCCCAGGTTCCAATTGTCTCGCCGCAACATAATGTTCCAGAGCACGGTTATAGTCACCAATGCCCCAATAACAATAATCACCCTCAGCGAGGTGTGCATCTAATGAATTCGGAGCCAACGACATGACTTTCTCAAGAGCTGCTTTTGCTTTTCCAAGACGCTCCTGACTCTGGTCGTAGTTCCAGAAGTATAAGAGCGCGTGTTCACCTACCAGTTCCTGATACGCCCTCACAAAAGTAGGGTCGAGCTCGGTCGCCTTTTCGAACATGTCAATGGCCTTCAGAGTCGTCTGACGATCGCGTGATATGAAACGTCGTCCACGCAGGTAGTAATCGTAAGCCTCGACATTTTTTGTGAGGATTTCGGGGGGAATGGAACTCTCTGATCTTCCGAGTGCCGTATTCAGAGCATTTGCCACCCTCTGTGCGATATCTGACTGAATCAAGAATATGTCTTCAAAACTCCGATCAAATCGATCCGCCCAGAGATGGGTGTCGTCAGAGGATCTGATCAATTGCGCGTTGATGCGGACCCGACTGACTCCCGCAGACTGTGCCCAGAGGACAGACCCCTCAACAACGTAGTCTACACCCAACTCGGCACTGATTTCGCGCAAATCCCTGTGGACACCCTTATATCTCATGACACTGGTGCGCGATATAACGCCCAGTCCCTTTGTCTTGGCCAGTCGCGTAATGATTTCTTCAGTCATGCCATCTGCGAAATATACCTGATCCGCTGGGCCAAGATTATCGAATGGCAGAACCGCCAGCATCGGAAGTTTCGCGATATGAACACCGCTGTCAAGAGCGATCCCAGCGACGTGCCGTAGATCCGCTAGTAATTCATCCGCGTGCTGGTACCGGAGAACCTTGTCTTTGGCCAGAGCCTTGGAGACTATGCGCTGCAGTTCTTCTGACACACCTGCCTTGTATCGCGCCAGTGGTTCGGTTTCGCTTTCGGTGATCTTGCGTGAGGTTGCGGCGTCGTTGTCGCTCTTGAACGGTTGTCTTCCGGTGATCAGCTCGTAGAGAACAACGCCGAGGGAGAAGATATCAGTGCGAGGGTCGACCTGCTCACCGCGCACTTGTTCGGGCGACATATAACCAATCGTACCGAGCGTTGAACCGGTCTTAGTCAAGTGATCGCTACCCTGCACCGCTGCCAGTCCGAAATCGAGTATCTTTGCTCGTCCATGCGAGTCGATCAGGATGTTCGCAGGTTTGATATCGCGATGTGTCACGCCCTTCTCGTGAGCCGCTTGCAACCCTTCGGCAATCTGGATACCGATTTCCAGCACTTGTGGAATTGACAACTCCTGATGTGAGGCGTATTCTCGCAATGACCGCCCTTCAATATGCTGCATCGCGAAGAACGGCCGCCCCTGAAATTCGCCGACCTCATACACCGTGACGATATTCGGATGATCAAGCTTAGCAGCCGCTTGCGCCTCGCGTTTGAAACGCGCTCGGCAGTCGGCGTCTTGACAGAGATGTAGGGAAAGGAACTTG
>CAIVAP010000089.1 GCA_903903945.1 uncultured bacterium | reverse complement strand
TCGCGCCTGGTCCCTTGGAGCAAGGAGGAGTATATTCGGTCAAGCCGTTGACGCTGTTGTTTCCTAAAGTCCATGGTCCTGTGCCGTTTCTGGGGATGCTATCGATGTTAGAGGGAATATCGTACATGACCCAGTACCAGTGGATGTCAGTCGGTGAGGCTTCATGGTGCATGATGAGTGCATAGCTCTGAGTCCCTTCGGGGGCTCCGCTCCATCGCAATGGTAGTGTTGCTGCGGCACCATCGCAGGTATAGTCTACAGGAAGCGTTCCACCCTGTTCGACATCCGGGCTGCTTAGTTCAAAACCGGCGCTAGGATTTGTGCCGAACAGAAAATCCGTGTTTATGATCTCGGGCATAGCGATTGGCTGCGAATACAAAAAAGCCCCCGTCGCAGGAACGTAACCCAGAGAATCCACTAGCGCCGTGAGCTGATTCTTCTGATCAGTGCTCAGCGTCTGGTAGACCTGCGAGAAGCGGGTAGCGTAGAGATAGCAAATTTCACCATCCAGTTGGCCATATTGCTCGGACAGACTCATAACAAGACTGCTGTCGATCGACTGCTCGGTCATGAAACGGCGTAACTGGGCGGAAATACTTCTCCGTCTTTCCACAAGTGCCAACAAGGCCGTCTTCTGTGAGTCAACGATACTCGTTATCTTCTGCGCCTGAGCAGTCGTCAGGATGCGAAGAAAATTCTCACCCGCGCTTGCTGTCAACTGTTCATTGATGGTGTAGTTCGGGTTACCCATTGCCGGCCAGTCTTTGAGATAGAATGAGCCGAAGTATGTACCTTGTCGCTCGGGGCAGAAATAGGTGTCCGCATTGATGGAACCGGCATACCAGCTGTACATCTCGCTGGCGTACGTCATCACTGCCACGCTGACGTCACGATCAAGGTGCAAATCTTGCAGGGGGTCTGAGAGTGTTCGGTCCCAATTTCCCACGCCCCCCTTCGCCTTCAGTGAGTCCAGCGCCGCTCGCTGAGCGGCCGAAAGAGACCTTACGACACCTCCGAGCAGTCGCGCCCGATCGTAACTGATCTGTCCATCGATTCGGTAGAGGTCCGCAGAGAAAGCCATCACAGCGCTCTTGTCGAGTCCGCTAGTGCCAGTAGGCAAGTCATCGCCTACTAGGCGACGAAACGACTTCATCAGCGGAAACCTTTGATACGCGTATTCGTTTATCAAGTCCACCTGACTCTGCGCTCGCTCGACCAGCAGTTCTATTTGGCTGACCGTTAGTCGGTGCAAGACATTGAATGCCACAATAGTCACAAAGTCGGTATTGTGACCCATCTGGGTCGGGTCGTTATCCCTCAGATACTGGAACCCCGAAAAATCCGCGACCTTGCCCGGGGGAAGGAACGATTGCCCACCCAGACTGCCAGTTAGAAAGGCGAGTGCATCAAAGGCGATGGTGTTTCGCTGGGCGCCTTCAGACAGAGTTCTCTCCATGGTATATTGGTCGTTGGTTTCATCCTTTGTATCCGAAGGCCCGGTCAGAGTATTCTTGCTTTCGGAGCAACTGATGCTGGTAAGAGCAATAATGGCAATGCAGAGAAGGCTCAACAATGCGGAAAGGTTTCTTGAGTTCATACACTCCTCCAATCAGATGAGAAAATCTTGAACAGGTAAGCGGAAGACTATTGAAGTCCCCATACACAGCAAAGTGCATCACTCGAATTCGAAAGTGCTCGCCAAGCATCCAGAACAAAGGTGTTTGCCTTTGCCTCGCGCTGGCGAACTGCTGGCCAAAGCATTCTGTAATGTTAGGCGCCGTTTACGCGAAGAGCTTGCGCGTCTTTTTGGGGCAGATGGAAGTTTCGGGACTGTCATTAGTTTCAAAATGACGGAGAAGAGAGTCAAACCCGAGACTGGTGTTGGGGAAGAGGATTGGTGTTATATTCTCATGTTATGGGGAAGCCGCAATCGGAATCCTTTGTCGGTGAGCGTGCCCAGTTGAGTAGTCCCGATCATGCTGTTCTTCTTTCGAACGGGGCCGCGTCTTTCGAGGGTGCCCGATCCCACTATTCCGAATCTTCCGAGCTTCTTGTGATTGTTAGCATTATTCTCTGGTAGAATTGGAAGAGGTCGTTGTGAGATGCGAAATCCTCTACCCGGTTGCGGCATCTTCTTGACTCGGTGCATTTGAGGACAACGATTCTGTAGAGATGTACGTAGTACATTACCTTGTGTCAGATTTAGTTGACAGTAAACACGCCAGAAGCGAAGGTCACATTAGTTGATGTGGCGATTTCCGTTGTTTGGATTACCTTGGACCAGTCCGGATGTGGCAATGCCAAGGCCTTGGACAGAGATAGCAGACTGAGTCCGGGTACATCACTACACCATAGCCCTATCAGCGACTTGACTCTGCACATCTTAGCAGCCATTATGGCCATAGATATGAAGAGGTGAACAATGAAGGATCATGACAAAACAGACTTCGACGAAAAGGCCGCCACGTGGGATGCAAACTCGCAGCGGGTCAAGCTCGCCAACGATGTCGCAGATGCAATTATCAGAGAAATGAAACCTACGCGGGACATGGACGCCCTCGACTATGGCTGCGGCTCCGGTCTCGTTACTCTACGCATTCAACCACACATAAGAAATATTACTGGTATAGATAGCTCAAAGGTAATGCTCGAGGTTATTCAAGCTAAAGTGGAAAAACTTGGACTCATAAATGTTCGCACTCAATTTGTGGATTTTGAACGGGGCGGAAAAGCAGTAGGAATGTTCCATCTGATTGTTAGCAGCATGACCTTCCACCATGTAAACGAACCGGCTTTGCTCTTAAGACAACTGTACGATCTCTTGCTTCCCGGAGGATGTCTCGGCATCGCCGATCTCGATAAGGAAGATGGTTCATTCCACAACGATAACACCGGCGTGCTCCACTTCGGCTTCGAGCGGGCGTACTTGAAAGGGCTCTTCGGACGGACTGGTCTCCGAGAAGTCCGCGACATCACCGCAGCAACGGTCGTGAAGGAAATCGAGGGAAAGGGAAGGCAGGAATTCCCTGTGTTCCTGATTATCGGCAGGAAGTAATGAAATACCGTCGCGAGAAATTGAGTGACAGGTTGGCCCCTGCATCATTGTCGACACCGTCCAAGCGGGACCATTCAAAGTTTGTCGACTTGTTCGCACTTTGTCAGCTATTCGGTAGTCAATGCTTGTTCGCTTTGCATGTTGAGATTCCGAGCACAGCGTACAAGCCGCACCAGCTGACTACACCGGTGAGCAGTGGCACAATTCCCAGGAAGGCCCAGGGCGACTTTGGTCCCCAGAAGGCCAGCGAGACTATGAAAAGCCCCAAGACAATTCTGATGAGTCGGTCAATACCGGCAACATTCTTGGTCATATAGAGTTCTCCTTTTCAACAGAGTGTGTGTGCAGGTCAGCTAAGGCTTCTCTTATCGAATCCAAGAGAGTCTCTTCGGGAACAGCGCCCACAAGGTGAACACTCTCGCTAATTACCGTTTTGGGAACACCCTGCACTTCATATTTCTGCGCGAGATGCGGAAACTCGATGATCTCAATTGCATCAGCGGTAATCAACGGCGATTCGTAAGCAAATTTGTAAGCCAGACTTACGGCTCGCGTACAGTGGGGACAGGTTGGGGTGACAAACACCTGCAAGTGTACCGGTGTCCTGAGTTCCTTAAGGCATCTCTTCGTCTTCAGAGAAAGTCCGGATTCTCCCGTCGAGATCATCTTAATCGTCTCGAGCAACGTCATGAACTCGTACCCGGAGGGAATGTAGAATCGCAAACCGTAGTCCTCCCCATCAACGAATGCAATGGCCGGAATCTTGTCGATCTTGTATTTCTCCGTGGCTTCCGTGTCAAGAGTGAAGTTGTGCACTTCAGTTGTGACTTTGTCGGAGAGGTCTCCAAGCTCCTTCACCAGCGATGAAGTCTCACGACAGTATTGGCATTCAATTTCCTGAGTGAAATTCACCAGTTTGACTGGCTTGTCCAGGGATGCGAATTCTTTGGCGATTGCTTCCTTATCTCTGTTGCTGATAATTGACATAATTCCTCCTCATACTCCTTGTCGAGTTTCGAATCGTCTGCTCAGGAAACCCCTTCGGAGCCAGATGATCTCCTTCC
>CAIVAP010000088.1 GCA_903903945.1 uncultured bacterium | reverse complement strand
TTGACCGGAATCGCCACTCCTGTGACTCCGGGAATTCCCCCGGAGATTTGGCGATACGTTGTCGATGACGCCGAATACAAGATGTCTTCAGTAGGAGTCGGCGTAGCGACGTTGATTGTTACCGTACGCGGTTCGGCCCAATCGGTGGAGTCGTCTTGGCAAGTGAATGTGATTATGAAAGGGCCCGTCTGCGAGATGTTCGACCAGGTGAAAATGCCGGTCGCCGCACCATTGCCGGTAACCTGTCCACTGGTACCAAACGTTGCTCCCGCCGGTAGTCCGTCGGCGTAGAGGGTGATTTTCTGAGGCGTGTCAATATCATTTGCCTTTACCGTGAAAGAGACTGTTGAACCCAGTTGCACGCTGTAACTAGTGGTAGCGATGGTGTCGATAGTCGGCGGAGTATTGGTGTGAACGGGTGGTGTGCCAATCGTCAGTATCCCGGAAACAAGCGTCGGATCTACCGTTACACCATTTGTGTCGGCATATTGACTCGACAGATACTCTCCCGGACTATCGGCGGGGTTATATATCTGAATCTGTGTAGTGGTACCATCCGCGATGCCCTCCCTTACCTGCACATAGAACTGGACGAGCACTCCGCGGCCCTTGGGGTACCACTTGCGGCCCGCACCGTCGCCGAGCAAAATGAGGCTAGCATGAATGGAGTCCGTCGGCGCCATTTGTTGTGACCAGTCAAAGACACTATCCACCTCGAGACCCCGATCAACGAGGGCAATGCGATTATACCCCTCGTCAAGTACATACCTCACGACATTCGTATCGATCTGGAAGTAGGCCGTCAAACCCATGAGCGTGTAACTGGCATTCTTCACCAGCAGTTGGACAGGCACGATACTGCCGGCCTCTGCCGTAACGTTGACAACCTTGAAAGTGTCAATCGTCGAGGTATCGCCCTTTGCCGGCGTCAAGCAGGCGGCGAAGACCAAGATCGTCAAAGTGAGAAGCAACTGTCTTATCATGTGACTACCTCTATTTCTATCTGCAGAGAAACTTTTTTCATATCTAAACACGGTCACCTCCGGATCAGACGAAGTAGTCGGCGGCAACACCGGCGCCACCCTTCGACATTCCTTGAAGGCTCGATTTTCCATCTGATCATCCTTCACTTTAGCAACACCATTTTTCTCGTCAGTTGCTGGTCGCCGACACGCAACCGGTATAAATAGACTCCGGATGCCAATTGCGCACCGCTATCATCGGTACCGTCAAACCTGACACTGTACTTTCCCGCCGCCTGATTGCCGGCGGATAGAATTCTGACTCTCTGTCCGAGACAGTTGTACACTTCCACGGAAACGTCTCCCACCTTTTTCAGCGAGTACGATATGACCGTCTCCGGATTGAACGGATTGGGACAATTCTGTTCAAGAGCGAACTCCTCCGGCAGTGCGCCGCCCGAAACAACGCTGGTGAGAGCTATGGGAGTGCCGCTGGCGTCGACAATTTCTTGTGACATCAACTCCGCTGACGAATTTGTTGTCAGTCGGAATAGGCCATCTCCGTTGGCAGCGAACGTGTTGCCATTTGAACTCAGAATCAACACTCGCAGCAGGTTGCCGTCGCGAGCGGAAC
>CAIVAP010000087.1 GCA_903903945.1 uncultured bacterium | reverse complement strand
TTATTGGCAAAACCGGAATCCTCAACGACGTCCCACTCCGTTTCTACAATGAGCCGGTGCGCCACAAAGTGATTGATCTCATCGGCGACTTGTTCCTCATCGGCGCTCCCATCAAGGGGCACATTCTTGCTGCTCGTTCCGGCCATGCCGCCAACGTTGCCTTGGCGAAAAAGATGCGTTCGCTCTACCAGAAGAAGCAGATGCGCAAGAAATTCCCGAGCCGGTCAACCGGCGACTATGTCCTCGACATCAACGCCATTCTCAAAATTCTGCCGCATCGTTATCCGTTCCTGTTGATCGATCGCATCATCGACATCGTCCCCGAAAAATCGGTGTCGGCGTTGAAGAACGTCACGATCAATGAACCGTTCTTCCAGGGGCATTTCCCCGGCCATCCGATCATGCCCGGTGTGTTGATCGTTGAAGCGATGGCGCAGGCCGGGGGGTTCCTGCTGTTGAACGCAGTCGAAAATCCGGAAAGTAAGGTTGTCTATTTCCTCGGCATTGATGGCGTGCGATTTCGCCGACCCGTTATGCCGGGAGATCAACTGCGCTTCGAACTCAAAATGCTCTCTTTCCGTCGCGGAATCTGCAAAATGACCGGCGAAACCTTTGTCGGCGATACCTTGGTCTGCGAGGCGGAAATGCTGGCGCAGGTGATAGACCGATGAGTACCAATGTCATTCATCCAACGGCCATCGTAGCGGCCGGCGCTACGCTCGGTGAAAACATCGAGATCGGTGCGCAGGCAATTGTCGAAGACAACGTCTGTATTGACGACGGCTGCCGAATCGGCGCCAATGTTCTCATCGCCGACGGAGCGCGACTTGGCAAGAATGTGAAAGTGCATCACGGCGCCGTGCTCGCGACAATCCCGCAGGATCTGAAATTCGGAGGTGAACCGTCCCTGCTGCGAGTAGGCGACAACACTACCATCCGCGAATACGTGACCATGAATCGTGGTACCAAACAGCGTGGCGAAACGACGGTCGGCAGCGATTGCCTCTTGATGGCCTATAGTCATGTCGCGCACGATTGCCTTATTGGTGACCACGTGATTCTTGCCAACTCAGTCAATCTTGCCGGTCACATCGAAATCGGCGATTACGCCATACTCGGCGGACTTGTGCCGGTGCATCAGTTCGTCAAGATCGGCAGGCATGCCATGATCGGCGGTGGTTTCCGTGTGCCGATGGACATCTGTCCCTACGCCATGTGTGGGGGCTATCCCATGAAGGTTATGGGACTGAATATCGTCGGTCTCAGACGGCGCGGTTTTGCGCAAGAGACTCTCGATGGTTTGGACAAAGCATTTCGAATTTTGTTTCGCTCCAAGCTTAACACGACTCAGGCGGTAGAAAAGATCAAAGCCGAAGTGGAATTGATTCCCGAAGTACAGGAAGTCCTTGATTTTATTGCCGCTTCCGAGCGTGGTATCTGCAAGTAGGGAAGATAATGAACAAGTTACGATATGGTGTTGTTGGCTGCGGTCATTTAGGCCGCTTTCACGCCGAGAAAATCGCCGCGATTGAAAACGCCACCCTCACCGCTGCCTTTGATATCATTCCAGAGAAGACCACGGCAGCGGCGTTGCAGACCGGTTGTCGCGACTGCCGGGCTATTGGCGAACTGCTTGATAACGTTGATGCCGTCAGCATTGTAGTACCCACCGAGTCACACTTCGCCGAGGCCAAGCGTGCGCTCGAGGCCGGCAAGCATGTTTTGGTCGAAAAACCGATTGCCACAACCGAAGCTGAAGGTCGCGAATTAACCGAACTTGCTGCTCGCATGGGATTGAAGTTGCAGGTCGGACATATCGAGCGCTTTAATCCCGCGTTTGCAGGATTGGGATTGCTCCCCGGACCACCACGCTTTATCGAAGGACACCGTCTGACCCAGTTTAGCCCACGTGGTCTGGCCGTTGCTGTCATTTTGGAATTAATGATTCACGATCTCGATTTGCTTCTCTCGGTAGTGAAGTCGCCGGTGCAGGATGTGCATGCGTCTGCAGTCGCCGTCGTCTCCGACAAACCGGATATTGCGAATGCTCGCATCGAATTTGCCAATGGCACTGTCGCCAACCTTACGGCGTCACGTATCTCTGTCAAGAAGATGCGCAAGCTCCGTTTGTTTTCCAAAGACAACTATCTCTCCGTTGACTTCTTGAAGATGACCGGTGAGCATTTTGTATTAGCGCCGCTTGACGACACCAAGTCCTATGACGGTTACTTCTGTGCCTTGCAACATGAACCCACGGGACGCAAGATCATGTTTCGGCAACTGGCCTATCCCACCTACGACATGCTCACCGCCGAGATTTCTTCGTTTGTCGATGCCGTCATACTCGACAAACCGGTGCGTGTCAGCGGAACCGCAGCTACCGCGGCCTTGGCTCTGGCGAAGCGGATTGAGACCATTGCTATGGATAACCTCAACAGGATCATGTCTTGAAACCGATTTTCGTTGCTGCAGGTGAAGTTTCGGGAGACCTTCACGCTGCCGCCTTGATTCGTGCGCTTCAGGCCCGCCATGGCGGGCTTCGCTTTTTTGGGTTGGGCGGCGACCAAATGCGCACCGCCGGAGTCGATCTGCTCTATGATCTCTCCGCACTGGCGGTCGCCGGCTTTTGGGAAGTGGCCAAACGTCTGGTGCATTTTCGCAGAGTTTTCCACACTGTCCTCGATAGAGTCGATGCCGAAAAACCCACCCTGGCAATCCTAATCGACTATCCGGGCATGAACCTGCGTCTGGCGCGTGAGTTGAAAAGTCGCGGCATCAAAGTTGTGTATTACATCGTCCCGCAAGTCTGGGCCTGGAAACCGGGACGCATTCGCCAGATTGAAGAGCGAGTCAATCTATTATTGTCAATCCTGCCGTTCGAAAAACAACTCTTCGATCCAACCAAGCTCCGCTGCGAATTTGTTGGTCATCCGCTCCTTGACACGATCGGTATTGAAGCAAGTCCGCAAACGTTTCACCTAAAGCACAAGATTGACCCCGTCGCCAAAATCATTGCGCTGCTGCCGGGTTCGCGTGAAGTCGAAATCGAACGGCATTATCGCATCATGCTTGCCACCGTCGCACTTCTGCAGAAATCTGACGTTTCCGTGGCGCCATTTGTGGCGATCCGGAAAGAAGTCGAGGCTTCACTCTATGCGATTGCCGAACGCGAGGCGCGAATCAGCCCTGTCCATATCACTGAAGAACGCTACGATCTGTTGAAGTCTGCGAATGCTTCCATCGTCGCCTCAGGCACTGCCACGCTGGAGGCGGCATTATGCGGCAGACCATTCTGTGTGGTTTACCAGACCGGCTGGATCACTTATCAGATCGCGAAGCGCTTGATCAATCTGAAAAACGTTGGACTGGTGAACATCGTCGCCGGCGAAACCATTGTGCCTGAGTTCCTGCAGGCCGAGATGAACTCTGAGAATCTGGCCGCATTCTGTCGCAGCATGCTCTCTGACCCGTCAGCGTCGGAAACCATGATACAAAAACTGAGTTTGGTGAGAGGTCGACTTGGCAAATCGGGCGCAGCCGAACGCGCGGCGGAGCTAATTGCGCGGGAGTTTCTAAAGTGAGGTTTCTGTATCGTTGCCTGACTTATGTCTACGTGCTGCCGCTTTCGATCGTTGTGATGATTGCGCGCCTCTTTGGCAACAGGACACAGATCGAAAGACTCGGTCTGGGACTGACAGCGATAAAGAGCGATCGCCGTCCCCTTTGGCTGGTGGCATCATCCGTAGGTGAAGTCACTATCGCGGTCAAGCTAATCAAACGGCTCAAGGAAGTCGCCGATCAGCCGGTGTTGCTGACGGTCACGACCAAAACCGGCCGTCACCATGCTCTGCAATCCGGCAGCCACGCCGATGTTATCGCCTATCATCCGTTGGATATTCCGAAGTATGTGCGGCGCTTCCTGACAACGTACAATCCGAGCAAGATCATTCTACTGGAAACCGAACTCTGGCCGTCGTTGATGGCGGAGGCATTTGGTCGTGGCATCAAAATCATGCAGGTTTCCGGGCGACTGTCCGAGAAATCGCTACATCGCTACCGCCCATTCGTGCCGTTGTTCCGACCGCTGTTTGAGAGATGTGATGCTTTTCTAATGCAGAGTGAGGAAGATGCCGCTCGCCTGCGCGAATTGGCTGGGGAGGATGCCCGCATTGAAATTGTCGGCTCACTCAAGGGTGAATATGTTCCTCCCGCGCCTGCCGATTTGCAAAAGACCGGTGAGTATTTGCGACCATGGCAGAACCTGAAGGTCATCACGTGCGGCTCAACTCGACCCGGCGAAGAAGCGATATTGCTGGATGCTTTCGCTTTGCTATGTAACCAACTTCGTGATGTTCGCCTGGTGCTTGCGCCACGTCATCTTGAACGTACGGATGAGGTCCTTGCGCTGATCAAACGTAGCGGCGTTTCTTATTGCCGGTGCAGTAAATCGACCCTGGATGAGCAGACTCAAATCCTGCTACTCGATACCATCGGCCAACTGAACCTGTTCTATCACTACTCTTCGGTCGCCTTCGTTGGCGGTACGCTGGTTCCACTTGGAGGCCACAACCTGCTGGAGCCTGCGCTGGCGGGCTGTCCCGTGCTGTTTGGCCCGTATTGCGAAAACCAGCGGGCAGGATACGACTTACTGCTTAAGCATGAGATGGGAATTCCGGTCGCCGACGCAGGTGACATCTGCAAAAGCCTCGTCGCGATAGTGAACGACCCGCAAGCCAAGTCCATTTACGCCGCACGAGCTACAGCGCTGCGGCAGGAAAACGCTTCAATCATTGATCGCTACATTGCCGCCGTCACCCAATGAGTCTGCTATGTCAATGATAAGATCAACCCTTGCTGCTGTACAATCAGGTCGCCTAAGAACTCCTCTGGCAACAGCGCTCAGATATGTGTTGGCTCCGCTCAGCCCGGTCTACTGGATGATTGTCGTTGTACGGAATCTCCTTTATAGGAGCAGCGTGTTAGAATCAAAGCGTTGCTCGGGCAAAGTCATTTCAATCGGCAACATCACGACCGGTGGAACTGGTAAAACGCCGGTTACGCTGATGCTCGCTAACTGGTTGAAATCGCGCGATCTACCGTTTGCTGTGTTGTCGCGCGGCTATCAATCACCATCAGAGAAGGGCAGTGTCGTTTTCAACAGCTCCGCATCTGTCTCCAATGATGTCGTAGGGGATGAAATTGCCCTGCTCGCGAGCAAGCTGCCCGGTGTCTGGTTCGGCGTTGGGCGGGATCGTATGCGCAATATCAAGACTCTGCAGGAGAAACAGGATATCCGTGTTTTCCTGCACGATGACGGGTTTCAGCATCGTCAGCTTTTGCGCGACTATGACATCGTGCTTCTTGATGCTTCCAATCCGTTCGGAAATGGTTGGCTGCTTCCGGCGGGGAATCTGCGCGAGCCGCTGTCGTCATTAGCCAGGGCGGATCTTATCCTGATCACACGTGTCGAATCCCACACGTCTGCCGAACTTGCGGCTCTGAAAGAAATACTGCGCAATTATGTGGATGTGAAGCGAATCTTCGAAGTCAGAACTGCAATCTCTCGGTTGTATGATCTCGCCACAAATGAACCGGTCGAGTTGAACGAGCTATCGCAACGCAAGTGCGCTGCATTTTGCGGCATTGGCAACCCTGACAGCTTTAGGCAACTTCTTGCAGTCAACGGAATCACGGTGAATCAGAGTATAGTCTTTGATGATCACCATTGCTACTCAGAAGCCGATCTGGTGTTGTTGCGCAAGATGCTAACAGATGGTTCGTGCGACCTGCTCCTGACGACCGAAAAAGACGCCGTGAAACTTCCGCGCGACGGTTTTGCACGCGGTAGCTGCGCCGTGGTGGAAATATCGGTTGCCGTAACGGAACGCGACGATATATTCTGGGGCAAAATTGCCGAGGTGCTGGCTTGTTGAAATTTGACTTCCTTGTCATCGGTTCCGGAATCGCGGGGCTATCGTACGCGCTCAAAACTGCGTCGTTGGGTTCCGTGGCGGTAATCACCAAAAAGCGCAAGAGCGACTCCAACACCAACTACGCCCAGGGTGGTATCGCGGCGGTGATGTCGCCGACCGACAGCTTTGAAAAACACATTGCCGACACACTCACCACCGGCTGTGGGCTATCGCATCCCGATATAGTCGAACGGATCGTTAAGAACGGCCCTGCCTGTATTGAGGAGTTGATCTCGCAGGGAGTGCAATTCTCCCATGAACCACAGACGAAAGTCGAGCAACTTGAACTCTCGCGCGAAGGTGGTCACTCCGAGCGAAGGGTCGTCCATGTCGCCGATTTCACCGGTCGGGAGATCGAGAAAGCGCTCCTGGAGCGCATGCACGAAAACGCCAACATCACTTTATATGAAAATCACATTGCCGTTGATCTGATCACAGTCGAAGCAACCGGCGGGAAGCAGTGTATCGGCGTCACCTGTCTTGACAGTCGCAATCATCATGCGCGCGACTTCTACGCCGGGTCGGTACTGCTGGCGACCGGAGGCGAAGGCGTTGTCTACAAACACACGACCAATCCCCCTATTGCCACCGGTGATGGTGTGGCCATGGCGTACCGCGCGGGCGCATCCGTTTCCAATATGGAATTCATCCAATTCCATCCGACGACTCTGTATCATCCTGTCGGCAATTCGTTCCTGATTTCGGAAGCCGTCCGTGGCGAGGGAGCATTGCTTCTCACGCGACGCGGCGAACGCTTTATGCACAAGTATCACGCGATGGCCGAGTTGGCGCCGCGCGATGCCGTAGCGCGCGCGATCGACGCCGAGCTTAAAGCGTCCGGTGACCTGTACGTCTATCTCGACATGACTCATCTCGGCAGCGAGTTTATTAAAGTGCGGTTTCCGCAGATTTACCAGACTTGCCTTGAGTTGGGTATCGATGTCACCAAAGAGCGGATTCCGGTTGTACCGGCGGCGCATTACTGCTGCGGCGGTGTGAGAACCGATCCGGATGGTCGCACTGACATCAAATCGCTCTTTGCCTGCGGCGAAGTTGCCATGACCGGCATGCACGGAGCCAACCGACTGGCCTCCAATTCGCTACTGGAAGCCATCGCTACCGCTCGCTTTGCGGCCAACGTTGCCGAGGTGGTCGACATCTCACGGTTTATCGATGGCGTCGCTCGCACACGTCGAGTGAATGGAGTTGGCGAACGTCTGAAGCGCAAGGAGCAGGTGCTGTTGGAACATGACCGCAGCGAACTGTTGAACCTGATGTGGGATTATGTCGGTGTCGTGCGCTCCGACTATCGACTTAACCGCGCGCAGGAGCGGGTCAGCATTTTGGCTCGCGATATCGACGACTATGTCCGGACCAGAGGGTTGAGCTACGAAGCCACCGAACTGCGCAATCTGGCAACCTGCGCCAAACTGATAGTTGATTTCGCTCTTGAGCGCAAAGAATCGCGCGGACTGCACTATAACAACGATCACCCCGAGACCGACGATATCAACTGGAAACGGGAGTTGACGCGCAAAGAAGGCAGGTGGCTATGACGGCACAAACAAACGAACTGATTCTGATTCTCGATTTCGGATCGCAGTACACCCAACTGATTGCCCGCCGGGTTCGCGAGAAACATGTCTACTGCGAGATTCATCCCTGCAATGTCGCGTTCGAGAAGCTGAGTAACCGCAACATTCGGGGCATCATCCTCTCCGGCGGACCGGCATCCGTGTTGGAACCGGACGCGCCCAACGCCGATCGACGGTTCTTCGATCTGAAGGTTCCCGTGCTCGGCGTCTGCTATGGTATGCAGTTGGTCGCCAGGGAGTATGGCGGCAAGTTGCTCCGCAGTGAATCGCGTGAGTACGGTCGCGCAGTCATCGAAGCCAACACTTCTTCGCGGCTGTTTCGTGGGACGACTTCAAAGTCAACCGTCTGGATGAGTCATGGCGATACGATCAGCGTGCTCCCGAATGGATTTGTCGCTACGGCTTCAACCACGGATGTCGCTGTCGCGGCAATGGAGAATCCTTCAGCAGCGATCTACTGCTTACAGTTCCATCCGGAAGTTGTCCATACCGAGCAGGGGCGCACGCTTCTACACAATTTCCTCCACGATATCTGCGAGGTCAGAGGTGACTGGACGATGACTTCGTTTATCGATCGCACGATTACCGATATTCGCGGTCGCGTGGGGGAAAGCAAGGTCATCCTCGGAATCTCCGGCGGCGTTGATTCGGCGGTTGCCGGGTTGCTGTTGCGACGCGCAATCGGAGACAGGCTGATCGCCGTGTTTGTGGATAACGGTCTCCTGCGCCTTAATGAGGAAAACGACGTGCTGGATGCGCTCGAACATCTCGACCTGCATATCAAACGCATTGATGCCGGAGAGCAGTTCCTCAGCGAGTTGAAGGGGGTCACCGATCCGGAAACAAAGCGCAAGATCATCGGCCGCCTGTTTATCGAAGTGTTCGAACGTGAGGCCAAACGCTACGGTGACATCAGATTCCTCGCGCAGGGGACGTTGTATCCCGACGTGATTGAATCGGTCTCGTTCAAGGGGCCGTCAGCGACGATCAAATCGCATCACAATGTCGGAGGGCTTCCGGAGAAGATGCATCTGGAATTGGTCGAACCGTTGCGCGAACTGTTTAAGGATGAAGTGCGCGAGATCGGAACCCAACTCGGATTGGCGCATCATATTCTCATGCGTCATCCGTTCCCCGGACCCGGACTGGCAGTGCGGGTGTTGGGAGAAGTCACTCCGGAACGCCTCGATATCCTGCGCAAGGTTGATGCCATCTTTATCGACCTGCTGCGCAAACGCAACCTCTACGAAGAAATCTGGCAGGCGTTTTCGACGTTGTTACCGATTCGTACCGTTGGGGTGATGGGGGATGAACGCACATACGACTATGTCATCGCACTTCGCGCAGTGACCTCGATGGACGGGATGACCGCCGACTGGGCGAAGATTCCACATGAGGTTCTCGGTGAGGCATCAAGTCTGATCATCAACAACGTCAAAGGCGTCAATCGCGTCGTCTACGATATCAGCTCGAAACCCCCCGCAACGATTGAGTGGGAGTAGACCCAACTCAGTCTACAATGTCAAAGAACAAGCTGGCCTAGGCCGGTGGATCCCGCGGGCGGATGGTTGGCCTGTTTGACCCTGGGTTCCCGATCGTGTTTTGATAGTCGTATCGCGCCAATGTAACAAGCCTGGATTCCCGCCTTCGCGGGAATGACAATCCCAGAAAGGAATGACAATCCCGGCGGAGAATGACAAACCCAGGACGGAACATGTACGGGCGAACGAAGTGTCCCCATAGGGGAAACACGTACGACAACGACAGGATCAAGTCATCCGTCAAATTGCCAAAGAGCCGGAACGGGTCGCGGGGAAAAGGGGACGCTCCTCCATTGAATCATCG
>CAIVAP010000086.1 GCA_903903945.1 uncultured bacterium | reverse complement strand
GCTTCTTTCGCTTTCAAGTAGTCGTAGCTGAGAGCCTTCTCGATGCCCTGTATCTTCCTCTTGCTTAATCCATCTGGCATGGCTGTAATCTCCAAAAAAAACGCAGACACCCAAGTGCCTGCGAAAAAAAGAGTTCATTGTTAGAGTGCGCAAACGCACGGGATATTATCCTGCTCTCCTCCTGATCATCGCAATATCCAACATAGCAAACTCTCCTTTCCGCTGTTGCTTAGCGCATTCGGTCTTACCCAAATCTACATGAGTGTTTACGGCCGGTCAAGTAGAAAGTTTAGGCCGAGGCAAACAAAATCAGCAACCGATTTTCTTGGTTCGAGAGCGATGAAACTCGACATATCTCAAGTCTCTGTCTTGACTAAGCGCCTTATTCCAGCTTTATTGGCTGTGATACCTGCCCTCTCCCTACATATAGGAGAAGGGTTCAGGGTTGAGGGCTTAAAACGGAGCAACACAAATGGCCAAAGCAAAGACAACTCCATTAGTAGCAATCGTCATGGGCAGCGATTCGGATCTGCCGGTGATGAAACAAGCCGCCGATGCGCTGGATAAGTTCGCTGTCCCGTACGAACTGAAAGTCATTTCTGCGCATCGCACACCCGCGGAAGCAGCCGCCTACGCCCAGTCTGCCCGCAAACGTGGCATCAGTGTGATTATCGCCGGAGCCGGGATGGCAGCACATCTTGCCGGCGCTATGGCTGCCCAGACCGAGTTGCCGATCATCGGCGTGCCATTGACTTCGGGATCACTTTCGGGACAAGACGCGCTACTGGCAACTGTGCAAATGCCCAAAGGCGTTCCGGTAGCGACGGTGGCAATCGGTGGTGCTTTCAACGCGGGGTTGCTGGCGGTGCAGATCCTTGGCGTCGGCGATGGCAAGCTCCTTGACAAGTTCAAGGCGTACAAAGCACAGATGCGCAAGGACGTCTTGGCGAAGAAGGTGTGATGCGGTGAGTTAGAAGTTGAAACCGCAAGGGTTTCGACCTACTTCAACTGCGCTCTGGGTGGGCTACAAAGTCAAGCCGCAAGTCGGCTTGACCTACAAGACTTCTCTCGACTGAGGCTCAGTGCGAAAAAGACTGAACAAAAGATTGGTTCTAATTGCTGTCTGTCTCATGCTCGTTGCAGTACTAACTTACCTGCTGCTATGGGGGAGACTGGTTCCATACAGCCCGCTGATCGTTGGTTTCGAAAGAAAGACGCTCGAACGAGCGAACATCTATTACCATGGCGGACAAATATTGCCCGAATCGATTGACAGCATCGGCGAATTCATGACACAGCTTGAGACTCTTCACACGCTGAGCTATCAACGAAAGGTTGATGTTCTGTTTTGCGCGTCAGAAGACGAAGAGAGGCGATTCGGTGGAACAACGGTAAGGGTTATCACCTACCCACCATACGGGCGGATTCTGATCTCCGAAAAACTGCGCCGGGAATCTTGTGCGGGAGACAAGCCGTTTGCAGACTTCCTCAAACACGAATTGACTCATGCATTGATCGATCAGAATATCTCCGTGTACCGTCTGCTGAGATTTTTCCCGGAGTGGCTCAACGAGGGTTTAGCAGTCTATAGTGCAAATCAGTTCGGCAGAGGCGGTTACTGTAAGCGAGAAGAAGTGATCGTGCTGTTGCGACAAGGGCTATTTTACAAACCGGAGTGGTTTGTTGGGCCGTTTCGTCGAACACCTAAAGAGGCCGCGGCATTTCCTGTTGAAGACAGAATGTACTTCGCTTACTCGGAATATGGCATGATCGTCGATGACCTCATCAAGACCTATGGCAAGGACAAGTTCCAAAGCTACCTTCATACTCTCCTAAAGACCGGTTCGCCCGAAGAGGTCTTTCAGCAGTCATTTGGACTTCCCTTCGACCAATACCTGGAAGCTTTTAAGGCGCGGATAGTTGACAGCACTGCAGAATCAAAAGCCCTGTAGCCATTGAGTTTGTGTGCCTTACCCGCTGAGATAAATGCCAAGGAAGCAAGATCCTTCATAACGCTCAGAACAACAAATCGCCCACGCACTGATCGACGGATTTGGATCAACGAGATAGTCACGAACTCGTTTTTCTTGAGCCGCCAAATTTACAGAGCATTTTGGAGTGGCCTTCGATGCCGCAACCAGCGTTCTACTAACTGGTATCGGGAATGTTTTTTGCAGTGAGGCGCTACAAAAAGTTGGTGGCTTCGACGGTATTCTCACGACAGAGACAGCCGCTATTGCCAAGAAACCCACCAGCTTGGTGGAGTACCGGTGTCGCACTCGGTCTTGAGCAGCGGCAATAGACGAAGGTCGCGGTTTGCAGGGCTGAGAGTCTGAAGGATCAGGCGCTCGTGCTTGCACCACTCGCTCTTACAATAGCTCGATGTGAGGATGAGAAGCGTCTTGCGGCTGATCGTCACCGCACGGGTCATTTCATTGATGCTCCACTCGCCGCGCGTGAAATCGCGGAAATCGATGAAGCCCTTCAGTCCGGTCTGTTCGATGCGATTGAGCAGTTCGCCGCGCACCCAGACCTTGTCGAGGCTGCTATAAGAAATGAAGACGTCGAATTCGTAGTCGGTCGGCGTGTCAGTCATCGTCCCCTTGCGCAAGCGGGTCATTCTTTGAGTCCTCCCGTGGATTGTCAACGACAATATCCTCTAGAATGTTGCTTTTCTCGCGGAGTGTGTCAAGGGGTTTTCTTGGTTCAAACCCACCCGACGTTACGCTCTGGGTGGGATACCGAATCAAGAAGATCCCGTAAAACCCAAGAATCTCCCGACCAAAGCCCCTCCAAATCCCGTCAACTGCTCATTTGTCCGCAAACCGCCATTTCGCAACGATGCCACTACATACCTATTTCCCGTCAAAACACCGTTTTGCAGCAGTCCCATGAAGGGCTGTTTGTGGGCAGAAATGGGAATGTCTTTCCCGCCAGAATGGCAATCCCGACGCCCGTTTGGGAAATCCAGAGTGATGGCCGGACCCCGGCTTCCACCGGTACAGCCGCGAAAATGCTCGGCAGACCGATGACGGACATGGTGACAAAAAGGATGCAGAAGGGGACGATGTTGGACTTTTGAACAGGCGACCAACTATATGTTGTGGCTACCATGGCTACTGAAAGCCGCCGACCACAAGCCGTTTTAAGAAAGTTTATCTTGTTGGCACGTAGTTTGTTAGCAAAAAGTGTGGAAAAAAGCTTGACAAAAAAGTTGTGTCGGGATATGTTCCCCGAACTTTTGCGGGGTTCTCAAGACAGAGCTGGAAGCGCACACTGTAATGTTCTTTAGGGATGAAGAAAAAACTATCGTTCTATATTGTTCCTGATTCAGGTAACATCAAGCAATTCTCCTTTTCCAAATCGTTGTTGATTGGTTTGGCGACGGTTGTATTTCTCTATTCTGGCGCAAGTCTGGTGTTTTCGATAGACTTCTTCTCCCGCAAGATCGAAGCGCATCACTACAAGTCGGTGTCGGAAGAGAATCAGTTCCTTAACGCCAAGCTTGCCAGTATCAACATGTCGATCGGAAAGCTGAACGACGAGGTCAAAGGGCTGGTTGAGAAAGAAAAAGCAATCCGCACTATCTTTGAATTACCCGAGATCGACCCGCAACAGCGCGAACTGGGTATTGGTGGTCCGGATGGAATTTCTTCCACTGACGGCTCGGCGCCCATCAAGGATGCCGCTTTTCAGTCTGAAGCCGAAATCGATAGGTTGGTAGCGCTCTCTTCTTTTGAAAAAGAGCAGTTCAACTATATCTATCAACGACTTCTGGGGAAGAAAAGTGACCTCGATCATACTCCGTCAATCTGGCCCACCCAGGGCTATCTTATTCGCGGCTATGGTGTTAAGAGTGATCCGTTTACCGGAGAGCGGAAACTACATTCAGGTTTGGACATCTCCAATCGCATTGGCACGCCGGTGGTCGTAACTGCCGACGGAGTAGTCGCTTCAACCAGCTACCAGTCTGGTTTGGGTAACACCATTGTCGTCGACCATGGCAACGGCTTCCAGACAGTATATGGTCACCTCTCGCAGTTCAAAACCAAAGAAGGACAGAAGGTTGGACGTGGTGAGCTGATCGGACTTATCGGAAACACTGGCTATTCTACTGGCCCGCACCTTCATTATGAAGTGGTCAAATTTGGTGGCACTATCAATCCGGTTCAGTATATATACACTGCCGGGCCGAATTTCTAATCCTCTCCACTGTTCAACTTATAATCCCCAGAATTCGTGACTCTCAGTTAAAACTGAATGCCTTCTGCCGATCACTTCGACAGGAGCGGGGGCAGAACGGCCTTGGGAACGGATGTTTTCGACCGATACCGCCATACGAATTGAATCTTGATTCTCGTTGTCTTCAGAGAAATTTCTTAGGCCCCCGTAACGGCTGGACCACTTAGTGGTACCTCCCAAACTGGGTACAATGTTGTGATGGCAAAGCAACTCATAGTGAAAGGGGGAGTCATTATTTCGGCAGACAAAAGGCCGTCTCAACAAACAGCAAGTGACTTTATACATTGCGGCAGAAGGAGTTAGCCGATCATTTAAGAAACCGCCTATTATTGATCGGAATATTTTATCTTTTTGGAGCCCACTTGGAACAAGTAACTTGACAAAACGTTAAAGGAGCATGATAGTTATATGCGATCTACCATTGACAGGATTACTACGGAAAGGCAGAGTATGAAGGCAAAGGATGTTGCGGTTCTCGAGGAACCAGATCAACTCGATGACGAGGTTGATGCTGAGGTGGAGGGCGCTGCTACCGGTGGTGTGAAGGTTAGTGATCCGAGCGAAGTGGAAACAATTGCTCTGATAAAACGAATTCAATCGGGCGAGAACAAAGCGTTTGGCAGCCTGATGAAAAAATACAAGAGCCAAGTTGCGGGTATTGCCTATCGCATGGTGGGGGACTACGATGAGGCCAAGGATATTTCGCAGATGGTGTTTGTGAAAACATCTCGTAACCTCGATCGCTTCGACACGACTAAGAAGTTTTCGACTTGGCTTTATCGCATTACCGTAAATGCGTCGATCGACTACATTCGCAAACAGAAAAAGCATCGGCACGAAACACTGGAGACCTACAGTGATTCCGTGGAAACCCCGGCCGACACACCGGATATCAGTCTCTATCGCAAGAATATCAAGGAATGCATCCTGCAGGCGGCTGATGCCCTGAACGATAAGCAGAAAGCGGCGTTTCTACTGCGCGACATCGAAGGGCACGAGATTGAGGAAGTATCG
>CAIVAP010000085.1 GCA_903903945.1 uncultured bacterium | reverse complement strand
CTCCGATAAACGCACCGCCTCTAACTTGAAGGCACGATCAAATTTGCGCCGTGATCCATCTTTCCTATCCATACACACCTCCGTCTTCTTAAACGTCATTTGGTCCCCTAATGGTGTGTCCGATAAATCGGGGGAAGAGAAAGACAACCCCCTAAATCCCCCTTTCTTAAGAGGGAATAACCTCTCCTCGTTCTAGCCTGAATACCAACAATCGGCGTGAAGCAGCTACTTTTCCTCGCTAAATATCTGCGCCTCAAATCGGTAGACTTCCGCGCGCGGGTTTTTCCATTCGTCCCATGGTAGGCCGGCTTTCAGACATGTATGCGCCAGAAAGGTGTCGCGATCCCAGCCTTGTTCGGTGGCGACTTGCGGCAAGAGCAGACCGCTTCTGCCATGCGAAGAGATCAGCAGACCATGTTTGCCGACAACAACTTCCGACAGATCCTCGATCTGTATCAGTGGCGTAAGCACGGAAATCTCGAAGGCGATATTCGGATATTCGGCAGGTGACAATGGTTCGAACCGGTTGTCATGGAATCCCGCTTGCATGGCGCAGTCTTGGACGATCTCGATCAGCGGTTTGACTCCTTCGATGTAGCCGATGCAGCCCCGCAGGTCGCCATGGCTCGTGATTGTTACGAAGGCGCCACGGCGGCACTTGAGATGCTGGTTTTCTGTCTTGAACGACGGTGCCCGACCGCCTAACAGCTTATGCCGTACTGTCTCACGGGCAACGGAAAGCAATTGCTCTCCCTCTTGCTCAGTCAGTCGGATTTCGTCCACCGTTCATCCCCTCCTTCGAGGCAGAAATTACTCTTTGAGGCAAAGTCAGCGTTGCAGCAGAACAAATCAACAAGAAAATGGGGTTGAAAGTGCCGCGAAGTCCAACCCAGCTTGTAGGAGCAACTTCAGCCGCCAGACCGACACGGTTGTAGCATGATCAAATTAACATCCCATTCGGTGACTATCAAAGAGCCAAGACGATTGAAATCGCGTCGCTTGCACACGATGGGGACTGACTTTTTTTGATTGACATTTGTGTCATTCAGTAGTTAGAATTGTCACAGTTTAACAAAGGATTGCAGTTTTGACATGAGTAGGGTTGCGTGACTTTGCAGGGCGCGGGATACCTGCTAGGCTAGTATTAATCATTTTGAATAGAGGTATGTTGTGGCTAACAAATCCGAAAATCTATCCGCAACCACCAAGTTCTGCATAGTAATCTCACGGTGGGTAGATCCAGAGGTAGATCAATGGGAAGGATAAATTCGAACAGTTTGGGCTTTCGCAAATCAGATGTCATGGAAGCTATCGTTGACATCTGCTCCGGCGCTCTCATGCTCATATTATTTGGCCCGCTTCTAAATGCTCTGCGATACCTGCTTCCCCTGCATGGACATCCAACATACAGGGACCTCTTCCTAGGGGTCTTTCCGGATTTCTACAAACTATTTAGTGGTGTGAGTCTGGCCACATCCACTCTTTGGATCGCCCTCGCGTTCGCTGTGATCCTAGGGTTTCTTTCGCGTGGAGTTTTCATACTGGCAAACGCGATGCCCACAAGATTGCTGCTTGAACCTTTGTTGACATGGTGTGCTTGGCAACAAATTAAGAAATGGCATGGACTCGCGAACTGGAACTGCTTAATGGTGAAGAATAGGATTATCAAGGGGAACCCGTTTGGAAGAGTTGGCAAGGAAGACTATGCGCGATATCGAGCGGCATTGCTAGAGGGAACAGGCAGTATCGGCAGTTCGGCGCGATACTGGGATTATGAAGGCTATCTTTTTATTCGCTCCAGTCACTTCTATGGGTTATTCTTCACCTTCACTTCGGTCTATTGCCTCTACGGGATCAGCATAGTGTTTTACGCATTGACCTTTGGACCGTCGATTGCCCTTGATGATGTCATGATCTGGTTAGCAGTTTTCGCGGTATTCATGGTTGTATCCATGGGTCTCCTTCAGGAGGCTATCATCCACGGAGTCGCATTCGTCACTGTCGATGACCTTCTGTACAATCAGTTTACTGGCCATGATGGGGAGAACGTTCAGGGGAAGAACCATACATGATACGTTTCATTTCAACTTTCCCTCCGATGGAATGCGGAATAGGTGCATATACTGGCACGCTTGTGAACTGCTTGCCCGACAACACTTGGCAAGTTACTTCTTTCAGGACACAGGACAGTCACCCCCTTTGCACGAGAGGGCCAGTCTCATTTGACCTTACGCTGGAAGGTTGCTCGGACATTGATGTGAATGAGAACGATCTCATCTGGGCTCAACACGCATTTGGTATTTGGGGAAGGGAACCAGAAGCCTTCGTTAGGCTCCTGTCGCAGGCGCGAAGGCGGGGTGCACGGACCATAGCGACGTTTCACACTATACACTTCGAATCTGATGAAACTGAGGCCGGAATTACACGCCAGGAAGAAAGCCTAATGAAACTCGTTCTTCCACTGCTAGATGCAGCGACAGTCTTTAGCGACGGTGCATATTCTGCACTAGCAGAAGCATTCCCCTTCTTTGCAGACAAACTAGTGGTGTTACGCCACGGAGTGTACGAATATCAAAATGCTACTATGGAGGAATCCAGATCTGCATTATGGGAGTACATTCAATCATACGATAAGCAAAATGGGAGCACGACACTAACGACGGGTAGACTCCGCGAAGCTCTCCTTGATTCATCCGCAGTCGTGCTTGGCAATATCGGCTTCGTGAGTTTCGACAAGGATCCGCTTTCACTTTACGAACTTGGGCAGCGACTTCGAGCGAGAATTACCGGCCGACGAATTATCGTGTTGTACATCGGCAAAATCCAGGAGAGGAAGGATAGAAAGACGACTGAATCCGCCGAGTTGATGCAAAGACTAGCGCTGGCTCACGATGGTCACGAGAATTTCTTCATGGCAGGCTACGTTCCCGACGCACTCCTTCCACATGCCTTCAGATCTTTGGATTTCTGCGTCCTTTGGTACAAGAATGGTACGCAGTCAGGTCGAATGGCACATGCCCAGGGGTCCAAAACATGTATCATTGGGCGTCGAATCGAGGGCATCGGTGAAACACTCGACGCGGCCGGATATCGCTCGGCGGTGAGCATGAGTGATTTGACTGACAAAGTTGTCGAATTGATTCTCAACCCTGGAATCCAATCCGAGATTCTAGATGCGGGTGTTTGCTACGCCGACCGTTTCAGTTTTAAGGTGCAGGCCCAAAAACACTTAGCTCTGGCCGAGGCGGTGAGATCAAAATCAGTACTACCGCACTTAGATCGTAGTTCACCAGATGTCACATTCATCTTGCCCAATTTAGCCTTGGCCAGTCAGCGCAGTCTTGATGATTTCGCAGACAAAGACTGCGCAATTCTAAACGTGAGTGACGACGTGACGTTACTCCGACACCCCGACGTCTATAGTCGAATTCCCCTTCGGGACGGCGTTCCAATCGCCATTTCAGAACTACAGGCGTCAATCTCTTGGATTGCCGAAAACATACGACAGAGAACTGTAATTGTATTCTGTCGGTATGGTCGAGGGAGATCCGCGTCAGTTGTGATCGGTTATCTTTGTTGGAAGGGACATACGTACGATCAAGCACTTCGAATTGTTGAAGATAAGCGCAACTCGATATGTCCTCTCCCTTTTCTTCGAGAGACGATTGCAGGGTTGCTGAGCCCGACTTAGGATATACCCTGCTGACTTATTATGAAGGCAGAGGGGTCACCTTAGATTCGGGTAGTTCGTGTTCCGCACATCTAGACTTCTTAGCTACTCTTGAGCTTGATGCTTTAATCTTGACTTTGTTCCCAAAATTCATTACTAGTCACCTCCGTAAATAGCTGCCGGAATCAGAGTAGCCTGAGTCACGGATTTTCCACGAGTCGCGCTGCCAACCAGACCGCGACCTCCGTAACGGCAAGCACATACGCGGGAGTAACTCAGTTGGTAGAGTCACAGCCTTCCAAGCTGTTGGTCGCGAGTTCGAACCTCGTCTCCCGCTTTGATTTGGGGACAGAGTCACAAGATTTCTGCTTTTCTGGCACGGTTTTGGCGACAGGCAGAAAATAGTTCTTGACAGCCGAAAAGGGTTAGGTATTATGAAAATCTATATTGGGCGGGTGTCGGGAAATGTTTTGCCCGTTACATCCCACCCCTGTCATTACTTGGAGTGACGCGGCGACCTTTTGCCCACGTAGCTCAGTTGGTAGAGCACTTCCTTGGTAAGGAAGAGGTCACCGGTTCAATCCCGGTCATCAGCTCTGAAGATAAAGGATATTACTATTTTTCAAGGATTGTATTTTAGCACTATTAACAGTCTACGGTATTCGACAAGCAATTAAAAT
>CAIVAP010000084.1 GCA_903903945.1 uncultured bacterium | reverse complement strand
CCGTTCAAACTCGCGGCTATCTTCCACGCTGCCGATATCGTGACTATCATTGTCTGTATCTTTCTGATTACGATCTTCCATGAGTATGCTCATGCGCTCACTTGTCGGCATTTTGGCGGCAATGTGCGCGAAATGGGATTTTTGCTCCTCTACTTTCAACCCTGTTTCTACTGCAATGTCTCGGATGCCTATCTTTTTCCCGAACGCCGTCAACGGCTGTTGGTGACTCTGGCCGGAATCGGTGCGCAGATGGTGCTCTGGGGGGGCTTCGCGATCCTCTGGCGCATCACTGTCGAGAGCTATTTTCTCAACCGCGTTTTCTATCTGGTAGCCGCCATCTGTTTTGCGACTACCGTTTTCAATCTTAATCCGGCGATCAAGCTTGATGGCTATTATCTGCTCGCGGACTATTTGCGAATCCCCAACCTGCGTCAGAAAGCCTTTGACTACATCTGGACACGTTTCCGAGTGCGTCTCTTCGGCTGCGTTCCGACTGGTATGGCGCCAAGCGCGCGCGAGGCACGGATCTATTGGCGTTACGGCCTGCTGGCGATTGCCTATTCCCTCTTTCTAATCGTCTTTGTTCTCTACCGTGGGGGGCAGTTTCTGATTGGAAAGTGGGAAGGCGTCGGATTTGTGTTGTTCCTGATTCTGAGTTTGACTATTTTCAAAGGGCTTTTGGTCAAATGGTGGCAAGCGCTCGCCTCAGTATGGCGAGAGCGGAACAAGGTTTGGATGAAACCGAAGCGCATTGCAATCGACATTGTTATCATTGTGCTGGTCGTAGCGGCAAGCATCCTGATCCATGTGGGTCAGACGACCGGCGGCGCAGCGCGACTTTCCGCGGCGGAATCGTACGTCGTCAAACGTGTTGGCCCCAGTCTCCTGGAGGGACGGTATTTCCGTGGCGGAGTTGAGGATTTGGAGACATCCCAAGTATTCCAGCTCACAACCTCCGACTATGCAGTCACCCAGATTCAGCCGCGTTTCTCAATCGGCGATAGTGTTCGCGCAGGGGATACGCTTCTGAGCATCAACTCCGCCATGAGCACCGGACTTCTGGCCGAAGCCGAATCCGACTTGAAGAGGGCAGAGGCTGACCGACGGTTGCTTCTCTCCGATCCAAAGGCTGAGGAGATAGCCACGAAACGCGCCAATATCAAACAAGCCGAAGCTGTTTACGAAGCTGCTCGCAAAGAGCACAATCGCGTAAAGGAACTGCATACCAAGCAACTCATATCCGACGACGACTACGAGCGCTCAGTCTCTCAGTTTCAAATTGCCTCCTCCTCGTGGGACTCAAAGAAGAGCGAGTTGAAGTTGCTCAAGTCGGCGCCCAAGGCGGCGGAAGTCGAGAGGATAGATGCCGATATAGAGAAACTGCTGGCGCGTACCAGCTACTTGCGAAATCAGCTGTCTGCTTCCACAATTGTCAGCCCTTTTACCGGAGTGATGATCGGTGCCGCCGACGCCAGAGATCTGCTGCAGCTTGCTCGTACAGAGTCGCTGATGGTTGAAGTCGATCTACGCGAGTCCGATCTTGATCTGCTTAACCCAGGCGCCGACGTGGAACTTCGTGTCAGCGCTTTCCCGGGAACGCGCCATCACGGCAAGATTCT
>CAIVAP010000083.1 GCA_903903945.1 uncultured bacterium | reverse complement strand
GCAGTCGGCGGTAGTGCCGATCTTTTGGCTTGCGGCCGATGATGCCGATTTCGACGAGGTGGCCAAGGTCGTTGTTCCAGGCAAGGATGAGAAGTTGCTTGAGCTGGTCTACCAACCCAAACAGCATCCGGACGGCCAGACTATGGGCTCGGTTCGTTTTGACGATGCCATCCTCGCTCTGTTAGATCAATATGAACAGGCACTCCCTGATACCGAATTTCGCGGTGAGCTGATGGCTCGACTTCGGGAATGCTATCAGCCGGGCGAATCAATTGTGACCGCCTTCGGCAAGTATCTCAGTTATCTATTCAAAAATACGGGGCTGATCTTCGTCGACCCCAGCGATGATGAATTCCGCCGTCTGGCAGTGCCGGTGTTTCAGCAGGAGTTGAAGCTCCGCGAAGAAGGCGCTCGCGCAATTGAGAACGGTAGCGCAAGTTTGGAGTTACGGGGATACCATCAACAAGTGACGAAAGCAGGCGATTACGCCAACCTCTTTTTCTGCGACGGCAAGCGTACACGCATCGATTTCGCAGCCGATGGATTTATCGTGGACGGCAAGTACGTTGATCAGTCTGCTCTGGAGGCGAGAGTTGCCGACACTCCGTCGCTTTTTGCGCCAAACGTGTTTTTGCGACCGATCGTTCAAAGTCACATTTTCCCGACACTCATTTATTTTGCGGGTCCGGCGGAAGCAGCTTATTTTGCGCAAATGCGGGAGCTTTTCGACCTATTCGACGAGGTACCGCCGGTGATCTATCCGCGTTTCTCGGCGACTATTGTAGAGCGCAGCATTACTCGGCTGATGGAGAAGTATGATCTTACTTTCGAGGAGTTTCTGGGTGATGTAGGGCAACAGATCACAAAGGCCATGAAACGCACATACCCTGCCGACTTTGACTCGATGTTTGCCGATCTGCGCGATAATGTCAGACAAAGATTGGGGGGGATTGCGCAATTGCTTGATCCAAGCGATCATGGGCTTGTCACCAATGCGGCGCGCATCGCCGGTCGTATTGATGTTGAGATCAAGAGTCTTGAGGAGAAGGTCTTTCAAGCGCACCGCAAGAAGAACCAGACGGTACGTGCGCAGTTGGAGCGTGTGGCGTTTCATTTACATCCAGCACGGCAATTGCAGGAGCGCGCGTTTCCAGTCAACTACTATATTGCCAAATATGGCCATTGGATCATCGACCGACTCTTGGGCGCGACCGACTGCAACAGCGGAGTTCACCATATGATTTATCTTGATCAAACCGAAGGCGAGGCCACATGAAAATCGGAATTACCTGCTATCCTGTCATGGGTGGATCGGGTATCGTGGCGACCGAACTGGGCATGGCGCTGGCGGCGCGCGGTCATCAGGTGCATTTCATTTCCTATGCATTGCCGTTCCGTCTCGACCGGTTTCGCGAGAATGTATTTTTCCATGAAGTTGAAGTCTCGAGCTATCCGTTGTTCAAGTACCCGCCCTACACCGAGTCCTTGGCGGCCAAGATGGCGGATGTTATGTGTCGCTGGAAACTCGATCTGCTACACGTGCACTATGCCATTCCTCACGCACCGGCTGCGTTTTTGGCTAAGCAGATCGCGCGGGATTGCCGAATCAAAGTCATCACGACGTTGCATGGCACGGATGTGACCTTGGTCGGCAGTGAGCGGTCATTTTTTGAGATCACGAAGTTCTCGGTTAACGAATCGGACGGGGTGACTGCCGTATCGGAGGCGATCAAGAAAGAGACGATTGCCGTCTTCGGTCTTGACAAACATATCGAAGTGATCTACAACTTCGTCAACACCGAGGTCTTCAAGCCGGACAGCAACGTTTGTCTGCGACTGCCGTTTACGCAAGACGATCATAAGATCATTGTGCATCTGTCGAATTTCCGCCCGGTGAAGCGTACGGCCGACGTGGTCGCGATCTTCCGACTGATTCATGCGCAGGTCAAGTCCAAATTGGTGCTGATCGGTGACGGGCCGGATTTGGCTCTGGTTGAACACTTGGCGAAGGAATATCGCATAGATGACGACGTCATATTTCTCGGTTCACAGGATTCCGTCGAATCGATTTTGCCGGCCGCCGACCTGTTTCTCCTGCCGTCGCAAACCGAGTCTTTCGGTTTGGCGGCGCTGGAGGCGATGTCATGCGGCGTGCCGGTGATTGCCAGCCGAACGGGTGGGTTACCCGAAGTTGTGACGCATGGTCTTGATGGATATTTGTATGAGGTCGGCGACGTCGCCTCTATGGGCAAGGCAGCGGTCGAACTATTGCAGGACAGCGCCAAGTTGACCCAGATGAAGGCGGCGGCCCGCGCTACGGCGGTAAATCGCTTCGCTTCGGATTTGCTGGTAAAGCAATATGAGGACTATTATCTTTCGGTGATCACAAAGAAAGGAAACGGCAATAGTGGTTGATTGTTTGGCGATAGCGGCGCACCGGGATGATTTGGAAATCACGTCCGGCGGCTTAATAGCAAAACTGATTGACAAGGGCTATGCTGTGGCCATGCTCGATCTGACCGCCGGCGAGATGGGTTCTAAAGGGGATGCGGAAACGCGCAACGAGGAAGCGGTGGCGGCAGCGAAGCTTCTTGGTGTGAACGTGCGTGACAACCTTGGCTTGCCCGATGCGCATTTGCAGAATGATTTGGCGTCGCGTGCTTTGCTGGCGCAGAAGATCCGTGATTACCGACCACAACTGGTGATTTTGCCGCACTGGGAGCAACGCCATCCCGATCACCGAGTCTGTTCTCAACTCGGCTTCGACGCTTGCTACTTTGCAGGTTTGAAGAAAGCACAACTCTCCGGAGAGCCGCACCGACCGCGCAAGATCATCTACGCATCGTACTACCGTAGTTACGAGATATCATTCGCAGTTGATATCACGGCGCAATTCGAGCGCAAGATCGAGGCGGTCAAATGCTACCGTTCGCAGTTCAACGTTGACGATGCCGCCAACAAGGTGTTTATTACCGGCGTGGACATTTTCGAATATATGCGTGTCAGGGACCGTGAACTGGGCATGCGAATTCGCGTCGGCTATGCCGAGGGCTATATTCAGAAAGAACTGGTTGCCATCGACGATCCGCTGCAGGTCGGGGGAGTCTCGATCTAGATGCCGGCTCGCCCTTTCACGGACGATTGTTTGTGATCATTATCCGGAAGAGGATGGGGCCCGGTGGCTCTCGCGGACTTCAAATCCTATTTAGACAAAATCGCAACTCCTTGACTCAAAACGCAAGCCATTCATTCGCAACCGGCGGTCTGGATGGTCGGAGCATCCTACAATCTCTTGCGCATGGCGAAACTCAGGCCGGAGCCTGCGCTGACGTGAACTTAGAGGGGATAAAAGTACCGTCAAGTACCGCACCGTCACTCGCCTGGCAACAATCACAGGTCGCCGAGTCGACAAAACCAAATCCTCTTACCGCAAAATCGCCAAACCGATAAAACAATCAGATTGAAAGGCGGTTTTTCAGCAACCTGCTAGTCGAGCGGCGTCTTGGGTCCGATACTATTGTGCTGCGACTCTTCGCGTCCGTCAGTGTCGAGATGGAACCGGTGCAGAAAACGGTGGAACACCGGCCCGATCAACAGTCCGAAAATACTCAAGAAAACGACACCGCTGAGTATGGCATAAAATCCGGCGAAGACCTTGGCAGGTTGGTTATTCAATATGTCCACCGGCCCCATGCCCCCGACGATCATAGCGGAGTTTAGGAAGGCGTCGACCCACCCCAATCCAGCCAGCGCATGGTAGCCGATCATGCCGACTACAGTCCAGACCGTCAGCAGAACGGTAGAAAGAACGGCGGCAAAGACCAGTCGTTTAACAAATGATTGCTTCGACACGAGCGGTTGCTTACGGTGTTCGAATCTGAACAGGTGCTTAAATCTTGATTGTGAACTCACAACTCCTCGCGATCATCAGCAAACACTTCAATGGCCGTGCCATGTTGGTCCTCCATGATTGTCAGCAGAGAATATAGAAGTTCAACGGAGAACATCAAGAGTGCTGACAGTGCGAAATTGGTAACGTTGAGGCTGAAGCACTGCAACATTGTTACTCAGACGAAACTTTTTCGCCATTTTTTCGTCTACTAAGACTGTCGTCGCTGCAGCATGGGCGGAATACATTATCCTGGAAGTAGGAGAGTTCATGAAACTCAGGCTATCGCTCTGCCTTGCTACAGCATTGATCGTTATCGCCGCGCATTCCGCGACATTCGGTGACCCTGTCAAGGTCGAGACCCAGATCATACCGGAACTGAAAGCTTACCGCATCAACCCTCATCCTCCTACGATCGACGGGATGATTGACGATTCTGTCTGGTGCAGTCCGAGCCTGCAAAAAGGACGATTGACGATCCAGCGCGACCCGTTGGAAGGCATGCCGGTTACCGAATCGACTCTGGTGGCTGTAGCCTACGATGACCAGGCGATCTATGCCGCCTTCTGGTGCTATGATTCCGAACCGGACAAAGTTTCTCGGCAACTGGTGCGCCGCGATCGCACATCACAATCTGACCACGTGACGCTGCGGATTGACCCCTTCCATGATCATCAGAATGGCAACGCGTTTGAAGTCAACGCATCCGGGGTGCAGCGCGACTGTCGCTATTACAATGAGAGCAGCTCTGATATGGATTGGGATGCGGTGTGGGAGAGCGGAGTGAAGCTCCAGCCGTGGGGCTGGTCGTGCGAGATGCGCATTCCATATCATTGTCTCCGCTTTGCCGTGAAAGATCAGAATACGTGGGGAATCGACTTCATCCGCCTAATCAATCGTAAGAGCGAAACCGATGGTTGGGCTTTTACGCCTGTGGCCAAGGGTGGGTTTGTATCCAATTTCGGTCACTTGACGCAGTTGACAGGTGTCAAGCCAACCAGCCACGCAGAACTACTACCGTACGTAGTCTCCAGCAAACAGATTGAACCCGGGAGCGAGGGCAATCCTGACGGCCGCAGCTTCGGGAAGAATGCCGGACTTGATCTTAAATACGGCATATCCAGCGATCTGGTTCTGGATGCCACGATTAACCCTGATTTCGGGCAGGTCGAACTTGACCAGCCAGTTCTCAATCTAACAACTTACGAGACCTTTCTTACGGAGCGCCGACCATTTTTCCTCGAAGGGTCCGATCTCTTCGAAACGTCGTTCAGTCTGTTTTATTCCCGGCGGATAGGGCGCTCACCGAGCGGGTCAATAACTGATCCAGAGTTTGCCTACTACACTAACTATCCGAAAGCGACGACGATCTTGGGCGCTGCCAAGTTGACTGGCAAGCTATTCAAGCGAACTTCGATAGCGTTGCTCAGCTCGGTCACCCAGAGAGAGGAGGCGGAATACGTCGCCTATACGAATACCGGTCTTGATTCGACAAAGGTTACCCGGAAAGGGATAGTAGAACCCGAGGCCAGTTACAACGTCCTGAGAATCAAACAAGAGCTATTCCGAAACTCAAGTGTTGGCGGTGCGTTGACATTGGCCAGTCAGGCGAATCGTCTGCCGGCAACCACCGGCGGTGTCGACTGGCGGCTCTGCACCAACAACAACGCCTGGAGTTTCTATGGTCAGACTGTCTTCAGTAAATTGAACAATAGACACACGGGATATGGTGTCGATGTGACGTTTGAAAAGAGCGGCGGAAAGCACGTTCGCGGCGGGTTTGGTGGTACTATCAGAGACCGATACCTGAATCTCAATCGTCTGGGGTACACATCTCGAGCGGATAGCCGCTCCGTATGGGGGTGGTTACAATATAGGACAACGGATCGCTGGTGGATCTTCAAGGAAACTTACAACAACTTCAACTACTACTCCGGCTGGAATTCCGATGGTGTTTGCTATAATTTGGGCGGGAACTTCAACACCAACATCACTTTCACCAACTACTGGTACTTTGGTGGTGGGATTTCCGTTCAGGGGGAAAAGTATAGCGATCTGGAAACGCGTGGCAACGGTCTGTGGGAATGGCCGGTGCGCCCAACATGGAGCTGGTGGGCCAGTCTGACAACCGACCAACGCAAGATGCTCTGGTTCAATTGGAATCCCGGCAGCGGACAGGACCGTGGCGGAACCTGGTGGGCTAACTATATGGGGTTTGGGCTTCGTCCCCGCAGCAACTTGGAATTCTCAGCCGGCATGAACTACAAGCGTGAGCGCAACGGCATCCGCTGGGTCGAGAACTCCGGCGAGCAGTCAGTGTTTGCCGATCTCAACCGAGATGAGTTATATCTCGAAGCGTCGGCTTCAGTAGTCCTGAATCGCAACTTGTCGGTACAGCTCTCTACGCAAGGCCTCGCCTCGGGGTTGGACTACTACAAGTATCGCTACTACCTTGGCGGCAACACGTATTCCGATCCGATTTCGGGACCCAACTCCGACTACAACTACTCGGAAATGAATTCAACTCTGCTGATTCGCTGGGAGTATCGACCTGGCAGCACGCTATATTTGGTCTGGACGCGTTCACGACCGGAGTTCGATCCAAAGACGAACAATTTGGATATGTCGCGTGATGTGGAGCGCATGTTTTCCGGCAATGCGCAGAATTTTTTCTTGATAAAGGCAAGTTATTGGATGAGTATGTAGTAGCGTATCGGGCGGCGCTTGGAAATTGCATACTGTGATCATCACTCGTGGAGTTGAAACATTCCGGTGGCCGCGCGCGTCAGAACTACCGAAGGGAGAAAAACAATGGCTAGCCTGCGCAAAATCTGTCTCATCACATTGGTGGTAACAACATGTGCCACAGTCGTGGCAGCGAAGAGCAACTTGACGGATCCCTATGAGATCCTCAAGCTCAGTTTTAACGCCAACGGCGGTTTGGATCGTCTCAAGGCGGAACGTACCCAATATGTAGAAGGAACACTGGCTGTTGCCGGTCTCAAAGGGACTCTCAAATCATGGTCCCAGCAGCCCGATCGTTCGCGCACCGAGGTTGACCTGGGTGTGTTCAAGATGACCCAGGGGGACAACGGCCGATATCAGTGGGTAGTCGACTCAAACGGCAAACTGCAAAAGATCACCAAACTTGATGAGCCGACGATTAAACGCCGGCAACTCAAGAGACTTATGGCCGACTATGAATACGCCAACCCGAAATCCAACGTGTTCAAAGTCACATTGACGGGGGTGGAAAAGGTACAGGACAAGGATTGCTATGTCATCAAGATCGTGAACAACATCAACAGCGATGCCATCACCAATTACATTAATGCGGAGACCTTCCTCCTCGAAAAGAGTGAAACCACTGAGGGGGAGGAACGGAAAGAGACATTCAGCGGAGACTATCGCGAGATTAGTGGCCTGCAGGTGCCTTTCTGGTCGAAAGAGACTTCGCTAAATTCCGGTCAGATACAAGAAGTTACCCTCACCAAGTTCGAATCAAATCCACCAGTCGACACATTGATCTTTGAGCCGATCGAGCAGACGGGCAAGGACTACCATTTCTCTTCCGGCGGTAGCGCAGAGAACATTCCGTTCCGCTTTATCGGAAATCACATCTTCGTAATCGTCAAGGTCGGCTGCAAGGAGCGGATTTGGGTTTTGGACACTGGCGCAGGTATGACATGTATCTCCGAAGCCTTTGCCAAGGAACTCGGACTCAAACTGGAGGGAGATTTGAAGGGGCTTGGTGCAGCCGGAACGCAAGTGAGTCTGAAACTTGCTACGCTTCCTCCTTATGAACTTCCCGGCGTCGAGTTCGACAGCCAGACAGTCGCCGTGCTCGATATGAAGGCACTGAATCAGACCATAGGATTTGACTGTGCGGGGATTCTCGGTTTTGACTTCTTGTCACGGTTTATTACGAAGGTTGATTACGCCAATCTGACTCTGTCCTTCTATGATCCGGAAACGTTCAAGTATCTCGGTGACGGACATGAGGTCAATATGCACCTGAAGGAGAACCTGTTTAGGGCTGATGCGACATTGGATGGCGTTTATAAGGGATCCTGGGTGTTCGATATGGGAGCGTCCGGAACGAGTCTGGACGGTGCTTATGCCGTGCGCAACGGTTTCACGACGCGGAAGATCGTGGAAGGACTCGGGCGTGGCGCCGGCTCTGCTTTCAGAACCGGCTCTGTGAAAGGCAAGAGTTTTGAGTTTGCCGGGTATAGAATAGACAACCCGATTGTCTCTTTCTCAACAGGTGCTGCCGACACGGCTATCAAGTCCGATGAGATCGGAGCCTTGGGCAATACTCTGTTCAGGAACTTCGTCATCTACTGCGACTATGCGCATGAGAAGCTGATTGTTGAAAAAGGTGACAAGTTCAACCAGCCATTCCCAATTGACAATTCCGGTGTGCAGTTTAAGCGCGGCGAATCCGACATACCGGTTGTGATTTTTGTCTCGCCGGGGACTCCTGCGGCGAAGGCCGGTTTCAAGGAGGGTGATGTTGTGAAGGCAATCAACGGCATCGCCGTGAAGTATTTCGATGGGCTGACAGCGGTCCGAGAAATGTTGCAACAGGAACCGGGCACCAAGTTTTCATTTGTCGTTGAACGCAACGGCCAGGAGAAAGAATTGAAGCTTACACTCGCCAATCTCTACGAGTGAAGCTGCGCTTTATACACATGATGAATAGGGCTGGTCACCGTATGATCTGCCCCGTACGATAGATCGGCTATTTCGGCTTCACCTTGTAACGATCAGCTTGGTTGAAAAAAGTAATGTCGGTATAGCCCGCAAATATCTTTGCCGAGTGCGTGATCCCCTTCGGAATGAAATAGCGATCGCCCTTGGAATAGAGCCGTTTTACGCCGTCAATCGTAAGTTCGATCTGGCCTTCGAGGACAATTCCCCATTGACTTTCATGAAAGTGCTCGGGAACCTCGGCATCCTCGGAGAATTCCATGAAGATGATCTGATGGTTGACTGCCTGTGAAATGTAAGCTTTCAGCCCCTTGATGGGTATGTCGGCCTCGGGTAGGTTTGTGATTGGCAACGGGAATGTGTCTGGCATCAGCATTTTCTCCTATCTTAGTAACCTGAGTTTGGCTTTCAGTAGATATTCTACGTCTGTAGCCGCCATTGGTTGCGGTTGGTGATTCCGGGATGAATTGCCGGGCTGCCTCAGAACCGCTTCTGGTAGAAATGGCAGTACGGCTGTTTGCCGGTGTGATCGTAGTAATCCTGATGGTAGTCTTCCGCTTGCCAGAATGTTCCAGCCTTGGATAATTCCGTAACGACGTTGTATCCTTTGCTTTTCAGTATGTCAATCAGCTTGGCGGCAATTTGCTTCTGAGTGTCGTCTACGTAGAAAACAGCCGAGCGATACTGCTCACCGACATCAGGTCCCTGACGGTTCTTCTGGGTCGGATCGTGAATCTCAAAAAAGAGCCGCGCCAGTTTCTCGTAGTTCGTCTTCGTCGGATCAAATACTACCTCGGCCGTCTCCGCATGCCCGGTTCCCCCTTCGCAAACCTGCTGATACGTTGGGTTGGCTGTATGCCCGCCCATATAACCAACTCGGACGGATATCACGCCTTCAGTCTTCTCCAGCATGTATTCCGTACCCCAGAAGCACCCGCCGGCGAAATATGCCTTTTCAGGTGGCGCCTTATGTGATGCCAGCACAACTTTCGGGGAGCCGGTTTTTTCCATCTCATGTGCGGGGACAAAATTCAAGGAGATCGAATTGACGCAATGGCGGACATTCTTGGGTGTAAAGCCCTCTCCCACAAATACATGTCCAAGATGACCGCCGCAATGAGCGCAGGTGATTTCCGTGCTTACACCGTCAGCATCCGGTGCTCGTTTGATGGCTCCCGGTATCTCATCGTCAAAACTTGGCCAGCCGCAACCGGCATCGAATTTGTCCGTCGAGCGGTACAGAGGAGCACCGCAGCGCTTGCACGTGTAAGTTCCATCGGCGTTGTACAGATAGTATTTGCCACTGAATGGCATCTCGGTCCCCTTATGCAGTATTACGCGTTCTTCGTCAGGTGTCAACTTGTTGTAAATCATAGTTTTCTCCGTCGAATTGCCCGCAGACATTACTGTTGGCGGTCTCAGTCCAATTACGATCGCAGCCGCCGACAATCCCCATACAAACACATGGCCGATCATCTTAGCTCTATACTGCATCTGATTCTACCGTTCTCATGCTCTATCACCGCCCAAATCCAACCAGTTTCTGACCGCTGTTACTAAAACAGTCGCCAGATGAGTTCAGTTCCCCAACCGAAAGACACTGGTGTTCCAGCAGATAAGGGCTTGCCAGCCCACCAGACAAAATGTACCTTTGTCTGTTCTCGGCAATCGGTTTGAAACGGTGGAACCCAATCGCTTCATCAAAAGGAATGGAAGTCCTTGATCCCCGACAGATACCATCAATCATCGTCCCGTAAAACAAGGAAGAGTGCCTGTGTTTAGAAGTCGTCTTTCCCTCGTAACTTGCGCTTTTATGTTTCTCACGGCGCTGACCTGGGCGCAGTCGGCAGACGTCCAATTGGACGTGAAAAAGCATACTCTGGCCAACGGCCTGAGAATTCTGGTGCTGGAGAACCATTCGGCGCCGGTTTTCTCGTCGATCATTCGCTTTAATACCGGTTCGGTTGACGAATACCCCGGTATCACCGGTTCATCACATCTCCTTGAACACATGTTATTCAAGGGGACCAAAATCGTCGGTACGTCAAATTACGCAGCCGAAGTTCCGATCATGGCCAGGATCGATTCACTGGCACATCTGGCATACGCCGAACAGGTAAAGCTTTCGAGTCCCCTCAATCCGCTTGACTCAACACGGCTTAAGCAGTTGCGCCAACAAATGGCGGATGCACAGGCGGAACAGAAGCAGTATGTCATCAAGGACGAAATGTGGAGCACGTACTTGCAGAACGGCGGCTCCATGCTTAACGCTTCGACCAGCAATGACGGTACCCAGTATTACGTTTCTCTTCCGAAGAATCGCTTGGAGTTATGGGCGTTTCTGGAGAGCGATCGGATGGCCAATCTCGTGCTGCGCGAGTTCTATTCTGAACGCGATGTGGTTATGGAAGAACGACGTCTATCCGACGAAAACACGGCGCGAGGTCGTCTCGCGGAGGCAACCGCGGCAACTGTCAATTGGGCTTCTTCCTATAGATGGCCGGTTGTCGGCTGGATGAGTGATCTTCAGACTGTCCAACGGGAAGATGTCGAGCAGTACTTCAAGTCTCATTACTCTCCGTCAAACGCTGTCGCCGTCATTGTGGGAGATGTAAATGCCGACTCTGTGTTCGCGATTTGCGAGAAGTATTTCGGCATGATACCTCCGCAACCTCTTCCCAGGCCGGTTGTAACCAGAGATGCGCCGCAGGCGGGAGAAAGGCGTGCGGAAGTCGAATACGATGCCAATCCTACGGCCTACATCTGCTGGCAAACTCCTCAGATCGGCCATCCTGATCTGCCGGCACTCGAAGTGGCGGCCAATATTCTATCGACTGGACGCACCAGCCGCTTCTACAAAAATATCCGCGAGAAAAAGCTCGGCACGGCTGGCGCGAGCGTAGACTACTCACGATACCCCGGCACATTTTCCTGCGATGTTTCCCCTTATGGCGACCACACCGTTCAAGAGTTGGAGACGGCGGTCTATGCCGAGATCGATCGCCTGAAAACCGAAAAAGTGACTGAGTGGGAACTGCAGAGAGTGCGTAACCAGGTTGATGCGCAGTTGTGGCGGTCTATGGATTCCAATAGAGGACTGGCTTCCCGTATTGCCAACAGCGAAATCATGACCGGAGATTGGCGCGATTTCCTCAATCGCAGCAAGGCTGTGAAGGCGGTAACGGCTGATGACGTCATGCGGGTTGTGAACAACTACCTCGTCAAGAAGAACCGTTCGGTAGTCTCTATCGTCAGACCCGAAGGGGAGCAATCGGCAGCCGCTGCACCCAGGAAAAACAAGTGAGGAGAGACAGACAATGAAGAGACTAATATTCTATGCGATCACTCTGCTTATCTTGGCAGCATCGGCTACTCAAGCGCAGACTCCGCCGGCGAAATCGACCGCCTCAAAAACTATTGAAAGCTTGTCCAAGGGGAAGATTGAACTCACGATCCCGCATTTAGGCGCCGGCATCGAACGCATAGTGCTGGAAAATGGGCTGACTCTGTACTTCTACGAAGATCACAAACTTCCGCTGTTCAATGTAACGGCTATGGTCCGGTGCGGGAGCATCTATGATCCTCTGGAAAAGAACGGTCTCTCCTCCTTAGTCGGGACCGTAATGAGGTCCGGTGGCACCAAGTCAATCAGCGGCGACTCATTGAACATTCTTCTCGAATACATCGGCGGGTCGCTGGAGACTTCGATTGGTTCGGAATCTGGTTCGGCATCACTCAGCGTTCTCTCGAAGGACCAGGACGTGGGACTGAAACTGCTGGCGGATTTGTTACGTAACCCCGCTTTCCCGGAGGAGAAACTTGATCTCGCCAAGACTGATATCAAGAACCAGATCAAACGCCGCAACGACACTCCCAGTCGCCTGGTGAGCACTTACTTCTCCAATACGCTTTATGGCGATCATCCCAACGGCAGGATTCTGGATTGGTCATCTGTCAAGGGGTTAACAGTTCAGGATCTTGTTGACTATCACCAGCGCTTTTTCGTGCCCAACGGTATCATGCTTGGCATTTCAGGGGATTTCGACAAGAAAGAACTTCTGTCCAAGATAACGCAATACTTCGGAGACTGGAAGAAGTCCTCGCAGCCGCTTCCTTCGCAGCCTGAAGTTGCTTTTACTTATCATCCGGGTGTCTATCAAGTCAAGAAAGACATCAATCAGGCCTATCTTATGATCGGTGAACTCGGCATCAAGCGCGACAATCCCGACCGCTATGCCGTCGGACTCCTGAACTACGTGCTCGGTGGCGGTTCGTTCACTTCTCGCCTGACTAGTCGCGTACGTTCCGACGAAGGTCTGGCGTATCACGTCGGTTCAAGTTTCGACACTGATTCACGCGATTATGGTACGTTTGCCGCCGATTGCCAGACCAAAAGCGCGACAGCGTACAAAGCGACCAAGATTATCACGGAAGAAATCGAGAAGATTCGCAAAGATGGCGTCACCGAGCAGGAACTCGAAGAGGCCCGGAACTCGATTATCAATCGTCTTGTGTTCAGGTTCGATACTTCCTCGAAGATCGTGAGCAACCTAATGTCGTTGGAGTACGATGGTTATCCTCCAGATTACTACGATAAGTATTTGGAAAACTATCGCCGCGCGACGCTGGCGGATGTTAAGCAGGTGGCACAGAAGTATCTAAAACCGGATCAACTGACGTACATCGTGGTTGGTAAACCGGAGACGTTCGAAAAGTCGCTGTCGGAATTTGGCAAGATCACGAACATCGATCCGCCTAAGCCCGTGATTGAATAAACTTGTGAGTTCGCATCTCGCGAAGTGAACCGGTTGCGGCCATAATCCGGTGTGAACGGGTCTATTGGGGCTGTTGAAAACGCCCTAACCGTGTCATTGCGAGGAGTGCTGGGTGCTGACGTGGGTTGGGGAGCACGACGAAGCAATCTCGATCCACGCACTCCAGATGCCGGTGCGCGGATTGCTTCGTCGTCATTGCCTCTCCACGCCTCCACCCACCATGACTCCTCGCAATGACAACTTCGAGGTTTTTCAACAGTCCCTATTGCAGTTCTCTTGTCAGGATTTCGAAGAACTGCTCCCGGGCTCGCCTTTCTATCCACGGGTAATGTCCGCATTGCGGTAGCATCTCGAATCTGACATTCCGAAGGCAGCCTTCCAGAAAGGGACGGATGCCTTCGATAGGGTGGGGATCATACTCTCCGTGGATGACGATCACGGGAACGTTAATTTTGGAGAATTCGCCGGCGAGGAAATTCGGACGATCCCTGAGCACCTTAAAGTCTAACCAGACTTTCTCGTTCAGATCAGGCTGGGTTTCCAGAACCTCGAGGTCTCGAGTCAGGGGATCGTATACATCCGCTTCAAAAAATATGTCGGCCCATTCTGCGAATAGTCTCTCACGTTCATCGCCGGAGGCCTGCGTCAACTCGCGCAATATCGTGTCGTGTCTGGCGCGATTCACCTGCGTCAGTCGCTCCAGTCGCCGCGTTTTCACTCGATCGGAGTTCTCAGCATCGAAGACAGCGCTTCCGATCAGGATGGCCTTCTCCACGAGTTCTGGATGTCTCACCGCCAGAAACAACGCCAGTATCGCGCCCCATGATGAACCGATCACCGTCATCGGCGGGTTGCCGTGGTCGACCAGCTGAGTCCTCAACTCCTCTATCTGTCCTTCAAGCGAGTTCGCGGACTGCAGAGGTTCAAGAACACCCACTATCTTTGCCAACTCCCGCGCGACAGGCGCCATATATCCAGGAACCCCCGGTCCTCCGTGGAGAACGGCTGCCCGATGGGGAGGACTGCCATATTGTCTAACCGAGATTTCCAAGATACAGCCTTTCGTCCAACCTCCAATAGTTGAGAGGAACCCGGAGGTTGTCCCACAAGTCGGTTTGAAGCGTTGTAGGTGCGAATTTATTCGCATGTCGTACATGGCGCATGAAGACCTTCTCCGCCAAACCACTCCGGTTCAATCAAGAACGATGAATCGAAGTTGTGCGAATAAATTCGCACCTACAAAATCAACGTCTTGCTACAATTTCTGGGACAACCTCTCCGGCCTTACCGCAATCCTGAATGCCGATCACTCTCGATCAGGGTTTGATCGTTGCCTGAAGCTGCTTAGGCGCTTTTGCCATGTCAGTGAACTTATATTCCCAAACTGCCGTGTTGCCGTTCGTCGACGTCGCATTTGACTCCACGACTGTGCCGGGGAATTTGACCGTCATCCGCATTTTGTGGTTTGCGAAGGCCTTCGTCATCATGTCCGCCATACCGGTCATCATCGAGCCCATCTGCGCCATCATGGTGTCAACCCCCTCGACCAACGGTTCAACAAGGGAGTCTATCGATTCGGCACTGTCTAAACTTGGATTCTCCGGCTTCGACGAGTCCTCCGCCACCGGCATCATTTCTCCCATTCCGGCAGCCTCAAATTTGCGAGCATACTGCCACTGTCCGGACTTGTCTTTACTAAACGTGATTTCTGGTTTGCCGGGGGGTTCGCTTCCGAGTTCGCTGTCCGGTTCGGTCATCATTTCGCTGCCCGATCCGCCCGTCATCTCGTTCTTGCCCATTTGCTCGCTGATCTCCAGCATTTCCTGAAGGTCCTTGAACGAGTACTTGAAGTCATATACAAGGGTGGACTCACTCCGTTGTTCTTTGAAGTCGAGTAGCTTGACGGTGCTCTTACGCTCCTTGAGTTTCTTCTCCAGATCCTCGCGCGTAAACAGCGTGAACGTTGCGGTGTCCTGAGTTGAATCTACTGAGGAAGATCCCATCATTTCGTCAATCGCCTCAATATCCTTTATGTAGACGGCGAGATGCATCGCCATAGTGCCTGAACCGTCGGCGTTAAGTTCGAGCGTTTCCTCGTAGTCAATACACCCTGCGATGAACAGCGCGCAGAGCAGCGCCAGTGTCAAAGGCAAAAACCGTTTCATGGATTATCCCTCCGCTCAGTTTGTGACAGTTTTCTAGTTCATGTATTGACCGCTGGGATTACGATAGGTGGTCTAAGAGCGGGAGGCAAGGAAAAAAGTTCTATTCGGTAAGGTTCGCGCCTGTTAAGGTGTATTGAGAACCGATTTGGTCACAATAGGGTGTGATTCCTCGCCCGACAACGCGAGTCTGGGGTTCGATCCCCCCACCTCCAATTATTTCGCATTGACATTCCGGTGAGTTTATTCTACTTTGTGCCTTAATTACAGTTGCGTATTATGGCGCGGCAGGATTATTTGCGATTTGAAAAATGTCTGTGCTTGCACTACTCGTTATCGTTTATTTGCGCAAGCTTTCGAAGGATTTTGGGCTCTCCGGAGTTAGGAGCTGGGACAGGATAACAAATTCAAAAAGAGGAGATTGGTCATGACGTTTGCCAAAACCGCGTCGATGTTGGTCGCTTGTGTGTTGTTTCTCGTTTGCGGTCTGTTCGCGCAGGTTGCCGGCACATCGCATTCCTCGTCGATTGACCTCCAATGGGGCGTCAAGATCCCAATGCGGGATGGCATCCAACTCAATGCAACGGTCTACATGCCGAAGGGGGCCGACCCCCTCCCGGTCATACTCACATTGACGCCCTATATCGCCGACACATATCATGCCGACGCCTATTATTTTGCCCAGAACGGTTATGCTTCCGTCATTGTCGACACCCGCGGGCGCGGCAATTCGCAGGGCATATTTACTCCCTTTCTGCAGGAAGCGAAGGACGGTTACGATATTGTTGCCTGGCTGGTCAGGCAGTCATGGTCCAACGGCAGCATCGCCATGAATGGCGCCTCATATGACGGTTACGACCAGTGGGCCACGGCCAAGGAATTTCCACCGGGCTTGAAGACCATCGTGCCGACTGCCGCGGGGATGCCTTCGATCGATCTCCCGTGTTGGAAGAACATTTGGGATCTTTTTGACATACAATGGATCACCATTACGAGCGGAGTAACGCTTAATAGAAAGCTCTTCTCCGACTCCCAGTTTTGGATCCAGAAGTTCCGTGAACTATACTTGGAGCATCGCGCGTTAAAGGAGCTTGATCAGATTGTCGGCAACCCATCCGCCATTTTTCAAGAATGGCTCGCTCATCCATCACCGGACTCTTTCTGGGACGCCTACAATCCCAACGATGACCAGTTTGCTCGGATCAACATGCCAATCCTGACAATTACAGGATACAACGACGGCGACCAGCCTGGTGCATTAGGATTCTACAGACAGCACATGAAGTTCGGTTCAAGGGAAGCAAAGGATCGCCACTATCTCGTCCTGGGACCATGGGACCATGCAGGAACATATTCCCCGATCAAGGAATTCGGTGGTCTGGTGTTCGGAGATTCGAGCGTATTCGACATGAATAAATTTCACAAGGACTGGTACGATTGGGTACTCAAATCCGGTCAAAAGCCCGGGTTTCTGAAAAATCGCGTTGCCTACTATGTCGTCGGAAAGGATGAGTGGAAGTATGCCGACTCGCTCGAAGCTATTGGCGCCGATAAACGCCTATACTACCTCGATTCCGATGGCGGCCGCACCAATGACGCTTTCCATTCCGGATATCTTACGGAAGCAAGAGCGACAAAATACGCACCGGACAGCTTCGTATACGATCCTCTTGACACGCGGCCAGCCGAGTTGGAAAAAGAAGAGGTCGAGAACTATTTGACAGATGAAAGTTATGCCCTGAACTTGTTTGGCAATGGCTTGGTCTATCACACAAAACCATTTGCCGAAAGCACAGAGGTGAGCGGTTATACCAAGCTGGTCCTTTGGATTTCTATGGATGTTCCGGACGCCGACTTCCAAGCAACATTGTACGAGATCATGCCGGATGGAAAGAGCATCTCCCTGGCTAGTGACCGATTGCGGGCTCGCTTTCGTGAATCTCTCCGGGAGGAGAAACTGGTCAAACCCGGAGAAATCCTAGAATACGAATTCACGGGCTTTTATTGGTTTTCGCGCTATGTCGCCAAGGGGAGCCGACTTCGCCTGGTGATTACTTGTCCCAATTCGATCTACATCCAGAAGAACTACAACAGTGGGAAGAATGTCATTGAGGAGACGGGCAACGACGCGCGGACAGCACATATTAAGGTGTACCACGACGCCAAGCACCCAAGTTATCTCGAATTGCCAATCGGGAAGTGAGCACATGTGGACCGGTGTGTCCCAAACCGTGTGTATTTGACAAGTTCATATTAGCAATCTCTTGTTCCAGCCTTTTGGACTACGATAGGGGGTCTGGAAACGCGAGGCAAGGAAAAGAAGATTGGTCGATTACTCTCTTAGCCGGACAATATCTCTATTAGAATGGAAGCGGTGAGTGGTCTATTATGCCGGAGGTGGTGCAGACGCGGCGCCAAGCCCTCGCGTAATTATGGGCTGCATCTTCTGCGCCCGCTTTCTTTGCAGAGCATCCAGTATCGCTTTGCGCATCCGAATCGCTTTGGGGGTAACCTCGACCAATTCATCAGTGGCGATCCATTCCATTGCTTGTTCAAGCGACATCCTGCGCGGAACGTCGAGCGTGACTCCAATATCTTTGGTGGAAGACCGATGATTGGTCAGGTTCTTGCGTTTGGTTGGGTTGCAGGACATATCGTCGGGGCGTGAATTCTCTCCCACGATCTGGCCGTTGTAGACTCGTTCGGCCGGCTCCACGAAGATCACGGCCCGCTCTTGTAGACCTTCAATCGAGTATGCGGTCGCCGGTCCCGTGGCGATACTGACAACAGAACCGCGATTGCGCGAAGCAATCTCGCCCCGCCAAGAGCCATACCCGACAAAACGAGAAGCCATTATCCCCAGACCACGCGTGTCTGTCAGGAACTCAGACCGGTAGCCGATGAGTCCACGGGTGGGTATTTCGAACTCGACCCTGACAACATTGCTGCCGGAGTTTTCAACGGTTCTCAATTCCCCTTTCCGACGCGCCAGCTTCTCAATGATGATGCCCTGATATACCTCAGGGACGTCAATGATTAGTTGTTCAATCGGCTCCATAGTATTTCCATCTACGTCTTCGCGGGTGATAACTTCAGGACGAGAGACGCAGAACTCCAGCCCTTCACGTCGCATTTCTTCGATCAAGATAGCGAGATGCAGTTCGCCTCTTCCCGATACTTTTACACCATCGGATCGTCCGAGATCTTCCATGCGCAACGCCACGTTAACGCGTAGCTCTCGTTGCAGGCGATCCTTCAGTTGGCGCAGCATAATAGCCGTGCCGTCAGCTCCAGAGAAGGGGCCCGTGTTGACCAAAAAAAACATCGATACCGTCGGTTCTTCGATCTCCAAAGGTTTGAGAGCCTCCGCTGGATCTTCGCTACTCGAGAAGGTATCTCCGATACCGATTTCACTCGGTCCGGCCAGCCAAACAATATCGCCGGCGCTGATCTTGTCCGCCTCGACCCGCTGCAGTCCGCGCGTCACCCAGAGATGAATGCCTTTCTCCTTGGCTGAGCCGATCACATCCCAGCCGGCATCCTGATCATTAGCATCTTTCCAACGTGTGATAAACCGCGTGAATTCCTCACCTTTATTGAGCGTGCCGCTGAGTACTCGGCCACAGCCAATTTGCCCGATATAGTCACTCCAGGCCAAGGTGCTGACCTGCATGAGAAACGGACCATCCTGATTAACCTTAGGGGGTTTCACATTTTCGATTACGGTCTCAAAAAGCGCATCCATTCCTTCGTGCGCGTCTTTCTCCAAGTCTCTCACAAACCAACCATCAAGTCCGGAGCCGTACAGAACCGGAAAATGCGCCTGTGCGTCTGTTGCCCCCAGATCGATAAAGAGATCGAATGTCTTGTTCAGTGCATGATCGGGACGGGCGTTGGGACGAT
>CAIVAP010000082.1 GCA_903903945.1 uncultured bacterium | reverse complement strand
TTTCAAGTAGACGATCGATGATCTTGTCTGTCACATCTGGGCTATTATAGGCCCCTGCCGCCATCAACTTTCTGGCGCGTTCTACCCTATCTTTTCTTACCGGTGCCAGGTCGATGGAGGACGAAGATTCGGTTTGCATCGTTGACTCAGACCGTTCCCGCCTCGATTCGTACTTATCGACATAGTTAGTCGCAGACCCGGACTTCACTTCTTTCTGGAGTTTGTGCGCTGTTGCCGGCGCCGTTGCTTCAGGCTTTGGTTTGTCAGCCGGTTTCGACTTGCGCGTCATGTTCGAACCTGTCGCCAGTGTTTTGTCAAAAAAGTCATCTATTTTCATCATTCAGCGCCCCCGCCTATCTCTTTTTGTCGACATATTGCGGTGTCCGTCCTTCAGGGGACAGGTACCCAGCAACCTTTCGTCCTTTCTCCAATTGCGCTAACTGCTCGCGAATTGCTTCATACTTGCCACTGGCCACATCCTCGTTTTCTTTAACGATCTTAAGTGTCTTGGAAATCAGGGTCGTGATTGAATTGACCAATCGACGCACTTCGGGCGAGGAGGCGGCGAGACTAAAAAGATTCTTGTTGTCGGTGCGGAGTTTCGCAATTGTCTCTTCCGACTCACCGATGCGACTGCAAATTCGCTCTACTTCCCCGTACAAGTCGACAATTTTCTGCTCTTTGTCATACTTGATGTAGTCTCTTTGTTTGTCTATAATAATGAACAGAGACTGGTAAAACGAATACTCGTCCTTGAGCCCCGCTATCAACTTCGTTTCCAGCTTGGTGACGTCACTGTATTCCATCGGTACCTCAGATCTGCACTGAAACAACTCGTTGTATTGCAGATCGTTGCTTGGATCGGTTGTCAGTTGCGACCGTGACGGCCTTGGGATCAATTCCTTCCCAGCCCTCCCTCAGAGTAATCATGATCCTATTGATGCCGTCTACAATATCAAGATTTTTGGTCGCGTTCAGAAGGTAGATTTGGTTAATCAAGTAGGCGTATATGTCCGCGAGTTTCTGGGCGATTTCTCCTCCCTGCTGCATATCCAGAGTTGTGTAAAGATGAAAGATCACCCGATGAGCTTTCTCTATCTGATCAGAGAAGCCCTCACCATCGCCCGACTCGAGTCGTTGGCGAGCATCATTCAAGTACTTGACCGTGCCTTTATAGCACATGACGATGAGATCACGCTGACTCAAGCCTTCAAGCTGAGCCTTTTGGTAGCTGATCACGTTTCTATCCATTGCTTGAAGTCCCGCTGCTACTACTGCTGGTTCCCCAGTTTGCCGAGAGACTCGCGAGTGCGCTGGTGAGATAGTCCGACTGACTGTTTAATTGACCGATGAGAGTCTCCATCTCATTGAATTTGTCTACTAATCGTTGGCGCTTCACTTCCATGCGTTGATTCAAATCATCAACTTGACTCTTGATATCAGCGACTTGTAGTTCCAGAGCTTTGGTGCGGCGCGCGAAGGTACCGTCCGTGTCCTTGGTTAAAGAATTTACCAAGTTCTGTGCTTGGGCGGCGACTCCTCTGAAGGTTTTGATCGTGGCTTCGTTGCCTGTTTGCAGGTCCGCGTCCGTTAGCTCCACTTTCAGCTTCAACCCTGCAGTCGTGGAGTTGCCGTCATTGCCGGTCAGGGTCTGTCCGGCGCCAGTTGCTTTCTCGCCGTTGATAGTGCCGGCAACATTTTCACCTTCGAACACTTGTCCGAGAGCCAGGCCCAGCTTGACATAGGCACTGTTGGCAGTGCCTCCCTGAATTTCCACTTTCGAGCTCTTCCCATAGCTGCCGGAGGTCAAAACCAAGTAACCTTCGGACCCGTTGTCGAAGTAGCTGACTACGACACCGAGACCGCCGATCTTGTCGTCAGCGTTGATCTTCTGCTGCAATTCGCTGACAAGGGCCGCGGAGCTGCTATAGGTGTTTTCTGTTAGCGTAATTGTATCGGAAATAACGCCATCAACTTTCAAAGACAGGTTTTTATTGGTGGCGTTGATGACCAAGGGGGTGATCGCGGGATTCACGATGGATGATCCGCGCATATAACCTCGCGTAGCAGCCTGAGTAATGTCAACATTATATCCCGAGGACGACGGTTTGGTCTTGTCCGTCATCGATACGAAAGACACCTTACTATTGGAGGAACTGCCGGAAGACGTCAATAGTTTTTGCAGATCGTCGGGGTGATCGCGAATTGCCGCGTCCAGCTTGCTCCGATCGGCGACCGTCAACTCACCTGAACTACCGAATCGGATGCCAATATCAGCCAGCATCTTATATTTCGTATCCAGTCCGTCGATCTTGGAGGAAACCTGGTTACGCAGGGAGTTCTGCACCATTATCAAGGTGTTGTCGCCAAAGAGAATGCCGGTTTTGTCGGTAGCCGTCGGGTCGAACTTGAACTGATCGTCAAGCGCGCCGAGGACATCGTTATATTTTGAAATAAAATCTGTAACCTGCTGGCTGACCTTTGCTATGTCGCGGTCGACGTTGATGATGATCGGACTGGTAGTCGTGACTTTCTTGAGGTTCAGCGTGACTCCCGGAATCAGATTCGTGACGAAGTTGGTCTCGCTCGTGACCGTGATCGGTGAGCCGCCACCCGATGTTGATCCCATTGAGATTTGGGCGTCCTGTGCTTGCTGCAAAAGTGGCGCGAAACTCTGCACCTGGAACTTGTCGCCAGCGGCCAACGTCCCTGCGGCAAAGGACAGCTTAAGGCCGTCCGAACCTGTGCCAGATAGCTCCACTTCGGTGTCAGCCGAGCTTACTATGATTGATCCATTATTTGTGCCGTCGGTCCAGTTGAGCGTGATATCGCCGGAACCGACAGTCTGGGTGCCGGTACCACCAACGGTGAACGTATAGGCCTTGTTTTGGCTACCGGTGTAAGAAGCTGTGGTGCCGAGACTCGGCGTTGATGTCGCAGCCGCGGCAAAGGAAAGTTTCTCCACTTGATCAAAAGAAGTACTGGAAAAGTCGGGTATCTTAGTGCCGGTTAGGTTGGAACTTACAGTGATCTTGTTTTTGGCGCCGGTCTTGTCGGCTGTCAACAAGAGTCGGTAGTTGTTGGAGGTTGTACCATCATTGATGACTGATGCCTTGACGCCGACGTTGGCATTGTTGATAGCGTTTTTTATCCCATCCAGAGTGCTGCTGCCGGTATCAATCGTGATCGTCTTGGACGAAGCATCGCCGACGGTGATGGTGATTGTGCCGGTGCCGGTTTTGGCGGCTTCCTCCTTGCTGAATCCCTGCGAAGCAATCTGATGGTTTTGTGCCAGAGCCGTGATATTCAAGGAGTAGGTTCCGAGACCCACATTGCTGCCGGCAGTGGCAGTCAGATAGTCTTCATCGGAGACGCTGATTTTCGTCGCGTCGAAGGTGTCGGTACGCGACAACAATCCGGCCTGCGTTTGGAAGGCCAACAACCGCGTATTGATCGCCTGATAAGTGGTGATCTGGTTGGTCTTTACCGTCTGGTTATATTGCGCCAAGGTGATGTTCTGCTTCTCGTATGTCAGCATGGCATCGATAATCGCCGTCGTGTCGAGCTTCGAGTTGATTCCGCTTATTGCACCTGCAAGTCCAGCCATGGTGTTAGTCCTTTGCGCGTTAGAGAGCGGTCCGAGGGGATTAGCCCTCAAACCGCAACATTACATCAAGCTTCTTTATCAAATATAGCTCCGAGGAGCTCCTGAATTCGTGCCCGAATGGCCAGAATCTCCTCCGGAGGAATTTGTCGGATGACCTTCTCGCTATCCGAGTCAATCACCTTTACCACCAGAGACTGAGTAGCGTCGTCGATGGAAAAGTTCAGCGACGTATTCTTACTTCGAAATTGCTGGCTGAGTTTGTCGACAATCTTCTCCAAAAGTTTCTTGTCGATCGCTTTGTGTTCTCCCCCAGCCACTTTCTCAGGCGAAGCCGTCAACGGTGGTGATTGGTATATCACCTTAGCGTCCATGTTAGGTGATTGCGACTTGGCTGCGGTATGAGGAGCAATTGGAACTACCGTTTCCTCGTTTCCCGACATGATTCTGTCAATCGCACTCATGGACATCACCTCACATGATCTCACCGCGGGAGATATTTAGATCTCCCGCGGATGAGAATCGTTAGAACTATTTGAACAGCGACAGCACTACCTGAGGCAACTGGTTGCCCTGGGAAAGCATTGCCACGCCCGCTTGCATCAAAATCTGGTTCTTCACGAATTCCGACATGGATTCGGCCATATCGGTGTCGCGAATACTCGATTCAGACGCACTCAGGTTCTGGGAAGCAACGCGCAGGTTGCGCATGTTGGATTCCAGAGTATTCTTCTGGAACGATCCCAGCGTACCGCGGCTGGTTGACACCTCGTCAATCGCTTGATCAATGACAGCCTGAGTATCCTGAGCACCAGCCACCGTCTCGACGTTAATTTTCGAGAGACTGGCGAACATGTTGCCCGCAAGGGCCTTGCCAAGTGAACTCGAAGCCATGTTGCGCAGGCCGATCGCGGCGGTCTGGCCGACGTTGGCGCCGATCTGGAAGACCAGTGACGAATCGGTATCGGAAATGGTTTCCGAACCACCCTGTGAAGTCAGAGCGTAACGCAGCTTCAGCGATTGCGATCTGTCGGAATTGTATACCACGGCATCTTTGCCGGCAGTCACCGAAGTAGCCGGACCGGCGTCAAGACGAACATCGTACTTGGCGGCTTTGACATCTACCAAGAGATTGCCAAGGTTAAGGCCAAGGGGAGCAGTTCCAACAGTGATGTTCAAACTGCCACGGCCGGCGACACCTGCCGCTTTGTTGTAGAGTGTCACATTCGAAGTACTGCCGTACTTCACTGAAGTAACCGCAGTCGTGTAGCCGTCAAAGGAGACGAGAGCGTCGGTTCCAGAGTTGGCGAGGGTGTCGGGGGTCAATCCAAGAACGGTCATCGCTTGCTGACTCGCAACGCCAGTCGTATTGTGCTGGAGTTTGTATGAGGATCCCTCGTCGGATGTGAAGAACCGCAGTTTGTTGGTGTCGTATACTTCCACATTGACGTTGTTGGGACCAACAGTAAAAGCGGTTGTGAGACCGGTCTGGATCGCAGTAGCAAGCGTCGCCATTGAAGTGAAGGTTTGGGGGGCAATTGTTACGGCGGCAGTTGTACCTGGGTTCTGCACCGTTGTCGCCGTGAAGTTAAGAGTGTTCACGCTGCTACCGCGGCTAACGCGAGTCGCGCCCATCTTTAGACCGTCTGTAGCCGTACCCACAACCCAAGTTCCGGTCGTGACACCAGTATTCGACGTCAGTTTCGCGCTGAACTGCGAGCCTATGCCCGTTGAGAATGTAAGTATGTGAGCGCCGCTGACGGAAGCCGTGACCTTTCCGGCCAAGGCAGCATTGGCGGTGATGGCAGCATTCCACTTCGCCGCTATAGTCGCGTCAGTGTCCTTGCCACCTGCGGTCGTACCTTCGAGGGTGACCGACAGGGTCTGGTCACCGGTGACCGCCTCGCCGTTCTGCTGATAGTTGAATACTATCGTGTAGGTTCCGCCCTGGCTGGTGCCAATAGTACCGGTACCGTTAGTGCCGATCGCGGCAGTCGAGGTAATGGTTGCAGCAAGCGCGGTGGCCGCAAGTTTGAGTCCCGTGCTAAATGCGTCGGTAATGGAAATTGCGGAGGAGACTTTCTCCGCGCCCGCAGACGCCTGCAATACATCGAGGTTATGGATCTTCTCTTCCAGACTCACAGGAGTGCCGGCGCCGTTCAGCGAAATACCAAGAGAGGTTGTGTTTATTGTCGCCGAGGAATCGGCGGTCTTGGTAGACGTGACTGAATGGCTGCCCGAAGTAAGACTGCTCTTCAGAATCGACAGACCGGACGAGTTAGCGGTAGTGATCGTAGCAATGTTGTCCTTGGTGCCGTCGAGGAGCTTCTTGGTACCGAACTGGGTGTTCACCGCAATTCGGTCAATCGTGGCGATAGCGTTTTCAATTTCCGCCTGATCAGCAGCCAACTGGTTCGCGTCATTCATGC
>CAIVAP010000081.1 GCA_903903945.1 uncultured bacterium | reverse complement strand
CTACAAAATCGATACCAAGAACTTCTCCGAAACCCGAAAGATGCTCTTGGTCAAATAAGACTGATCTCTCAGCCGGCGGTCACACCACCGCCAGAATATCAAAACCCAAAACCCCGTTCAAATACGAACGGGGTTTTGATTGGTGAAGATCACGTCTGTCGTTGAGTTGGACGTATCACGAAAGCCGTGAATCATTCACAGAACTGACCTCTCAGGAAAACAATGAGTGCTCAAGTCCTCGGTTTATGTCGTCAAACCAATTCGGACACGAAGTGCTGAAAGTTAGTATACGGTTCGAGCGGTAGCGGCCTTCTCCTAGTAAGCAACGATAGCAGGAGAAATGGGCTGAGAACACGGGAATCTTTCCTCTGTCGCCAAACGCCCCAATCAGCGTATCAGATTAAATTGCAAACACTTAGCTGATGAGCTATGCGCAGCCCCAACGGACTACGTACTTTCAATACGTAATTTGTACCCAATTTTATCGTATTGATCTCTATTGACTATTGCGCAGACTTGCTTAAGCTTTTATTGGTAAAGAGGGTTGTTGTCGTCTTGCCTGCCCGAAACCAGGGCACTTCGTTTTTGTCAAGTTCCACGTTGGCGACAAACAGAATGTGTGGTTTTGTGGGGATTTGGGATACTGAAAGTATACTTGCGAGATCGCGAGACGAGTGACAGCCTTGGACTCGATTCGCGTTTTACTTCGCTCTTCGGAGACAAAAGACGATTCACAACTTCGGTCCCACCGGGCCTAAGGAATCTATAGTTAAGATGATTATAAAATGATAATTGGAATTAACAACCTCTCAGAACTTTTCCCACAGAAAGGGGAAGCTTATGAAAAGACTGCTTTCGAGAGCAGGTTCTCTGCTTTGGATGAGTTTGTGCTGTTTCTGCCTCGTATCAACGGCCAATGCTCAGCAGCCCTGTCCGACCTGTATTGTCATCTACCCACCCAATGACACTACCTGGTTCGACACCTCGTATCACCCGCCCCAGGTTCCCAAAAGCGCCTCGGCTCCATCAACAGCTCTTTCGTCACCTCCAGTCAGTTCAGTCAACATCTCTGGATTAGATTGCTCGCTGTTTCCGAGGATCTGCATGTATGTGGACGTCCTCGATGCTTCCAATAATCCAATAGGCGGAATGACGGCTGACAGTTTCTGCGTACGCGAGGATAGCGTAAACATCAGCACTTTCACAGTGCAGCAACTACAGGCTGGTTCATGTCCTACCTCGATTGCCCTTGTGGTTGACGTTAGCGGCAGTATGGCTGGCACGAAACTCGCTGCCGCGAAGTCGGCCTTGAATCGGTTTGTCGACAACATGGATGCCTTAGACATGGTGGCCATTGTGCCCTATTCATCCTGCATAGGCACGGTGACTCCGTTCACCAGCAACAAGGCCAACCTGCACACTGCCATCAATGCTCTAGTTTCGTCGGGGAATACGGCCTGTTATGACGGAATTTATAAAGGCGTTCTAGAGACGACTACGCGGTTGGGCAGCAAGGCGGTGATTGCTTTCACCGACGGCCTGGAGAACAATAGCCAGAATTGCTCGCCATCTCCATACGGCAATATTATAGATGGAGTCAACGACGGTTCGTACGCCGATGACTCAACTCTGATCTGTAACTTAGCAAATGGAGCAGGGATCCCTATCTATACATTCAATTTGGGTACAATTGAGTACCAGTGGTACAATCCCTACGCGTTGCAAGCGTTCTCGGCCGCAACTGGCGGCGCATGGGATTCCGCGCCTACTGGGGCTGAAATTGACGCGCTGTATTCCAAGATCAAAGCGAGATTGTGCAGCCGGTACTATATCTGTTACGATAGCTATGACATCATCCAGAACGGTGATATCCACGCTTCGATCGTCTGCTACAAGCACGGTGTCACTTGCTCGCCCTGTGACACGGCATTCTGTCAGGAAGCATTTCCGCCCGTACCGCACCTGACTCCGCCTACAACACACTTGAGCGACACCTGCCAATCGGCGATGTCAGCGATCAATATCTGCGCCTACGTTTTCGACAAAGACACTCCGGTGAATAGCCTGACAGTCAGACTGTTTTATAAATTCAACGCTGATCCCAGCTACACGGATGTCGCTATGACTCATAGCTCTGGAGACAGTCTCTTCTGTTATAGCATTCCTGCGAGCAGTTTATCATGCAAAAGCGAAATTGATTACTACATTACGGCATCTGATGGTTCGCACAACGTCTCAGACCCGGTCAACAATCCGCAGACATCACCATATGTCATTCAGATCTGTCCGAACCAACCACCTCCGGTCGCCAATGCTGGCAGAGACACGACGGTGTTTCAGTGTACGCCCGCTCCGATCAGCATTGCCGCTAGTTGCACCGATCCGAATGGCAATCTGTCAACTTGCGTGTTGGCTCCGGGTTCGAGTACAGCAACTTACGACGGCACTAACATCACCTTCACACCGACCGGTTCGGGAGCATACACGTTCATCTTGAAGGCAACCGATCTTTGCGGCGCAACTGATCTTGATACATCGGTAGCGACGGTGACGCTGAACAGCCCACCGAACATTGCCTTCGGCAATGACTCGACTCTGGTTCAGTGCACGGCAGCGCCAATCTGCGTAAGCTATACGGTTTCTGATCCGAACGGGTTCTCAGGTTTGATTGAGGCTTTGGT
>CAIVAP010000080.1 GCA_903903945.1 uncultured bacterium | reverse complement strand
CTTGTCTTCCATCGACCCGTCTCCTATCTGAAAGTTATTGTCCGGCAACGAACTACTCGTTGCGACTCAGATCTGATTATACTCCTAATCAGCTCGACCGTCTCATTCAAGTCGTTGTTACAGACAACGTAGTCATATTTCGACCAAAAGCTGATTTCCTTTAATGCCCGCGCTAAACGCAGTTTCATTTCTGTTGCCGATTCAGTTTTCCTGCCCGACAATCGTCCCTTCAAAGCACTCATGCTCGGCGGTAGTACAAAGATCAGAACCGCGTCCTTTCGCCACTTCTTGATTGACATGCCGCCGTGAACGTCTATGTCAAAGAGCACCAAGCGGTTATGCTTAAGCGCTTCGAGTAATAGTTTCTTCGGGGTTCCGTACCATTCCTCGAACACAGAAGCTGTCTCTATAAACTCGCCCCGGCGCTTTTTGTTCCGGAACTCTTCCGGCGACAGGAAGTAGTAGTCTTTTCCCTCTTTCTCGGCGGAGCGTCTGGGACGGGTTGTGGCTGAAATAGATACGCAAAAACGGCGATCACGTTTAAGAAGCTCGGCGACAATTGTCGATTTGCCCGTGCCGGATGGCCCTGAAAGTACGACCAGCAACGGTTTCTGGGCATTGACCGTTTTGGGTGAAGAGAGTGTTTTTGTCATTCGATATTCTGTACTTGCTCTCGAAGTTTTTCAATCTCTTCGCGGATTCTGATGACCTTCTCAGAGGCTTCGTACACTATCGACTTGGAGCCGATCGTGTTGGCTTCGCGATTCATCTCCTGTAAGATGAAGTTCAATCGCTTGCCGGTGTCCCCCGGAGCCTTGATCGTCGCGATAAACGCTTCGCAGTGGCTGCGTAGACGCACACACTCCTCGGTGACATCCGACTTGTCCGCCATCAGCGCAATCTCCATATCGAGCCGCAGCTTCCGTTCTTCGGCATCGCCGAGTTTCTGTCCATCCGGAAGTATGTCCTCTATTAACTGCGTCAGTCGCTGGCGATAGCGTTCCAGCGTCCGTGGCTGAAACCGTTCGACTTCCGCCAAGGCGGTCTCGATCAATCGTACCCGATGCGCCATGTCCTTGGCCAGCGCATTTCCCTCGTTTTGCCGCATTTGGTTGAGGTTGCCAATCGCCTTCCTTACGCCTACAATCAGCTTGTTGACATCCGCGCGGGTAATAGCCGCCGCAGTGGTAACCGTGAACAAATCGGGCAGACCGACAAAGTTCGAAACCGTGATATCCCCCGACAGTTTGAATTTGGCTTTCAAGTCCCGGAACATCTTATGGTAGAGGTGGGCAACATCCTCATTGAGTTTCAGCATTTGCGGAGTGATCGAGTTGTCGTCAATGACAATCGTCATCGAAAGCTTGCCCCGGGATACCAGCTTGCCGATCGCCTCCCGCACCTCATTCTCGTACTCCGAGAGAAGCTTGGGCAATCGCAACGAAACTTCCAGATAGCGGTTGTTTACGGCGGTGGCTTCGATTGTCACTTTCTTCTGGCGGATAGTTGCTTCGGCCTTGCCGTAGCCGGTCATGCTCGATATCATTCGTTCCTCGCTAAGCCAAATCGGTCATAGACAAGTATAGAAGGGGCAATAGAGGCCATTTGTCAACGAAAAAACTCTATCCTTGTTGACAACTGCCTTACAACCCGGTAGCTTGGCTGCCATCTATGCTGCCGAAGAATACTGTCGTAACCAATTATCTCGCATTGGAATATGATGCCTTACTGATGGGTGCAATTCTGGTCAAAGTTGAGCACCACAAGGCATCCAAGATTTTTCGCCTCCTCTTCAAGGGAGAGAGCAAACGCCACCTGAAATTTTCGTTTGCTCCCCCACAGTTTCTTCTGCTCCCCGGCTGGGCCAAGAAAGACGACAGTTTCGAGGTTTGGCAACAATGCGCCTCGTCGACAGTCATCTCAGTGGCTCCTTTCCCCGGCAATCGCGCGATTGTCTTCGAGATTGAGAAAGGCGATGAAGCTACCTCTCCACGACGGCTTAAAATTATTTTCGAGTTGTTCGGCGCACAGGCCAACGCTTTTCTGATCGATCATGACGGAACAATTCTGCATGCTCTGCGCGTGGTCAAAGACAGTCGGCGGCTGAAACCGGGCACTCCGTATGTACCTGCTGAGTCGCTTGGCGACACCTCGCACGCTGGTCAGGCCGAAATCGCATCGGTCGCTGGTGTCAACTACCTCCTCGAATTTGACGGCAAACACCACCGCATAGTCACCGAACCGCAAGTAAAACTAGATTTGGATCGAAAAACTCCGTTGGTATCGTTCTTCTGGCTGCTTCATGACGCGCAAGCAGCGCAGCAGGAACTTAAGCAGGCGCAGGCGACGGCGCTCGGCGTCCTCAAACGAGCCATCAAGAAAAACGAAAACACGCTCGCTCAGCTCAGGCAGGATTTGGCTGAATGTGCCGATATCGACCGCCTCAAGCAATGGGGTGATTTGCTGATGGCTAACCTTGATGTCAAACCAAACGGCGATCAGTTACGCGTCACTGACCTGTATCATGACGATCGGGCCATCGACGTTCCTCTCGTCGCAGGCAAGAGCATTCTCGAAACAGCCGCAATCTATTACAAGCGTGCCAAGCGCCTTCAGCGCATGCCCGCCATTATCATGCCACGCCTCCAGAAACTTGAGCAGACAATTCTGAAATTGGTTGAACGCTCAGCAGCAGTGTTTCAAGCAAGCGACATTGATCACTTGCACAAACTTGTTGCAACGTTTCGAGCACCGTCCCGACGAAGTAAGAGATCAGATACTACGGATGCGTCCGATTCATCACCGCACTATCGCATCTTCTATTCCTCCGCAGGCGAGAAACTCCTCGTAGGCAAGTCGGCCGCCGGCAATGACGTGCTCACCTTCAAAGTTGCGCGCACCTATGATTGGTGGTTTCATGCGCAACAGGCGACCGGATCGCATGTGATTTTGGTCGCCACCGACAAAAATCGTGCGCCATCAAAACAATCAATCACCGAAGCGGCCCAACTGGCGGCCTATTATTCCGATATGAAGAAATCAAGCAACGTGCCGGTGATGTATACCGAGCGACGCCATGTGCGCAAAGCCAAAGGTGGCACGCCCGGCAAAGCGATCTTCCAGCAGATCAAATCCGTCTTCGTCGAGCCGAAACTTCCTCCAACTGTGAAGGAGGATTGACTTGTGATCGACTATCAGGCATCTTGAGCGCCATGAGACCCTACCAAACTATCATCCTGCTCACCGTTATCATTGCGGTTGCCGTGTTCCTGCACTTCCGCAGCCTTCGCGTCGATCCGCGCATCGAACGCGTCGCCAACTGCTTCGTCGAGTTGGCCTTGCTGCATCTAAGCTCGGATACCACGAGCGCAACGTTCACCGCTCAACGAGACTCGGTGCTCAACAGCATGGGATTCACCGAACTGTCATTCAGAGAGATGAAGGCGGATCTGGAACGCGAGCCGGAGAAGCTGATTGATGCTTGGGATTTGGTTGACAAAAAGCTTAAAGTGCGCAAGGAAGCGCTCGATATCGTCAAGCCGTAAACGCTCCCTGTAAATGCTCTATTTCGTTCCGACCATCTCCTTCCTTCACTACAATCACATCAAAACGATACGACTGATACGCAACTTCTGATTCCTGTAGAAACGCCTGTGCGACACTGATAATCGCGTCGCGCTTGCGATTATCAACCCGATACACCGGATCACCAAACGCCGTTGAACGACCACCTTTGACCTCGACAAACACCAGTTCGTTGTCTTTCGCGCAAATGATGTCGATCTCTTTGCGACCATGCCGATAGTTGGTTGCCACAATGACGTAGCCGTTGACGCGCAAGTGATCGACGGCGAGCTTCTCGTATCTCCTGCCGCGCCGATAGCGATTTGCGGATTCAGTCGGCAAAATGGAATTCCCGCTGTTCCGGCAGCAACGTGAAGCTCTTGCGATGAATGTCAAGCACGCCGTAGCGTTCGATCATCCGGCGATGTTCGGGAGTCGGATAGCCCTTGTGCCGGTCAAAGCCATACTGCGGATATTGCGCATGATACTCACACATCATGCGATCGCGAGTAACTTTGGCGATGATCGACGCGCACGCAACGGCGACAACCTTGCCGTCACCACCGATGATCGCTTGCTGCGGCAGCGACAGATCAGGAATTGCTTTGATTCCATCGACGAGCACGAAATCAGGCATCACATCCAACTCCGCAATCGCTTGTCGCATTGCCTCAAACGTCGCCTGCAGGATATTGATCCGGTCGATCTCTTCCGGAAATACGGCGCCTACACCGTAGCTGCAGCATTGTCTTACAATGCGCCCAAACTGCTCCTCACGCTGACGCGCCGTCAACTGCTTCGAGTCATCAATTCCCCTAGCATCAAAATCAGATGGGAGAATCACCGCTCCCGCAACCACCGGTCCCGCCAGCGGCCCACGCCCCGCTTCATCAACCCCACAGATATTGACACAACCGCGCTTGCGCAATTGCGATTCCCAGTTAGACCATCTTGGCATGTCGGAAAGAAGCTGATTGGCGAAGCAGTGAGCAACAAAAACATCTGAGCGCGGCGTGGCCTACAAAGCTTGGATTTTCGGGCACATGTGGACATGTGCCGCGCACGAGAGCTAAAGAGACATAAGAACGAGGACAGGTTATTCCCCCTTATTAAAGGGGGATTTAGGGGGTTGTCTTTATTTTTGGCGGATAGGCGCTTACAACCCCCTTGGTCCCCCTTTGCTAAGGGGGAAAATCAACTTACTCCCTGCCATCAGGCAGACATTCCAATTGACAATTCACGGATTTGAGGGTATACTGCTGTGAAGAAAACCCTTAGAGGAGTAGTGATCACCAAACTCCAGACATCCGAGAACGGACGACGACGAAAGATGCGTGGCTTGTGAGATGCGCAGTCTTACTGATGTGCCTACTGCTGGCCATTGAATTCCTACCCTTGCGGATAGGGTGCTCTATAGCAAATGCTAGGGATACTTTTGATACCTATTATCAAGCAAAGGAAAATGAGCTACTCTCTTTCATAAAGCAATATGGACCTTATGATGGCGAAAGCTTAGGAATAATTCCTGCCAATGTACCCAGTGGGGCTAGTATGAATCCTGTCACGGGATACAATTATATAGAATCCCCATTCTCTTGGACTCCAGATCAGTGCAAAGGAAGGGGAAGCGAATACTTGCTTGCAATTGCATATTTGAGGTATGGAATAGACCCCGATCCTCAAAGAATCGAATATGCACACATCACGGTCAACAACGTCAACCGCACTCCATACTTCGAATCACCAATGTTTAAGCCGCAGAAAGAAATCAACGCTCTCGCAGATACCATTCCGTTTTTGGGATCGTTGCACATCTATCCCACCGCCCACGACTCCGACTGCATTCAGTGCGGCGATGACACACTGTACATGAGCTATGCTGCCGATCCACCGTCGGCGTCGATTATCTTTGCCGATCTTGGGCTTGGAGTTTCGTCGTTTGAATGGACACCAACCAGCGCCGATTCTGGCTGGCACACTGTTACATTTACGGCAACTGATGCGCATGATACTTCAGCGACTCAGGTGTGGAATATCCTCGTGCGCGTGAACCATGCGCCAACAATAACCTCAACTGTGCCGAGTCAATTGCAACTTCGCGCCGGGCAGCATTACAATTTGAATCTGACCGCCTTCGACTATGACCTGCAGCAATTTGGTGATGATACTTTGAAAATGAGCTATTCCACAAGCCCATCAGCCGTATCCGCGAGTTTCGTTGACAACCGTGGAGGCTCCGCTACATTCGATTGGACTCCGATCGCAACCGAGCGGGGTGATCACACAATCACTTTTAGGGTCACTGACTTTTTTGATCTGACAGATACCAGACAGATGTTGGCACAAGTGTATGTCTGCGGCGACGCCAACGGCAGCGGCAGCATTAATATCTCTGATGCGGTTTATCTCATCGCTTATATATTCTCAGGCGGTCCGGCGCCATCGCCATTGCTTGCCGGTGACGCCAACTGCACCAGCACAGTCAACATCTCTGATGCGGTGTATCTGATTGCGTACATTTTCAGCGGTGGACCGACGCCATGTGCGGGGTGCAAGTTGTAGGTCAAAACCGCTTCGGTTTTGACACCTCCCATGTTTCCACTCTTTGTAGCGTCTCACTGCAAAAGCATTCCCCAAGCCGGTTAGTAAGCGAGCGTTGTCACCGATCTTGCAGAAGTGCGGTTGCAGCCGCGCCGCAATCTGTCGGATAGCCGCCAACTTAGCGCTAAGAAAACGGTGTGATATCTTGTCGGTAGGATAGGCATTCCTGCCTGTCCATTGGGTTATCATCCCCGATGGTCGCACGAAGTCAACCCTACTTGTTCATCTTTGCGGTGACTTCGTCGAATTGGCGGAGTTCTTTTTCAAAATCGATGATGCGGGTATTGTCGTGATAGATGGCAGTCTTGAAAATCGTCACTTTCTTGAGCTTGTCAATTACCGACAGAATCTGGTCGATGGCTTTGCCATACACCGGCAAAGACTTTGTCAGGATGCCGGTGGGATCGACAATATCCCCCTTCTTGTGAGCGAGTTCGAGAAGTTGGGTTCTGCCGGAGATCGTCGCGACGGCATTGTTCAGGTAATGCGAAAAGGTGGCGATGATCGCCTGTAGGGATTCGAGCGCGACCTTGTTTAGCCTTTCTTCATCCAGTTGGTCTTTGGTCGCCTGAAGCTGCTTGTACATGTCTTCCATCTGGACATACAGGTCGTACAACTGCGCCGTCGAGCGCTGCAGCAGTTCCACCGGAGTGCCGACATCCATATCGAGAAATTGCGCCGTGACCAGAAGCTTGCTGAGACCTTCATACTCGATTTCTTTCAAGTCGGTTGAGCTGAGACCGAGATTGCTGGCCACGATTTCGCGATTGGAAAGATGCGTGCGATCCGTGCTCTGCGAGATTTCGAGGGCGAAAGTGGCCAGTCGGTTGGCCAGATTAATAATCAGCGACAGTTTGTCATGTTTGCGTTCGCTCTCAAGTCCGATGACATCATGATGATGAGCGATAGTTTCGCAATAACGCGATGGGAAGTTCCAGATACGCGCTACCATCTCCCCGGCCGTGGCATGGTCGATTTCCAGAAGCTGCTGCTCGACGCGAACCAAATCGCCGCCGGCAGCCGTCGCCTGAAACACTTTCGCGTAATCCTTCGCATAGATGCTGTCGAGCACCAGCACACCGATATCATGAAGACATCCGCAGATGAAAGCTTCCTCCATCAGCGATGGCTCGACCTTCTTGGCAATAAGCTCGGCCACGCAGGCGACATTGAGCGAATGCCTCCAAAAGTCTTTCAGATTAACTCTGCCGCCGATCTTGCTTGATAGTTCATAGAGCGACAGGGAGAGCGACAAGGACTTTACGCGTGCGGCGCCAAGAGTCAGCACCGCTTGTCGAATTGAGGAAATCTCTTGCGAAGTGCCGTAGTACGGTGAATTCGCCACCTTGAGAACGCGCGCCATCAATGCGACATCGCGCATGATTACCTCACCCAGTTCCGACAACGAGGAGTCCGGGTCATCGCAAATGCGGAGAACCTCTGCCATGACCGCCGGTAGCGTTGACAGTGTCCGAAACGAAGAGAGACGCGCCTCAAACTGTAGTCTGTTCATCTAACCCTTGTTATCGACACGACCCAGGCAAACATACAGCCGAAAGTTACTTCAGTCGCTGGAGAAGACGCTGACGTCGTTTTTGGAGGGCGTCATACCAGACCGACAATCGCTTTGGCGGCAGGTCAGCCAGCGGGCCATCAAGATATTCCAGCGCTTCCAGCACCAATTGCGACGCTTGTGGATAGTTCCGCAGCCGGTGCTCAAGAATCTTGGCCGCTTCCTCCAGCGCAAACAGCTTGGTCTCCCCTTTCGCCTGCCTGAGAAACATGACCGTTGCCAGCGCCTCCTCGTGTCTGCCAAGTCGTTTCTGCGACCGGTAAAGATGCACTGCCAGAGACAGTTCCGTATCGTGTTTCATTTTGCCACTAAACTGTCGGCTGGCCACTTCCACAGCGGCCTCGATTTCCCCCTTGCGCGTTAGATGCTTGGCTATCATTAGGGCATCAAGCGGCGAGTAGTAGTCAAAGCGGGGGGCGTCCTCAAGATATGTTTGCACCGTATTCATCAAGAAAAGCAGTGTAACGATATCTAGGCGATTGTGCAGCATCACCCCCGCCAGCGGTTCCGGCTCACCGGTGCGGAGGTAGTCGAAAAAGAGTTGAGGGATCAGATAGCTGGGAGTGTCATTATAGCGATAGACACTAAGCAGTTCCTTCTCCAATGTCTGCAGCGTGTTGTCGACAAATCTCCCCCGCCAGAATCGTCGCGACACATGCAAAAGGTCAAGATGTCGCATGTCCGCAAAAGGCGTCGTCATCCGCTGTACTACGTAGCGCGCCTCCAACAGCGGCAGATCAAACGCTTTACCGTTAAAACTGACGACAACCGTCTTCCCATCCACCAGATCAGCGACAGCTTCCAGCATCGGTGGTTCATCCGCATAGTCGGGCAGAAAGAACTGATGTACCTTGAAGCAATCCCCCTCTACATATCCGACACCGATCAGAAACGCCACCGTTCCGGCTGTGGTCGATAGTCCCGTTGTCTCGGCATCGACAAACACAAACTGCTCAATATCGATGTTGCCATTGCCACTTGTGGTCTCGAAACAATCGAGCGAAACCGCGCGCTTCGCAAGCAAGGTCTGAAGCGCTTTGACGCCGTGCAGGAACTTGGTCGTAAACTCGGTCACGATTTCGAGGTAGGTACCGCCCGGGGTGGTGACAATGTTGCCACCGATCTCCGACGCAAAATCACGCAACGCAACGCGATCCACATCCAGCTTTTGTTCTTTGTGAAAGCGATCTAGAAAATCGAATTTACTCATGGGAAGTGAGCGTATCGATATAAGCGCGCGTGTCGATCAACAGCGACTTGACAAACAAATCGCTTTCGCGCTTCTGCAATTCATCCAGTCGCGCGGCCGCAGCTCTACCTCTCAGTCGTCCCCACGACCAAACTGCCCAACCGCGCAGAAGCGGATTACTATCGGTAAGATAGGATGCAATCTTTGTTTCCACCTTATGAATACGAAGTTGCCCCGCCAGCCTGATAGCAAGTCCAGTTACCGGCGCTACCGTGACTGTATCCAGTAAGGCCGCCACCTTCTCACGCGCCAGCGAATCAAACGACACCAGCGCATCATAGGCTGTTAATCTCACTCCAAAATGCGAATCAGCCAGTGCTCTCAGCAAAAGATCAAGCGACGCCAGCGACTTGAGGTTGCCGAGTCCATACACACAACTCTTGCGAACCGAGTAGATCGAGTCGTTGAAAAACGGTTCGAGTCGTTTTGCCGTCGTTGCACCTCCACCGCTTTTGCCAACAGCCGCGAGCGCTTCCGCCCGCACAGTGTAATCGGAATTCGTTGCTGCCTTTAGCAAAGCATCCACAGCTGTTGAATCCTTAACTTCGGCCAAACAGCGACTTGCTGAACGCAGTTGATACTTGTTGTCAGTATCCAGCGCGGCAATCAGATAAGCCGTGGCCGCCTTGCCGATACCACGATAGACTTCCGTCAAAGTTTGAGCCTCGCGCGCATCGGTGGTGCATAGTTTGCTTACCAGATATTTGGCGGCGCTATCCTTCATCGCTGCCAGCGAATCCTTGGCAGGCTGCACCAGTTTGGTAAACCTGATTTCGCCCGATGATGCCGTCTGAAACAGACGCTCGACTTCCGACTTCGTATCAGCGAACACCAGCGATATCATCGCCAGCACCATGATGATGATTTTACTTACCACTCGGTTTCGCCTTTGCCGTGTCCGGTTTGACAGAGTTCAAATCCGCACCGATTCCCCATTTCGATTGCGTGACCCAATAGGAATCATCCGCGCCATAGCCACGATAGAAATCTTGCCCGCTCAGATCAAGCAGCAGCCCGATGGAACCATACTCACGCCGTGGATTGCCATATCCGTGAGTGTTACCTTTTACACGCGCCATATAGGCATCATCACCCTTCAAGTCGATCAGCATGCCGACACCATTTGCGGAGCCGGCCGCCTGTGACAAGTCGAACGCATTGTATTGATCATTGCCGGCGCAATCAAGCAGCAATCCGAATGCGAGATCGTGCCCACAACCTTGCGAAACACCCTTGGAGTTATACAAATCGTCACCACTGATATCGATCAGCGCGCCAAGAGACAAATGCGTGCCGTTGCCCTGCGCATATTGATAGGAGATATACTGGTCGTTACCACTGTAGTCGATCAACCCACCGAGCGACCACCAGTATGAAGCCCCCTGTCCAAAGATATCGGAATTGTATAAGTCGTTGCCTTCGCCATCGACCAACAGGCCAACCCCTCCGGAGAAGTACGGTCGCAATCCATACCCGAATCCCTGTGAGAGCGAGACGTAATGATCCTCATAGCGCAATATGTCGCCGTACTTCCAGCCGACCGCGTAGCGATCATTGCCGCTGTAGTCAACCAGCGCCGACGATCCCATGATGAATGCAAAGCCCTGCGAATAAAGCGCCGCACTGTAACTATCGAGGCCGCCATAGTCGAGTAGCATGCCGACACCAAAAGACGATGCCGCCTGGCAAGCGATGTTACCAATGTACGTATCATCTCCGGCGCGATCGACCAGAATACCCGTTCCAAAAATGCCGCAGCCGAGCGAGTAATTCTTTGCCATGTAGGTATCATCACCGCCCCAATCATCCAGAATGCTACACCCGAGATATCCGGCGCCAAAGCAGTGATCACTCTGGGCGATGTAGTGGTCATCTCCCGCCATATCGATTATAATCTGAAAGCGTTGCCCGGGTTTGTTCGAAAGATAGTATTCGTCATCACCGCCGAAATCTATGATGATAGCATAATCTCCCTCATAGCGATTGTTCCCCTTTCCTCCGACAACTATGGAGCCGCATTCTGTTTCGAAACTTGGAAAATACTTGCGCAGCAGCGAGTCGGGTATCTGCCGCAAAGCCTTCTTGTTCAGAGCCAGCCAATCTGCAAGCTGCTGGTAATCACTGACCAACTGCCGCGACGCATCAAGGATGTTGGCGATGCTTATCTTCGGGCCGACGGTCTTGAATCTGATTGCCAGAGAGTCACCCAATTTCTGAAGACTGTCGAGTTCCTCGAGTGGCCGATTGATATCCTTCTCTTCCTCTCGCAGAAAAGTCAGGAAGCTATCAGCGACAAAAGCAGACTCGGCGCCCGATAATCCCTCCGTGAGCGGAATGTTGGCGGCGAAACTCATACCGACATGTGTCTTAAGCAACCGATCAGCGAATTCGCCGACTATTCCCCCCGCCTTTCTGGCAGCGGGGTATATCTTCTCAGAAGGTATCTGCCAGTTGCCAAGCAACGAAAGCCGATGTTGGCGACCAAGCGTCTGTTCCAGACTGTCGTACTTCTGGGAGACAGAGATGGTCGTATCCTTCAGGAAATCCCCACGCTTCTTCAAGTAATCTGGAATCCGCAACGGATGTTGCGTCAACTCGTCGATGATTTTCAGTCGGAAGCTATCGCGATCAACATAGTCGGTGCGGAAGGCGATATCCCCGGTGTCGATATCTATGTAGTTCAACACATGGTTGATTGTATCGATCGGGAAATGATAGTCACCCGCGGTCACAGAGCCGCCAAACGCAAGGATTATGAAAACGCCGATGGACAGGACAATGCGGTAGCTCACGTTGCTGAACTAATGCGTTTTAACAGGCGGGCGCAATCGTTTTTTGAGGCGCAGATTGGGAGAAACTTCTGTGATTGCACCAAGCGGAATTGCTCGGACCGATTTGTCGGGACTACTTTGCTCTTCCCCTACGAGTAAGAAGCCAACAGGCCCAGACAAAGTATCCGATTGCAACGGGAAAACCGACGTACGACAGAGAATGCGGAATCAGCGTCGACCCGACCATTACAGGCCAGTGGTAAATCAGCCTGAAAAGGTGTAACATCCCGACCAGAAAGAAGGTGACACCTGAGATTATTAGGTATAGCTTGGTACTCATTTTGTTTCTCCTATTCTCGATGTTTTTCGGCAAGTTGATAGGTCACGCCGACTCGCAGCGTGACACGACAGAAATGTCAAGACCTAAGTGGGCTTGAACTGCTCTGCTATTCCGCAGTTTCTTCCCATTCCTGCTTCAAAATCCCGTAAAGCTCCAGGTCCTCGAACTTGCCCCATTTCATGATGTGTTGTCGCTGGCAGCCCTCATGGCGCATGCCCAGCTTCTGCAGTACACGGCCGGAAGCAAAATTGCGTGCGAAGTGGATGGCATATATGCGAATCAAGCCAAGATCTGAGAAGCCATAGCGAAATACTGCGTTGGCGGCTTCAGTACAGTAGCCTTGGCCCCAAAAAGGTCTTCCTACCCAACAGCCGAGTTCTGCCTTATGCCCTTTGGCTATGTCGCCGAGATTGATGGCGCCTACGAGAACACCGTCCGGCTTGCGCGTGATCGCAAACGTGGCTCCCCTTCCCAGATCGAAAGCATCCTGATGGGTGGAGATCCATCGCTCTGCCGTGCCATCACCATAAGGGTGCGGGATGCACAGGGTCGTGTCAGCAATAGCATAATCGCCGGCGAGACGTTGGACATCAGCGGCATCCGCGATCGTGAATGGTCTCAGCAGCAGGCGTGTTGTTTCGAGGGTTGGCAATTGGCTCATGCATTCTCTCTCTCTCTCGCTGGTATTTCGCTTATTTTCATTCAACAGAATATGAACCTTCACGAGATAAGTCAAAACGGTAACCCACCCAGCGGGTGGGATTTGCATTTAACCGAAGCGCTAAATAGTGCCGACAATCCGAACATCGGCTGCTATCGACGGTCGTCTCACTGCACATTCTGCAGCCCTAGTCCTGGAACTCACCCGCTGGGTGAGGTACAAAGTCGGCCTGACCTACCCAACTTCCCGTCCAACAGAATATAGACCTTCACGAGACAAGTCAACAAATGCAGAGTGTCGCCAACATAATGATTTCGCACGATCGCATCCGCCGGTACCTGAAACATTCCCGCGCCAGATCACGTCTAACCGGTAGAAACCTTATGAGGAGGCTTGTTCGTGGAGCTACATATTAAGATCCTGGGGATACTCTACATAATTTCAGGCATTCTTGCCGTCTTCGGCGGAATTCTGATTCTTCTGCTATTTGCTGTCGGTGGAATCCTCGCCGGTGAAGTCCGAGTGTTGCCTATACTTGCCGCAATCGCAACGGTCCTCGGGTGTCTTTTGCTGATGATCGGCGTCGCCAAGTTGATTTGTGGCTGGGGTCTGCTGGCGAGAAAGAAGTGGTCGCGAGTGTTCGCCATTATCCTGGCGATTCTTAGTCTTATCAACATCCCCTTCGGTACCGCGTTAGGAATCTACGCCCTTTGGATACTCTTCAAGCCCGAGGCGGAGCGGTTGTTAGCCTGACAGACAGGAGCAAACGGTAACCCACCCAGCGGGTGGGATTTGCACTTAATTGCAGCGCCAAATAGTGCCGAATATCCAAACATCGGCAGCTATCGACGGTTATCTCACTGCACATTCTGCAGCCATAGTCATGGAACTCACCCGCTGGGTGAGGTACAAAGTGGCTACACGATGGCGGCAAAACATATGCGAAGACCGGCAGCTGCACAAAATGGCATGACGTCAATCGTCGCGACTGAGGGCATTGTCGAGGAACGTTTGCGCGGCGTTGTCGGGTGACAGTCTTTGTATCAGATGTTTGGCATTAGCGCGGATGTCAAGATCAGAGACTATCAGGCGCACCATGGCATCGGCAAGCGATGCCGGCGATTTGCGGCGCGCAACAAAGCCGAGTTTGTTGTCATGCACCAACGTACCAAGATCACCGGCGTCGGTCACGACCATCGGAGTTGCAGTCTGCAATGCCTCGCCAAAAACCAGCGGTATCGAATCAACGTGCGATGGGATAATCAACGCCCGAGCGCGCTGCAGGTAGTTGATAAGCTCATCGTTCGGGAGATTGCCCAGCAGATGAACTTTGCCACGCAACTTCAGTGAGTTGATGCTGCGCTGCACCTTGTCCGCTTTGGAGCCGCTGCCGATTACCAGCAGTCGGTAATCCCAAATATCTTGCTTAATGCGCGCAAACGCTCTGAGCAAGTCAAAGATACCCTTGTGAGTCTCAAGCGCACCCACAAAGAGGAAGACTTCCTCGCGCAATATCGGCAGCATCTTGTAATGAAAGCGCCGTAACGTCGGCATAAAATTGCATTCTCGATCACTAATTCCGGTGGTTATCTCACATAGCTTGTCGCCGTCGGCAAACAGCGCTTTCGCCCTGCGCAATGTTCGTCTGACCATCCTGCCATACAGAAATTTGCGCGCCCAGATATTGATATCCGGTCCCAGTAACCAAACCGAAAAAGGAATGTTGTTGACCTCGGTGGCGCTGGCGGTAATCCATCCTGCGGGAAACGCTCCCAACGCCAGAACATAGTCGTATCCGTGCTCCTGAAGATGCGCGGTCAGGGTGCGGCTGCCTGTTTGCAGACATTCTCTGATCCGGAAATAGGAAGTCAGACTTGCGGCAGTGGCGTCGCCAAAAACCACGCCGGGTGCGTGACAAATAGAGCCGAACACAGGCAGATCGATGGAATCATCGTGCGGCTGAACGGTGCTGGTGAAGACCTCAGTCTCCACGCCCCGCTTACGCAGCGCTTCAACAAAATCCAGAATCCAGGCGCCGCGAAAGTCGTCGGCCGAGATGGGAAGCAATTCGGTAACTAGTAGCAGCCGTTTCGCCGCCTTTCCGACGGAGGCCTTGGGTCTGGTGAGACTGTGTCGGAGGGTATCAGCCATAGTCTTATCTTCGGCAGTGTCAGCACCCCTGCGCATGGTTGGCAGAAAAAAAGCGGGGTCAAGAGACCCCGCTTCAAACGAGCTTCAAACGTACGTCTAGAACACCGAGTCGTCCAAACCAGCCGTGACGGCTAGTATGCCATCTTGATCGATGGTCCAAGTGTCGATAATAGCATCATCATCAAGATTGGCGGTCGCCGTGCATACGAAAGTGGTGGCAGTCGCCGCAGTAAACGCGTAGCTGTAACGAGCGCTCGCGGCGACTTCGACGCCCAGCACCGCAAAGGCGTTAGGCGCAGCGGCGCTAGCAGGGCCGGCAGCTCCCGTCCAGTAGGTATCATTCGCCTGCTTGTAGGTCGTCTGCATCGTGTAAATCTGTTTCAAAAGCTGCTTGGCTTCCGACTGTTTTGCCTTGGTCGTGGCTCTCATGAACCGCGGAATGGCCAACGCAGCCAAGATACCAATGATGACCACGACGATCATCAGCTCGATTAGGGTGAAACCCTTTTGGCTTTTGTGAAATTTGGACAACATGTTGTGCCTCCTCTTAGGCTAAAGGTTAACGTTACGGTTTCTTTCCAACCTCAATTTCTGTCCTCAACCCTATCCTCTCGCGGTTTAGCCCGCCGCATCGTCCTTGCCCGGCGTCAGGCGAAGTTGACCCAACTCGTTGATCGTCCATTCGTCGATCGTCGGATCATCATCAAGATTAGCGGTCGCCGTGGCGGTAAAGGTCATCGGCGTGCCGGCCAGTACGTAATCGTACCGCGCCGGGATCTGCACTTCAACCAGGATTTCGGCGAACGCAAAAGGATTGCCTTGATTGGCGATCACGCCCCCGGGGGGAATCCAGTATTCACCAAACTGTTCGAAGTAGATTCGTTCATTGCTGTAGATCTGTTTCAAAATCAGCTTGGCTTCTGATTGTTTGGCTTTCGACGTGACCGTTATGAACCGTGGAATCGCCATGGCCGCAAGGATGCCGAGGATGACCACAACGATCATCAACTCGAGTAGCGTGAAACCTTTCTGATTGAGTCTTGAGTAACGCATCATTCTCCTCGTAACGGTCTGCTCACATCCATGCAATTGTGATGCCAAAACAGGAGCGCG
>CAIVAP010000079.1 GCA_903903945.1 uncultured bacterium | reverse complement strand
TCAGACCCGGGTCAGGAGCTGATCCAGAAGGACATCAGAGAACACAACCTCAACCGCATTGTCGTGGCTGCGTGCAGTCCTTTGATGCACGAGAATACTTTCCGCAAGGCTGTCGAAGTCGCGGGAATGAATCGCTACTTGTTTGAGATGGCCAACATCCGCGAGCAGGTCAGTTGGGTCACGATCGATCAGAAGCTGGCGACGACCAAAGCTGTCGCGTTGGTGAGAGCCGCTGTCGCGCGCGTAAAGTTCCAGGAACCACTGGAAATGCGGCGTGTACCCATCACGCGTCGAGTGCTGGTAGTTGGCGCCGGTATCTCCGGTATCGAGTCTGCGCTGCAGATGGCGGACGCCGGCTACGAAGTGATCATGGTGGAGCGAGAGGCCTCGATCGGCGGACACATGTCGCGCTTTGACAAGACCTTCCCAACGCTGGATTGCGCAGCCTGTATTCTAACGCCCAAGATGGTATCGGTAGGTAAACATCCCAACATTCGCCTGATTACTTATGCCGAAATCGAGCAAGTGGATGGTTACATTGGCAATTTCAAGGTCAAGATAAAGAAGAAGGCCCGCTACGTTGACCCCTCTAAGTGCAATAGCTGCGGGTCTTGCTATGAGGCGTGCCCCAGTGTCCCGTATCCCCTGCATCGCCGGATGATGCTTGGCGATCGCATGTTCCGCGAAGGTCGACTGCTCGACGTGCAGGATAAGTGGTCGATGGGACCCAAGCACGATTTGACTTCGCTGACGGGCGCACAGCCAATGCCGGAGAATGTGGAAACTACGGCGGAAGAGGTGTTGGAAGGAGTTGAGCCATGACGGTAGCAACTGAACCGAAATATGATTTGCAAAGCAAGATCGATGAGATCGTTGGTGAGTACGGGGCGAAACCGACGGCGCTGATTATGATTCTTCAGGACGTGCAGAAGCATTATCGCTATCTGCCCGAAGACGCGCTGCGGGCGGTCGCCAAGAGCATGAAATTGCCTCTGGCTCAAATCTATGGTGTGGCCACTTTCTACCGCACCTTCACGCTCAAGCCGATCGGCAAAAATCACATTTGTGTTTGTACTGGCACGGCCTGTCATGTACGCCAAGCAGTCGTGATCGTCGACAAGCTCGAGCGCGATCTTGGCATCCGGGCTGGTGAGACGACGGCGAATGGCGAGGTAAGTCTGGAAACCGTCAACTGTCTCGGTGCTTGCGCGCTCGGACCGTTGGTCACAGCCAATGGAATCTACTACGGCAACATGACGGTCAACAAGGTTGAAAAGATGATGTCAGATGTTTTGCACAAGAAACGCGTTTCTGAAACTACGGAGGAGGCCGCATGAGCACAAACAAATTGAACTCGCCGGCTGAACTCGTCGCTCTCAAGGAGCGTTTAGAGAAGAATCGCAATGCCAACAAAACTGTGGTTACGGTTTGCGCCGGTACCGGTTGTATGGCATGCGGTTGCGACGCGGTTCTGAAGACCTTCCGTGAAGAATGCGCAAATGACCGGCTTGAAAACGAAGTCGAAATCAAAGCCACCGGCTGCCACGGCTTCTGCGAGCGCGGACCGCTGGTTGTAGTTCACCCACTGGGCGTTTTTTATCAGCGAGTGAAACCGGCGGATGCCAAGCTGATTTGGGAGCAGACGGTCAAGGGAGGCCATCTCGTGAACAAACTGCTTTATCGCGATCCGCAGAGCAATCAGATCGTTAAGAATGAAAAAGACATCCCCTTCTACAAGAAGCAAATGCGCATCATCTTCGGCAAGAATGGCTTTATGGATCCGACGGCGATCAACGACTACATTCTGCTCGGCGGATATCAGGCGCTGGCCATGGCATTGACCAAAATGACTCCGGAGCAGATCATTGACGAGGTCAAGAAATCGGGTCTGCGGGGAAGAGGAGGAGGCGGATTCCCAACCGGCAAGAAGTGGGCCACCTGTCGAGCTGTCAAGGTTGAGCCGAAGTATACTATCTGCAATGCCGACGAGGGCGATCCGGGAGCCTTCATGGACCGATCGTTGCTCGAAGGCAACCCGCATCAGGTGATCGAGGGCATGTTGATTGGTGCATACGCCATTGGCAGCCATGAAGGTTTCGTCTATGTCCGTAACGAGTATCCACTTGCGGTCAAGAACCTGACGATTGCGATCAAAGCGGCTCGCGATTGTGGGTTCTTGGGCGAGAACATCCTCGGAACCGGCTTCAGTTTTGATATCGAGATATCACGTGGTGGCGGTGCCTTTGTCTGCGGTGAATCGACCGCATTGATGGCATCGCTGGAAGGCAAGGTCGGGGAACCGCGCGCCAAATACATCCATACGGTTGAATCCGGCCTCTGGGACAAGCCCTCGAACTTGAACAACGTTGAGACTTGGGCGAATGTCCCTCCAATCATAGAGCGCGGAGCCGAGTGGTTCGCCTCGATCGGCACTGACAATTCCAAAGGTACCAAGGTCTTCGCTCTCACGGGCAAGGTCAACAATACCGGTCTTGTGGAAGTCCCGATGGGGATCACCCTGCGCGAGATTCTGTATGACATCGGCGGTGGTGTGCCGCGCGGCAAGAAGTTCAAGGCGGTGCAGACCGGAGGTCCATCCGGCGGCACGCTGATCGTGGAAACTGCGGAGCCCAAGATTCACGCGAGTATGGTCGCGTATGGCGATCTACGTGATGAAGACGAAGCAATTAGTCTGCTCGATTTGCCGGTCGACTTTGACGAGTTGACCAGAGCTGGTTCGATGATGGGTTCCGGAGGCATGATTGTGATGGATGAAGACTCCTGCATGGTCGACATCGCCCGTTACTTCATTCATTTCCTGACCGAGGAGAGTTGCGGCAAATGTGTCCCCTGCCGGGAGGGGTTGGTTGTGATGCTAAATATACTCCAGAAGATTTCGGAGGGCAAGGGCACGATCGAAGATATCGAATATCTTGAGGAACTGTCGCAGGTAATCATCGACACCAGTCTGTGTCAACTCGGCGGCAGCGCTCCCAACCCGGTCCGGTCGACGATTCGCTATTTCCGGCAGGAGTTTCTGGCGCACGTGATTGACAAACGCTGCCCGGCCGGTGTCTGCAAAGACCTGGTCTCGCATGCGATCGACAACACGTGCAACGGTTGCCATGCCTGCTTGAAATCGTGTCCGACAAATGCCATCGTGGGCGAGCCGAAGCGGTTGCATTACATCATCCAGGACAAGTGCATCCAATGTGGCGCCTGTTATCAAATCTGCCGCTACAATTCGATCAAGCGCATCAAACACGGCGAGGGGGATAAATTGCAGGAACGTGCTCGTGAGCTATGGCAGCCACCCTTGAAAAAAGTGACGGCGGAGGTCGCGTAGGAGAAAGACTATGGACAAAGCAAAAATAACTATAGACGGTCAGCAGATAGAGGTCGACGATGGGTCATACGTGCTGGAGGCGGCCAAGTCGCTCGGTATCGAGATTCCGACGCTCTGCTACTATCCTTACATGGTTCCCTACGCAGCCTGCCGAATCTGCTGTGTGGAAGCGCACGGCGCCGGTGGCTGGTCCAAGATCGTGACGGCGTGCAATTACCCGGTTTGGGACGGTCTGGAAATCTTCACTGACACGCCGCGCGTGATCAACGCCCGACGCACCAATTTGGAAATGCTGATGGCGAATTGCGCGCCGGTTCCGGTACTGCAGCGTCTCGCCGAACAACTCGGTATTACCGAGCCGCGCTGGAAGACCGGAAGCAATTACACGTGCATCTTGTGCGGTCTCTGTGTCCGAATCTGCGACGAAGTCGTCGGTGCGCACGCGCTGGCCTTTATCAATCGCGGCGCCAAACGTGACGTCTCAACGCCGTTCCAACTTGATTCCGAGTCGTGCATTCTTTGCGGCGCGTGCGCCAAGCACTGCCCGACCGGCTATATCAAGATGGAGGAGATTGAAAATCGGTATATCGTTCATCAAGAGATGAACCTGTCGCCCAATGCGGCTATTACCTTACCGTTCCGTCAGGCGGTGCCCAACGTGCCGCAGATCGTCCGTGAAAACTGCATTCACTTCAAGACCGGCGGCTGTATGGTATGTGCCAAGGTCTGTCCCAAGGACTGCATTGAATACGGAGATCGTCCGAATTTTGAGGAGGTTGAAGTCGGCGCAGTAGTGATCGCCACCGGATTCGACAGTTTCGACCCGACGCCGATGAAGCAATACGGGTACGGCAAGTATCCAAATGTGATTTCGTCGGAAGAGTTCGAGGTTATGAACAACGCCGCGGGGCCGACCGGAGGCAAGATAGTGATGGAAAACGGCGCGGAGCCGCGCGCAATCGCTATTCTGCATTGCATCGGCAGCCGCGACCATGATTACCACAAGTACTGCAGCCGTGTTTGCTGCATGTACTCCCTCAAATTCTCGCATCTGGTAAAAGAGAAAACCTCCGCTGAGGTTTACCAACTCTATATCGACATGCGCTCCTTCGGCAAGGGTTACGAGGAATTCTACTCGCGCATTCTGGACGAAGGCGTGAACGTCATTCGCGGAAAGGCAGCGGAAGTCGTGCCGTCCGGCTATCGGCAGCATGAGGAAGGTCATCTGATTGTTCGCTGCGAGGATACGCTGATCGGCAAGTATCGTGAAATACCGGTCGACATGGTTATTCTCAGCACGGCCTTGGAAGCGCGCCGGGATGCCAAGGAATTTGGACGAAAGTTCAACATTTCTACCGGCGCCGACGGTTGGTTTATCGAGGCGCACCCGAAACTGGCTCCGGTTTCGACGACTACCGAAGGTATCTTTCTGGCGGGCGCTTGTCAGGGAGCAAAAGACATCCCCGACGCCGTAGCGCAGGGAGGTGCCGCCGCCGCGCAGGCGATGAAGCTGATGGCACAGGGCGAAGTGATGATGGATGCCGCTTACGCCGTCATTGACGAAGCATTCTGCAGTGGCTGCAAAATGTGCAATGACATGTGTCCGTACACGGCGATTTCATTTGACGATGCCAAGAAGGTCAGCGTCGTGAATTCAGCTCTCTGTAAGGGTTGTGGTACTTGTGTGGCGGCTTGTCCCGCCGGCGCCATCATGGCTCGTCATTTCACCGATGAACAGATCTATGCTCAGATCGAGGGGATACTTGCATGAGTTTCGAACCACGTATTGTCGGATTTCTCTGCAATTGGTGCAGCTACACGGGCGCCGATCTGGCCGGCACCGCGCGCATGAAGTATGCCCCGAATGTCATGACCGTGCGCGTGATGTGTACCGGCAGAGTTGACCCGGGTTTTGTTCTCGACTCCTTCCGCGCCGGCGCCGATGGCGTACTCGTGTGTGGGTGCCACTTCGGTGATTGCCACTATGTCGAGGGCAATCACAAGTGTATGCGCCGCATCGCCATCACCAAACGCATTTTGAAGGGTATGGGCATTCAACCGGAGCGTCTGCGTTTGGAATGGGTGTCTGCTTCAGAGGGTGCGCGTTTTCAGGAGGTGGTCAACAGCTTTACCGAAGAGATTCGGGGGCTGGGGCCGATACGCTTGAAAGAATGGGCTTTTGTACCTGAGCAAGTGGAAGCTGCTGCGGCAGCGCACGGGGAGTGAATGATATGGCAAAACCAAAACTCGCAATATACTGGGCAGCTTCCTGTGGCGGCTGTGATATCGCCATCTTGGATATTGAGGGGAAGATTCTGGAAGTGGCCGACTTCTTCGACTTGGTCTTCTGGCCTTGCGCCATGGACTTCAAGTATGATGACGTCCGCAAGATGCAGGACAAGGAAATTACACTGACCCTTTTTAACGGCGCAATCCGCAGTGACGAGAACTATGAAATTGCCAAGTTACTAAGGGAGAAGTCGGTCGTACTGTGCGCGTTCGGGAGTTGCGCTTCGGAGGGGTGTATCCCCGGATTGGCGAACTTCACCGACAAACAGACGATCATGGACTATGTCTACAAGACGTCGCCTTCGCTGGAACCGGGCAACGACGTCGTCCCCCAAACGAATGTCAAAGTCCCCGAGGGTACGCTTCACATTCCCAATCTCTGGAACACCGTCCGCACATTGCCGCAGGTGGTTGATGTCGATTACATCATCCCCGGGTGCCCGCCGCAATCGAACCAGATTGCCGCGGTTATCGATGCGGTGGTTGACATTCTTAAGAATGGCAAACCGCTGCCTCCAAAGGGGACGGTTCTGGGCGCCAGCGACAAGTGTTGTTGTGACGAATGCAAGCGTCAGCGCAATGTCAAGAAAATCAAGAAGTTTATCCGTCCTTTCGAGATCGTGACTGACCCCGAAATCTGCTTGATGGAGCAGGGAATGGTTTGTCTTGGCCCGGCAACGCGTTCCGGCTGCGGCGCCAAGTGCGTGGCTGCCGGTGTACCGTGTCGCGGCTGTTACGGATTGCCGTCCAATATCCGCGATCAGGGTGCCAGCATGGCCTCGGCTCTAGCGAGCGTGATCGATTCGATCGACGAGGCGGAAGTAGAGCGGATTCTCGACACCGTCGCCGATCCGCTGGGGACTTTCTATCGCTTCAGCTTGCCATCTTCGATGCTAAGGAGGGTGCAACAGTGAAACAGATTCTCATTGACCCGATCACCCGATTGGAAGGGCATGGCAAGATTCATCTATTCGTGAAGGATGACGGCGAACTGGCCAACTGCTATTTCCAAGTGCCCGAACTACGCGGCTTTGAGGTTTTTGCTATCGGTCGTCCCGTTGAGGAGATGGCGCGAATCACAACTCGCATCTGCGGTGTTTGTCCCGACGCGCATCATTTCGCTGCCGCCAAAGCAGCCGACGCTGTTTACGGTGTTACGATTCCTTCGGCGGCGCGCAAGTTGCGCGAGTTGATGTACAATGCTTTCTATGCCGGTGACCACACAACGCATTTCTATGCGCTCGGCGGTCCCGATTTCGTCTGCGGTCCCGATGCGCCTCCAGCCGAACGCAATATCCTCGGTGTTGTGGCGAAAGTCGGTCTTGATGCGGGCAAGGCTGTGATTGCCCAGCGCGCCGCCGGTCAGCGCATAATCGAAATCATCGGCGGCAAGAAGGTTCATCCGGTAACGGCCATCCCGGGTGGCAATTCCAAGCGCGTAACCAAAGAAGAACAG
>CAIVAP010000078.1 GCA_903903945.1 uncultured bacterium | reverse complement strand
ATCCTATCCAGCAACAAGAATCCCGGTCTCGATCTGGACATGCGACTTGTTGATCTGGCGGTAATGAGAACAAGAACTATCAATAAAGAGGCAAGCAATGGCATCTGAAAGAGTGGTATGCGGACTTGATATCGGCACAACCAAGATTTGTGCTCTGATCTGTCAGGTGTCGCCTGACGGCGAAGAAAAAATCATCGGTGTCGGCACAGCGCCATCCGAAGGCCTTAAACGCGGCGTGGTTGTCAACTTAGAGAAGACAATCGGCTCAATCGAGCGTGCCGTCACCTCGGCGGAAGAAATGGCGAAAGCGGAAATCGGTTCGGTGTATGCAGGTATTGCCGGCGACCACATCAAGAGCATCAATTCGCGTGGCGTCATCGCTGTCAGTCGCTCGGACAATGAGATCTCGGAATACGATATCGAGCGCGTTATCGCCGCCGCCAAGGCAGTCGCGATTCCCGCCGACCGTGAAATCATTCATATCCTGCCCCAGGAATTTATCGTGGATGATCAGGGGGGCATCAAAGATCCGACCGGCATGTCGGGCGTGCGGCTCGAAGCCGAAGTCCATATCGTCACCGGCGCCATTACCTCGGCGCAAAACATTTACAAGTCGATCAAGCGTGCCGGCTATGAAGTCAACGACCTGGTGTTGCAGCCGCTGGCGTCGGCGATGTGCGTCCTCAACAATGACGAAATGGAACTCGGCACCGTTCTCATCGACCTTGGTGGCGGCACGACCGATCTGGCTCTCTTTACCGATTCGTCGATCCGGCACACGTCGGTGATCGGGCTTGGCGGACGGAACATCACCAACGATCTGGCAATCGGTTTGCGCACGCCGGTAGATCACGCCGAGCAGATCAAAATCGACTTCGGCGCCGCTATGGTAAGTCTGGTGGAGGCGGAGGAGATGATCTCTGTGCCGACCGTTGGCGACAGACCTCCGCGGGAAGTCTCCCGTAGCGTCGTGGCCAATATCATCGAGCCGCGCGTGGAAGAAATTTTCAAACTGGTGCTGATGGAACTGAAACGCACCAACTTCTACCAGTCGGTTGCCGGTGGTATTGTGCTGACCGGCGGTGGTTCACTGCTGCGGGGCATTGATCTGCTGGCGGAGCAAATCTTCGACATGCCGGTACGCGTAGGCATTCCCAAGGGCTTCACCGGTATGGCGACCATCGTCAGCAACCCGATTTACTCGACAGCTTTCGGATTGGTTCGCTACGGCATCGATCATCCGGAGAAGAGCAGACGGGATGCCGGCATCTTCAACCGCACCTTCAGCCGGTTGGAACGAGTATTCAATTCGATGTTTAATTTCTAAGATAGAGAGAAAGGCTTTTACGATGAGCGAGAACCCGATGAAATTGGAATTCGCATCCGACTATGCGAACTACGCCAAGATCAAAGTCGTGGGCGTCGGCGGCGCCGGTGGCAATGCCATAAATCGCATGATTGCGCATGGTCTGACCGGCGTGGAGTTCATCTCGATCAACACCGACTCGCAGGCGCTCGATTTCTCCAAGGCTGATGTCAAGCTTCAGATCGGCGGCAATGTCACCCGCGGCCTGGGCGCCGGTGCGCGTCCGGAAGTCGGCAAGCAGGCGATGGAAGAAGATCGTGAGCGCGTTGCGTCATTATTGCAGGGCGCCGACCTTGTCTTTGTCACTGCCGGCATGGGTGGTGGCACCGGCACTGGTGGCGCGCCGATCGTCGCCGAAATCGCTCGCGAAATGGGAGCCCTGGCCGTGGCCATCTGCACCAAACCGTTCGAATTCGAGGGTCGCAAGCGGATGAACCGAGCGCTGACCGGTATTGACGAACTCAAGACGCGTGTCGATACGCTCATCATCATTCCCAATCAACGCTTGCTGTCGATTGTCGATCCCTCTACCAAATTGACCGATGCCTTCATAATGGCGGACGACGTTCTGTTCCGCGCCACCAGAGGTATCTCCGATCTGATCACGATACCCGGACTGATCAACTGTGACTTTGCCGATGTTCGCACCGTGATGATGGAAATGGGGGATGCCATGATGGGTTCCGGCGTCGGTACCGGCGAAAACAAGGCCGCCAATGCCGCGCGTATGGCGATCAATTCGCCGCTGTTGGAGGATGTCATCATTTCAGGTGCGAAAGGGGTGCTGGTCAACGTCACCGGCTCACCCGATATGACGCTTTACGAAGTGAATGAAGCCACCACGGTAATCTATGACGCTGCCGGTTCGGACGCCAATATCATCTTTGGCGCGGTCATTGATCCGGCATTGGACGATGAAATCCGTGTTACCGTCATCGCCACCGGGTTCGGCACCGCCAAGCGTCAGATGATTGAGAAGATGGAACAACCGGAGCCGGTCGACCTGTTCGAAAAACGGGGCGAAATGCCTTTTGTTTCTCGTATTGCTGGTTTCGATAAGCCGGTGACAGCCGAGCAACTGGTTACCGAAAACGCCGAGGCAGTCAACTTCGATGATCTTGAGGTGCCTGCGTTCTTGCGCAACCGTACCCGATAGGAGGCTTTATACAGATTGGTGCCCGGCGTACGTCCTCGTGCGCCGCGATTACGGTAGGATAGGCATTCCTGCCTGTCCTTTCGACGAAAGAACTTGGCGCACGGCGTTCGTCCTGAGCCTGTCGAAGGATGAGCTGAGGTGCAGGAGCGACTTCAGTCGCGACCTGACACACAAGAAAGACACAATCTGATCCCATGACTGCCATGAGACCAGTTGCACCCCCGGTTCCCCACGGGCCGGGGGTGTTCGTTTTCGTTGACAAGTATCTGCAAGGCAATAGGTTAGATTCTAATGGGAGACGTTGGCGACTTAAAGCGTTACTTCAAAGTTTTTGTTGATAGCATGCGTATTGGTCGATAGATTCGCGTCGTAACAAACGGAAGAACAGGAGAATTTGATGCCAAAAATCGCACAATGCCGCGCCCGCGAAATCCTCGACAGCAGGGGCAATCCCACGGTTGAAGTGGATGTATTGCTTGAAGACGGCTCGTTTGGGCGAGCAGCCGTGCCTTCCGGCGCTTCCACGGGAAGCAACGAAGCGCTTGAACTGCGTGATGGCGACAAGAAGCGCTATGGCGGCAAAGGTGTGCTCAAGGCCATCGAAAATGTGAACGATAAAATTGTTCCTGCGCTCAAGGATGAAGGTATCGATGTCCTCAACCAGCGCGAGATCGACGAATTCATGATCTCTCTGGATGGTACGCCGGGCAAAAAGATGCTTGGCGCTAATGCCATTCTGGCCGTCTCACTGGCGGTTGCCAAAGCGGCGGCTTCCTACTCCATGCTTCCGCTCTATCGCTATGTCGGCGGCACGAACGCCCGCATTATCCCTCTTCCGATGATGAACATTCTTAACGGCGGCAAACACGCCGACAACAAAGTCGATCTGCAGGAATTCATGATTATGCCGGTTGGCGCCGAAACGTTCTCCGATGCGCTTCGCATGGGCGTGGAGGTTTTCCATAGCTTGAAGGGAGTACTTCACAGCAAGGGCTATAACACTTCCGTTGGCGATGAAGGTGGCTTTGCACCAGACTTGAAGTCCAATCGCGAAGCGCTGGAAGTTATCAGCGAGGCGGTGACCAAGGCGGGCTACAAGCCGGGTACCGACATTATGTTTGCCCTCGATCCGGCCGCCTCCGAACTATACGATGCCAAGAAGAAGAAATATGTGTTGGCCGGCGAAGATCGCTCACTTTCTTCCGACGAGATGGTCAAGTACTACGTCCAGTTGACCAAGGACTTCCCAATCATCTCCATCGAAGATGGACTCGCCGAAAGCGACTGGGAAGGCTTTGCCCACTTGACCAAAGAAGTCGGTCACAAAGTACAGATCGTCGGCGACGACTTGTTCGTGACCAATCCCGTATTCCTGGAACGCGGCATCAAAGAGAAGGCCGCCAATGCGATCTT
>CAIVAP010000077.1 GCA_903903945.1 uncultured bacterium | reverse complement strand
GAACGCCGGCGCCACACCGAAACTGACTATATCTGCCAGCGAGTCAAGTTCCTGTCCGAACTTGCTGGTTGATCGCGCCAGACGCGCGACTCTGCCATCGAGCGCATCCATAAACGCGGCCAGTATGATCAACCACGCCGCTCGCGCCAGATTGCCGTTGTGTGCGGCCATTATTGACAGGAAACCACACAAGAGATTCCCCATCGTGAAGGCGCCCGGGAAAATGCCGCGGTAACTAGCTATTCTGCTTGAACGATCCAATGATACTTTCCCCCCCCTTGACGCGATCACCAATCTTGACGTTGATACTCACATTCTGTTCCAGAAACAGGTCAATCCGCGAACCAAAACGTATCAGTCCAAACCTTTCGCCGCGCGTCACTATCTCGCCACCTTGCAGGTGGCAGACAATGCGGCGCGCGATGATTCCCGCCACCTGACAGAACTTCACCATGCCCTGTGGCGCTTGTATAATGATCTCCGTTCTTTCATTTTCAGTCACTGCCGCTCGCTCAAACGCCTTGAGGAATTTCCCCGGTTTGTGTTCGGCGCTGATCACCTTACCCGATACCGGTATTCGGTTGACGTGCACATTGAACACCGACAGGAAGATCGAAATCAACGTCTTCTTGTTACCGTTATCGTCAGCTATCTGCTCAATGACAATCACGGTGCCATCTCCCGGCGAGAGGATGAACTCATCTCCGGACGGCGGTACCCGTTTGGGATCGCGGAAGAAATAAGTCACAAAGAGCGCCAGGGCCAGAAGCAACACCGCCGCGATCACCATCGCTACGGCATGAAACAACGCATATACTCCCACGGCAATTAATAGCGCGAACCATGTGGGCAGAACAAATGGCATACCTTCCCGCGCGATCATCTCAGACACCTCTTATAGATCTTGTCCACGTGCCGGAAATAGTACTTCGCATCGAAGCATTCGGCGATTTCCACCAGCGTAAGATACTTCGTGATCTCCCGATCGGCAGCCACGAGATCGATGAACCGACCTTGTCCGGCCCAGCCCGCCATAGCGTTACGCTGTACGAGACGATATGCCGCCTCGCGCGAACCGCATTTCTCCACGAGCTTCAGAAGCAACCTGCCGCTGTATACCAGCCCACCGGTCAAATCGAGATTTCTCTGCGCATTCTTGGGATAAACCAACAGCGTATCCATGACACGACTGAACTCCTTAAGCAGATAGACGATTAGAATCGTCGAGTCCGGCAGGATGATTCTCTCGACCGACGAATGCGAGATATCGCGCTCATGCCACAGCGGTATGTTCTCCAGCCCCGCTACCAGATTTCCACGCAGCACTCGTGCCAGCCCGCTGATCTTTTCGCACGTCACCGGATTGCGCTTGTGCGGCATGGCCGAGGAACCTTTCTGGCCTTTAGAGAAGCCCTCTTCCATCTCCAACACTTCGGTGCGTTGTAACGCGCGAATCTCTACCGCGAACTTCTCCAACGATGCGCCCAGGAGCGCGATCGCGGACAGGAATTCGGCATGACGATCGCGCTGGACGATCTGAGTTGAGATCGGCGCCGCTTCAATCTTGAGTTTGCGGCAAACAGCCGCCTCGATTTTGGGATCAAGGTTCGCAAAATTGCCGACCGCGCCGGAGATTTTCCCAACACCGACCTGCTTCGTCGCGTGTATCAGCCGCTCCTTCTGCCGCAGCAATTCCTGATGCCACAAGAGGAACTTGAGTCCCATCGTAGTTGGTTCAGCGTGCACGCCATGTGTTCGTCCGATCACCGGCGTCATTTTGTATTTTACCGCCTT
>CAIVAP010000076.1 GCA_903903945.1 uncultured bacterium | reverse complement strand
GCGAATTGCTCTCCGATTTGAAGCGCTGTCTGACCTCAGCTGCACCGCAAACACCGCCAGAGAAATCTATTGTCGTGTTGCCGTTCGAAAATCTAAGCCCCGATCCTGACCAGGAGTACTTCAGCGATGGGCTGACTGAGGAAGTGATCTCAGACCTTTCCGCCCTGAAATCGTTACGGGTGATTTCTCGAAGTTCGGCAATGACGTTCAAGGGAACAAAGAAGACGATACCAGAGATTGCCCGGCTGGTGAAAGTGCAATACGTGCTTGAAGGAAGTGTAAGAAAGGCGGGCAATAATCTTCGTATTACAGCTCAGTTGATCGATGCGGCAAGTGACGCACACCTGTGGGCTGAAAAGTATTCCGGCACGCTGGATGATTTGTTTGACATTCAAGAGAAGGTATCACGCGCTATCGTCGCGGCTCTCAAGTTGAAACTTAGCCCAGAGGATGATCACAAAATTGGCGAGCACCTGATTCCCAATGTCAAAGTATATGATACCTATCTGAAGGCACGAGAGGAGATTTTGCGCTTCAGTGAAGAATCATTGGATAGAGCCGTTCGGCTCCTAGAAAATGGTCTGCAACTCATTGGTCCCAATGTACTCCTCTACAAAGGCTTGGGATATGTCCACTGGCAGTATGTCAATGTAGGAACAAAGTCCGATGAAGAGCATTTGAGAATCGCAGAGAATTATGCTGACAAAATACTTGTTCTGGAACCACAATCGCCTCATGCCTTCTTTATTCAGGGACTAGTTCTCGCAACCAAAGGGAACATTCGAGAAGGCATTGCACGTCTCAAACGTGCGTACGAGTTAGATCCAAGGGATTCTGATATAATTGCTTGGTTGGGAGGATATAGTGCAATCATAGGTATAGAGTCATTGGCACAGCCACTTATTACGAAACTTACTCAAATTGATCCGCTGGACTCAACGACCAATATCTGGAAGGCGGTTTTCCTCTACTACCAGGGAGATTTTCAGCAGGCATGTAGGGTCATGAGGGAATCGTATCAGATGGATAAAGGAAATGTAGCCTTTGCGTTCTTTTGCTACATCATGCTCCTGGCGAATCAGGAAAGGGAGGAAGCAAAGGCATTGGCGAGAGAATTTGAGCCGAAAACGCCATACGATTTGTTCATATGCCTGATGCAGTCATTCCAGAGTGCTCTTGAGTCCAATGTAGAAAAGGTCAGGGAGTTGCTGACAGAGGATATCAGAGCGAATGCCAAGAACGATCTGCAATATTCCTGGTTTGTGGCTGACATTTACTCACTCCTGTCTCAACGCAGCGAAGCCCTGGACTGGTTGGAACATGCGGTAGACAGAGGCAATATCAATTGCCAGTTTCTCAAACTAGATCCGTTCCTTGAAAACATCCGCGGCGAGGAGCGATTCCAGAAGCTGATGGAACGCGTGAAATACGAATGGGAGCACTTCGAAGTGTGAGCGAAGATAACGACGACAAAACACGAGCAGTGACGGTGCTCTCCAAAGGCACGGTCATCAATCACTATCGGATCGTCGAGAAGATCGGCGCCGGTGGGATGGGTGAAGTGTATCTGGCTGAGGACACTGAGCTTAATCGGAAAGTCGCGCTCAAATTCCTCTCTCCTCACCTCTGCCAAGACCCCGATTGTCGAACACGGTTTAAACGCGAGTCTCAAGCCGCTGCCAAACTGAATCATCCTAACATAGTCACAATTCATGAAGTCAACGAATTCAATGGCCGTCCCTTCTTCGCGATGGAGCTTGTCGCAGGGCAATCGCTGCGCGAGTTGATCAAGTCGAAAGAGCTGCCAATTGAACGAGTGATTGAACTCGCCATTCAAATCTGCGAAGGGCTATACAAAGCGCATCAATCCGGCATCGTTCATCGTGACGTCAAACCCGCGAACATCCTGATCGACGCCGATGGCCGCGCCAAGATCCTCGATTTCGGTCTGGCGGCGGTGCAAGGCTGCGATCATTTGACCAAGGCTGGCTCAACGCTGGGGACAGTCGGCTACATGTCGCCCGAACAGGTTCGCGGTGAGCAAGTCGATCATCGCTCTGACATCTTTTCCTTTGGTGTGGTTCTCTACGAACTGATCGCTGGACGGCAGCCATTCAAAGGCGACAACGATACGGCGACTTCCCGCAACATCATCGATCAGGAACCGGAGCCACTGGCGCGGTACAAATCGGGGATCAACGCCGAATTTCAAAGAGTGATTAACAAAGCCCTGGCCAAGGACAAGAGCATACGGTACCAACATGCTGACGAATTGGCGGCGGATATGAAACAATTGCTATCTCCAAGCGGCCCAGTCCCAGTCAAACGTTCGCGCAGAATGCGGATAGTGGTGCCGCTGCTTGTCGTGATTGTCTTGTCTGCAATAGCGCTGGTTTTCAAACCGTGGGAATTGGTGACGGAGTTTTCCGAAATGGCGAATCCTGCTGCCAAGCGTGTTGTCGTGGTCCCATTTCGAAATCAGACTGGCGATCCGTCGCTTGATCCGCTGGGGAAGATGGTTGCCGACTGGACGACGCAAAGTCTGTTGCAAACGGGACTGGCGGAAGTGGTTCCACCAGAAGCGCTGGGGGGACTCGATGCCAGCAAAGGCATCCGCTCAGTGGTCGATGCCACCGGTGCAAGCCTGCTTGTTACCGGATCCTATTATAAAATCGGGGATTCTATTCAGTTTCAGACACAGGTGTTGAATGGTGATGGAAAGCTGCTTTATGCCATCGAACCGATTTATGCGTCTACCGGAAGCGTGATGGACGGGGTAGAGGCAGTGCGTCAACAGACGCTCGGTGCCCTGGCTTCGGAATTAGACTACAGGGTGCAAGAACTGGGGGCGTTGGGGTCGCGCATTCCCAAATACGAAGCCTACCAAGAGTACATTCGAGGGGCCGATCTATACCTTTCCAAACACGACTGGGGTGCATGTTTAGATCCTTTCAGCCGTGCTTACAACCTTGACACTTCATTCATGCTGCCGCTCATTTACAAGTGTTATGCTTATTCGGCCCTTTCGCAGTACAATCAAGTAGATTCTCTGGTCCGCTTTCTGAGTCAACGCCACGCTTCCTTAGGGCGCATTGAGCTCTTTGTTCTTGACGAAATGAATGGACGGTTGTCGGGTAATCTGGCTCAAGGTCTTTCAGCCATGCGACAGGCCGGGAAATTGGCGCCCCAGTCCTGGTATGCTTTTGATTGGGGTTACTGGGCTCTCGCGAATAATCGCCCCAGAGAATGCCTTGGAGCGTACAAAGGACTTGACGCGCGGAATCAGTGGGACATCTACTGGGTAAATCTCGCCGAGTCATATCATCTGCTGGGCGAACATGAAAAGGAATTAGAACCAGCGCGAGAAGGCCGCCGCCGTTTTCCGACATCATCTCGCCCTTACTATAGCGAGCTTTACGCTCTGGCTGCTATGGGACGAATGGACGAGCTGCGAGAACTTATCGAAGAGCGAACTACCCTCAGCGGAATCAGCACGCCAGCCGGTGTCAGACGCATTGCAGCAGCGGAGTTGCGAGCGCACGGTCACGAGGATCAAGCGATGACGCTGCTGGACGAGGCGATCCGCTGGTACGAAAGCCAACCGTCGGAGAAACTGGATTCGCTTCGGGGATCATACGCATTGACCCTCAACTACGCTCGCCGCTGGGACAAGGCTAAGGACGTATATGAAGAGCTTGCGAAGACACTTCCCAAGGACTCGGCGTCCGGTTGGGGTTACGAGACGTCCCTTGGCGTAATAGCAGCGCGACAAGGTGATCGAAAGCGGGCCATGGAAGTATCAGAGTGGCTGAAAAACTTAAAGCTGCCGTACTTGTTTGGTGCCAACACATACCAACGCGCCTGTATCGCTGCAATTCTCGGAGACAAGGAGCGAGCTGTTGCTTTGCTTAAGGAGAGTTTCCTGCAAGGAAGCGAATTTGGCATCTGGGTACATAGGAATTTTGACCTCGAGTCTCTGTGGGACTACCCGCCTTTCATTGAATTCCTGAAGCCGAAGGGTTGATGATTATGGAGAACAGCGATAGATAAATGCAACCTGACGACGACAAGACACAAGCAGTGACAGTGCTCTCCAAGGTCACGGCTATCAATCACTACCGGATCATCGAGAAGATCGGTGCGGGTGGAATGGGTGAGGTCTACCTGGTAGAGGATACAGAACTCAATCGCCAGGTCGCGCTCAAGTTCCTTTCCCCTCATCTCTGTCAGGACGCCGACTGTCGCGCACGTTTCAAACGCGAGGCGCAAGCGGCAGCGAAACTAAATCATCCCAACATCGTCACGATACACGAAGTCAGCGAATTTAATGGCCGCCCCTTCTTTGCGATGGAGCTTGTCGAGGGGCAGCCTCTCGGTGAGTTGATCAAACAAGGTGATTGCTCGCTCGACAAGGTGATCGATCTGTCGCTGCAGATTTGCGAGGGATTGCAGGAAGCGCATAAGGCCGGCATTACCCATCGTGACATCAAGCCCGCCAACATCCTTGTCAGTCAATCGGGACGAGCCAAGCTGGTCGACTTTGGATTGGCCTCGGTGGCCGGCGCCGACAAGCTGACCAAAGAGGGTTCGACGCTTGGGACCATTGGCTACATGTCTCCGGAGCAAGTACAGGGCAAACCGACAGATCATCGCTCCGACCTCTTCTCGTTCGGTGTGGTGCTGTACGAGTTGATTAGCTGCAGATCGCCATTCAAGGGGGAGACTCCTGCAGCAACCATGAATGCAATAGCGCAGCAGACTCCAGAACCGTTGGCGCGGTATAAGACAGATGTACCCGATGAATTGCAGCGGATTGTGTCGAAGCTTCTGCAAAAAGATCCAGCATTACGATACCAGACGGCCGCCGACGTCATCAGCGACCTGACGGGCTTGAAGGCAGCGAGTCAACTCTTGACCAGAGTGCCGGTAAGAAAGAACCGGACACGGCGACTGGTTGTCGGAGTTGCGGCTCTCGTACTTGTCGTCGCGGCTGCTTACGGCATCTTCAAATCCCACATTTTCACCGGTGAGAAAACGACTGCTCAAAAAAAGATGCTGGCGGTGCTGCCGTTTGAAAATCTCGGCTCGCCCGATGATGAGTACTTTGCCGATGGGATTACCGATGAGATTACTGGCAAGCTTGCGGCGATTCATGAACTGGGTGTAATCTCTCGTACCAGCACCATGCAGTACAAGAAGACGACCAAGAATCTTCGACAGATCGCTAAGGAGCTTGGCGTCGACTACATTCTGGAAGGGTCGATTCGATGGGACAAAGGAACTGACACGAGCAAGGTGCGAATCCTCCCTCAATTGATTCGGGTATCGGACGACACTCATCTCTGGGCAGAAACGTACGAACGGCCCATGACCAGTATTTTTGCGCTTCAGACAGAGATTGCAACGCGAATCGCAGAAACCATGAACCTTGTTCTCCGCCAGTCCGAGAATGCTGCTCTGCGATCATTACCTACGAATAATCTCGACGCGTATCATATGTATCTGCGTGGGATGGATTTCAAATGGAGGGGATATTCACCTGGCGAAAACTGCGAAATGGCGGTACAGATGTTCGAGCGAGCTGTAGCGCTCGATTCTACGTTTGCACTAGCCTATGCTGAGCTCGCCTCTGCCCACAGTGGCGCGTATTGGTTCGGATACGATCCTTCTCTAGATCGCTGCTCCCGGTCGAAGGAAGCCGCCGATCGAGCAGTTGCGCTTCAGCCCGGTCTTCCCAATGCGCATATCGCCCAAGGCGTCTACTACTACTGGTGTCGCCGGGATTACGACCTCGCTCTGAAAGAACTGGCTCTGGCAGAAGTGGGACTTCCGAATGATCCGGAGGTCATGGGAACTCAGGGCTATATCATGAGGCGGCAAGGAAATTTCCAATCCGCCATTGAGAAACTGGAGAGAGCTTTCGCAGTTTCCCCTCGGGATCACAAGCTGGCCAACGAAATTGGGGGCACATATCTTCTATTGCGGGAATACTCGTCGGCAGAGAAATTTCTGAACCAGGCGATTTCTTTGGCGCCCGATTTGCGCTCGAACTATTTTATTAAAGCCTCACTATACTACTCTTGGCGCGCTGATACCGGATTGGCGCGTGTGGCGCTCGCCATGTGTCCATGCCAGGACAATGAGTCCATTCGATGGATGTGGTTCTGGCTGCACGTTTATGAACGGCAATATCGGGCGGCCTTAAGCATGGTGGCTACCATGTCATTTGTGGAGAATGAAGATACGGACAGAATTATACCCAAGACGCTGTTGTCAGGAATCATCTATGAGTTAGAGAGTGATTCAGCCCGGGCCCGCTCAAGTTGGGATTCATCTCGCGTTATTCTGGAACAAAAGGTCAAGAAATTGCCCGAAGAGCATAGTGTCCACAGCGCGCTGGGTTTTGCCTATGCGGGCCTGGGACGCAAAGATGACGCGATCCGCGAGGGGAAATTGGGAGTTGAACTTCTCCCTATCTCCAAGGACGCCATGGCTGGGCCATACAGACTTAAGGATCTGGCTGTGATTTATGTCATGGTTGGGGAATATGATGCTGCCTTTGACCAAATAGAGTATTTACTTTCGATACCTTGCGAGTTCTCGGTCCCGTATCTTCGTCTTGATCCTCGGTATGATCCTCTTCGCAAACTGCCGCGCTATCAGAAGCTGATGGAGAAATATGGCACCTGACGACGACAAGACCCGGGCCGTGACTGTGCTCTCCAAAGGCACGATCATCAACCACTACCTGATCATCGAGAAGATCGGCGCCGGTGGTATGGGTGAGGTGTATCTGGCGGAGGATACTGAACTTAATCGCAAGGTCGCACTCAAGTTTCTTCCCCTCCATCTTTGTCAGGAAGCCGACTGCCGCACGCGGTTCAAGCGCGAGGCGCAGGCGGCGGCCAAACTGAATCACCCGAATATCGTAACGATTTACGAAGTCAGCGAGTTCAATGGCCGCCCCTTCTTTGCGATGGAGCATGTCGCAGGGCAATCGCTGCGCGAGTTGATCAAGGGGAAAGAGCTGCCAATTGAACGGGTGATCGAACTTGCCATTCAAATCTGCGAAGGGCTGCATAAAGCGCATCAATCCGGCATCGTTCATCGCGATGTCAAACCCGCAAACATTCTCATCGACGCCGATGGTAGGGCTAAGATTCTCGATTTCGGTCTAGCTACGGTGCAGGGCTGCGATCACTTGACCAAAACTGGCTCGACACTCGGGACGATTGGCTACATGTCACCGGAGCAGGTTCGCGGCGAACAAGTTGATCATCGCACTGACATTTTCTCCCACGGCGTTGTTCTTTATGAATTGATCGCGGGTAGGCAGCCATTCAGAGGCGACAACGATACGGCGACTTCCCGCAACATCATCGATCAGGAACCGGAGCCACTGGCGCGCTACAAGGTGGACGTACCAGCCGAACTGCAGCGGATTGTCTCCAAGGCGCTAGCCAAGGACACCGACCTGCGATATCAACATGCTGACGAGATGCTGGCCGATCTTCGGGCTATCTTGCAGATGGCAAATCCGGCTGCAAGGTCGAAGAAGCCGACAACGAAGCTTATTCTTGTAGGGGGTGGCATGCTCATTATCGCTGCGGTGGTTTTCGGCTATTTCCAGCTACTGCCGAAGCCGGCTTCCGGGATTCTGAAATCCATCGCCGTGTTGCCGTTTGAGGACATGAGCCCGTTGAAGGATCAAGAGTATTTCTGCGACGGTATGACTGAAGAACTCATCGGGCGTTTAAGCAACATTCGAGATCTAAGGGTGCCGTCCAGGACGTCTGTCTTCCTATTCAAGGGACGAACGTTTGATATACGCGAAATCGGTGACAAGCTCAAGGTGCAGGCAGTACTCGAGGGAAGCATCCGCAAATCGGGCAACCAATTGCGGATAACCACGCAGCTTATCAATGTCGCTGACGGTTATCACCTGTGGTCGGAGACGTACGACCGGGAGCTGAAAGAAGTATTTGCCATCCAAGACGAAATCTCATCAGCGATTGCAGGCAAATTGAGACTGACTCTGTTGGGTGAAGAAAGGGCAAAACTTACCAAGCGACCTACTACGGACATTGAGGCATACAACTCATACTTACTCGGCTGGTACTTCTTGAACAAGTTCACCGACGACAACTTCAGAAAAGCCATCGTACATTTTGAGCAGGCCATAAGCCGTGACTCGAATTTCGCTCTCGCCTATGTCGGGAAGGCAATCTGCTACAATGATCTCTTCCTCGACATGTTTACATCCAGAGGCGACTGCTACGATCAAGCCAAGGCAGCTGCTGCGAAAGCGGTTGAGCTCGGCGAAGACATCGGAGAAGCACACTCTGCTCTCGGAAGGGTCAAGCTCTTTTTCGAATGGGACTTGTCCGGGGCGGAGAAAGAGTTCAAGCGTTCCATAGAGCTTAGTCCGGAAAGTCGGGAGTGTCATAATGCATATTCGATGTACCTTTGCATAGCCGGAAAGTTCGAAGAAGCCATCGCGGGATTCAAACGAGCGTCAGAACTTGATCCTGCTGACCCGTCCATGAGTTTCATGCTAGGAGATTGGGGTTACGTAATCGCAGGTCGCTATCACGATGCCATTATCCAGAACCAGAAGACGCTGCAAATGGATCCACACTATTACAATTCGCAACTCTCGCTGGCCTACTGTTCTGCCTTGAACGGGCAATTTACTGAATCTGTTTCGCTTGCTGATAGTCTGATCGCGGCAGATTCGACACGAGCAAATCATCCCTACCTGATTTGGGTTTACGCGGTATCAGGAAAAGAAGAAAAGGCGCGACATCTCTTGTCGCGGCTCTTGGAGATCAGGGCACAGAGATATGTTGACGCCTATATGATTGCCGTGATCTATGCGGGGCTGGGAGACACGAATAAGGCCTTCGAGTGGCTCGCTAAAGGTTATGAGGAACGCAGTTCTCAGATGATATTCCTCAAACATGACGCGATGTTCGGGAGTCTGCGCTCGGATCACAGGTTCAAGGAATTGATTAGAAAGATAGGAATGGAACCGTAACCGGCAGAGCAGATATGTTGACACCTGACGACGACAGAACCAAAGCCGTGATAGTGCTTACCAAAGGCACGGTCATCAATCACTACCGAATCGTCGAGAAGATCGGCGCCGGTGGGATGGGAGAGGTCTACCTTGCCGAGGACACCGAACTCAATCGCCAGGTCGCGTTAAAGTTCCTCTCGGCACATCTTTGTCAGGATGCTGATTGCCGGGCTCGTTTCAAGCGCGAAGCGCAAGCGGCTGCCAAACTCGATCATCCCAACATCGTTACGATCTACGAAGTGGGAGAGTTTCAAAACCGACCCTTCTTTGCGATGCAGCATGTTGAAGGGCGGTCATTGCGAGAATACGCCTCACATCAGGAGTTGTCAATTCCACAAGTGCTGGAAATCGGTATCCAGATTGCCGAAGGGTTGCAAGCGGCTCACGAGAAGGGCGTGACACATCGCGATATCAAACCG
>CAIVAP010000075.1 GCA_903903945.1 uncultured bacterium | reverse complement strand
CGTCAATCGGACACGAACTCAACAACTTCCTCGCTATTATTTCCAACAACGCCGAACTGATGCAGGTGAGACTGAAAAAAGGCGAGCATGAGAAACTCGACAAGTCGGCATCGGCTATCCTCGATAATATCGCGAAAATCAAACGGTTCACCGACAACCTGATGGATCTCTCCAAACTCGATCAGGAGTTGGTGACTTACAACATCAACCGGCTAATCGATGATCTGTTGTTTTCGATCAAAACGCAGCGGCGGTTCAAGTCGGTCGGTTTTGTGGTGAGAATGAGCCCGGAGATACCGGATTGTGAGATAGACGTCGGTCAGATTCAGCAAGTATTCCTCAACTTGCTTTACAACGCGGCTGATGCGCTGGAAAACCGTCTTGGAAAAGCTGAGATCCTGATCACGACGCGTGTTGAGGAAGGCAAGGTTGTGGCCTCGGTGCGCGACTCCGGTTGTGGTGTTCCGCCGGAAAATCAGGAGAAGATCTTTGAACCACATTTTTCGACAAAGACTCACGGCCATGGGCTGGGACTTTCGAACTGCAAGCGGATCGTTGAGAACCACAGTGGCACAATTTCCGTGGAAAGCAAAGTTGGTGAGTATACGGAGTTCAAGATAATCTTGCCGCAAAAGCGGTAGAATTTGAGCATGCAAGCTATGTTTCCCGAGTCTGCGGGGCTAAGCGGGGCACAGCAAATCGGAGAAGGTGGGGCGGGGCGTGTCTATTCAGCATATCACTCCCAATGGGGACAAGTAGCCGTCAAGGTTGCCATTGATCCCGACCCGACGACGCAAAATTCCTTCCTCAGCGAATACACGCTACTTCGCAGTCTGTCGCATCCCGGCATAATCAGACTTCTTGATTTCGGTCACACGCTTGACCATCGCTCCTTTATCATCATGGAGTTACTGCCGGGCGGTGATTTCTATCGCTGGGCTTCAGGACAGCCGGTACAGCGCCGATTCCAGCCGCTGGGCACGATCATCTCAGCGCTCGACTATATCCACACTCTCGGAATAATCCACCGCGATCTCAAAGGCGAGAACATCCTGCTCGATGGCCGTCTCCGTGCTCGGGTGACCGACCTGGGTTTGGCCATGACCGGTGGCAGTCAAAATACGCGCGCCGGCACTCTGGAATACATGGCGCCGGAGGTCATCGATAATCGGGAAGCGACCCCTGCCGCCGACATCTATTCGCTGGGCGTCATACTCTTTCGTCTGGCGACCGGCAGACTTCCTTTCGAATCGTCTGATCCGCTTCAGATCATCTCGCTCAAACACCACCCGGACGAGCTGGACGGAGAGATGATTGCTACCGTCGTCTCGGATCGATTTGCCGAAATGGTGCGGCGGTGTCTTGATCCCGATCCGACCCAACGCCCAAGATCGGTGATCGAGGTTGCCGAGCAGTTGCTCCTCGCTGACCTGATGAACAGAGAGGATGTTGATCCGCAGTCGATTGACCACTACCTGCACCATCACATCCGCAGCTACAATACAAGCTACGCGAAACAGGAACTGCGGCATCTAACCAACGACTATCTAATCAGAGACTACCATCAAGGAGCGATGACCGGTCTACTGGAAACGATCGCTGATTCCTTGAAGACTAGCGAGCACGACGCAACACATAACAGTCCGGGGACACTTTCTTACACGGGAACTGACGGCCACCAACATACCATCTGTTTAGTTGACGCGGCGAGCAGTCCCGTCACTCAAACAATAATCGAGTATCCTGAACTCGACCGTTTTGCGTTTGACGCCATCCTCGCGAAGCTGTTTCCCGCCGGCGTTGATGGCGCTATCTGTGATCTGCTGTACGAGTATTCAGGGGGCAACATTAGTCTTCTCCGACTGCTTCTGAATGGATTGGAGCGACAATCGCAGATCGATCTGAAGGCGGGTCGGATTCTGTTGCAGCGTGATCGCCTATTCGAGTTTGAACCGGCGGAAGAGTATTTCGAGACAATCGCCGCGATGCTGCCGGAATTGCCTGAAAATCTGGCAGCGGCGGTAGCATTTCTATCGGCCGATCCATTTGGAAATCCTCGGGGCGCCCTCATCGCTATATCGAGAGTCACCAAAGAGACACTGCCGGCATTGGCCGATCTTGGCATTCTGAGACACGACGATTACCGGTTTGCGCGCAGCTACTATCGCGAGTACTACTATCACTCCCTTTCCTTCTCGGAACTGACGACGGTTCATCAAGAATGGGTGGCTCAAATCGATAGAGGCCAGGTGAGCGATGAAACAGTTCGCGCTGAGCAACTCTTCTACCATCTGGTGGGGGCTGCCAAAACCGGCAGAGCCATCGAAACGGCGATTGCATTGGCGCAGCGGTTTCGAGAAGAGCAGCAGCCAGACAAAGCACGTATGTTGCTGACCAGAGTATCGGTTCTGCCGATTGCCTCCGTCAGTGTCGATCTGCAATTAAGACTGCTGATGATCTCGGCGCGCATATACAAAGACGCCGGGGATTTTGGCCACGCGTTGTCCGACTGCGCCAGCTCCGTTCGGTTGGCAAAACGTTCAGGCAACAAGGCGATATTGACCAAAGTGTACGAGAATCTGGGCGACATCTATAAGAGCAAGCGCGACTACCGCCGTGGCAACCGCGTGCTGAATCGCGCCGTCAAACTCTATGGCGAATTGGGCGACGAACTGGGGCTCTCGCACTGTTTCAACAATATCGGCAATATCCTCTGGATCGTCGGCGACCTGAAAGGAGCGGCGATCAACTACGAGACCGCGTTGGAGGTGCAGCGGCGGCTCGGCGCCAAGAAAGACATAGCTTCAAGCTTAAGCAATCTTGGCGGGATCAAATTGGTACAGCATCAGTATGACGACAGTATCGCACTCTACAAAGAGTCAATTGCCATAAAGCGCGAGATCGGTGATTGGCCGGAGTTGGCGCGGACCGCCAACAATCTCGCCGGTGCTTATTATGAGATGGACGAATTGCAGGTGGCCAATGATTATCTGAACGAATCACTGCGGATCAATCTGTCGCAGGGCGCTGACGAGGAAATACTTTTCAACTGCTGGAATCTCTATGAAGTGGAATTTCGTCGCGGCAATGTTTCGAAAGCAGCGGAATGGCTCTACGCCGGACTTCGATTGGCAAAACCGAGCGACCATTTTCATCGCGGTAATTTCTCCACATTTCTGGCTTCCCTGATGATGACCGTTGGGAGGTATGGCAAAGCCGGCCAGCTTCTGCGGGTGGCAGAAAAGTTCGAGCAACAGGTGGACGACCGAATGCTGGCATTGAGACTGATGGAGACGCGGGGCGAGTACTACCGGCTGCTGTTTGACTGGGATCAGGCACACGCGCACATAGCCGACGGAATCGTCCTTGCTGACAGTCTGGGCGAGTCGACCGGCAAAGTGCGGCTGCTTGTCATGAGGGCTCGAGTGGACAGAGCTGCGGGAGAGCAAGACAGCGTAATCTGGGAAGCGCTGACCGAGGCGGAAGACTTGGTCAAATCCATCCCCGCGCAACGTGAGAAACTGACGATCCTGTTAGACAAAACCGAGTATCTGATTGAGTCGAATAGGTTGACGGAAGCGCAAGAGGAATATGCGCAGGTGCGGTTGCTGCCACAATTTGAAGGCATCAACACTTTACAATCGCGTATCAGCTTCCTCAACGGGCTAATCGACCTCCGGAGCGGTCAATATCGTCAAGCCATCACCCTGTTTAACGACGCCTGTCTCGCCTCCAAGACTCTGCAGATGCCGGAGATGACCTGGAAGACTTTGGTCGCGCTGGGAGAAACCTATCAAGCGTTGACCGAGTACGAGCGGGCATTCAAGTGCTACATAGAGGCATTTGACATTCTCAAGAGATTAGCGTCGGGAATCGCCGATCCAACGAGCAAGAGGCGCTATCTCTCCGATGTTGCCAAAATTGCGGTTGCCGATAAGCTCGAGACAATCTCGGCGCTGGCCACCTAAAATAAACGAGGGCTGTCATGGGGACAGCCCTCTAATCAACCGGTCTGAGGTTACTGGAGTTTACCCTCCTTGTCCACCCTGGCTAATGCCAGCCGGGGCGACTTTCTCCTCGAGCTCCTCAATCATCAGATTGTATAACTCCAAAACTTCACCTCCTCCTATGAGTTAAATGAACCGGTAATCACGGCGCCAAGGTGAGTGGCGCCCGTGTCTCTTTCCTATAGGCCCGATTGTCCTCGGAGGGCCAACCGGATATACCACTTAAAGGAAAGATAAAGCAGAGTCGGAGTTTGTCAAGAGAAATCTGAGCTTGGAAGTCGGTCTTTTCGTTATTAGATGCTAACTACGACATCTGGGGACTGCGGCAAGACGGTGATTTTGACCGGAAATAGGTATGTGGTGGGTCTGGGCGGTTGTCAGGTTGGGAGATTTTGCAGTTTGGCGGGTTCTTTTTGCGGCTGGTTCTCGGCTTTTCGGGCCTCACTTACCGTCTCGGGGTGCTATTGGACAGACTGCTCCCTTTAGATCTTGATCAGACGTTTGAGGTTGTGAGCGAAGGCCTGTATCAACGCCTGAAACTGGTTCTTGATCGTTTCGCGATAGCGTGCTCTCTGGTTCAACCGGGCGAAGATCCCCTCGCACCGCACCTAACCAGCGGTCCTTGTCGCGGTCTTCTCCCGGCATGTTGTTCTTCAGAATCACCCCGGCATGACACCCCATTATACAGCTTCCTCAACTCCGCCAACCCAATCCGACTCCGCAGCCGACGGAAATAGCTAAACTCCGGTGTCTGATCCAGAAGCTCAAAACCACAAGAGAACTTCGCCGCCAAGTTCTCCCGTAAACACCGCCCCATCTCACGGTCACTCAAATCCTCAACATACTGCAGCACCAAACAGCGAAAACCCTTGCTTCAATCGTCCGCTCCGGAAATGTGTAGATAGCATCAAATAGCGTTAGACCGGCTCCCTGTGGACCGTGCTTTCCTTGATCAGTCGTGCGTTCTCAGGCGCCTTTCGTTTCGGCAGCAACCACCTCGGGAACGACGATAGCTGGTTTCCTAAGTGTAGAAAGGTAGGTATAGAGCGCCGGTATTACGTAGAGTGTCAAAATCAGTGAGAATAGCAGTCCGCCAATGATGGCAATTCCCATCGACACCCGGCTTTTGGCCGCCGCACCCAGCGCCAGCGCTATCGGCAGGACTCCGAAGACGGTGGCAAGGCTGGTCATTAGGATCGGGCGGAATCTCTGGGTGGCGGCATCGATCACGGCATCCCTTATCGACAATCCTTGTGCTTTGCGCTGATTGGCGAATTCCACGATCAGGATACCGTTTTTCGTGACGATACCTACGAGCGCGATAATCCCGATTTGACTGAAGATGTTGAAGGTTTGCCCAAACAGCCAGAGCGACAAAATTGCTCCGGCAAGCGCCAAGGGAACGGTAAACATGATCGTCAGAGGATCACGGAAGCTTTCAAATTGCGCGGAGAGAATCAAGTAAACCAAGACCAGCGCCAGCAAAAACGCAAAGAGCAGAGTGTTTGAACTCTCCGAAAACTCCTTGGCGGTTCCCGCGAGACTGGTCGAGAATGTCTCGTCAAGCGTACTCGCTGCGATCTTATCCATCTCGCTGATTCCGTCACCGAGAGTATATCCTTGCGCCAGCGATGCCGACACGGTGGCGGACACATAGCGGTTGAAATGATAGAGCTGCGGCGGACTGCTGCGATAAGACATCTTTACGACATTGTCCAACTGGATCAATTCACCACGGCTATTTCTGACGTAAACGGAACTCAAGTCCAGTGGCGCCGAGCGATTTGCTCTATCGGCCTGCGCAATGACCTGATACTGCTGACTGCCGAGTATGAACGTCCCATAGCGCTGCCCGCTGAAATAGAGTTGCAGGGTCTGGGCAATGTCTTTGACCGTAACACCCAGCGCTCTGGCCCGATCCCTATCGATCTCTACCGTAAGCTCAGGCTTGTTGAATTTGAGATCCAGATCGACAATTTGAAACACTGAATCTGAACTGGCCCTGTCCATAAAGCGCGGTAGCGCCTCCTTCAGCTTCTCAAACGTCGGTGCTTGAATCACATACTGCACCGGCAGCCCTCGCCCTCTACCACCGCCGATAGTCTGTTCCTGCGTTACATACGTTCGGGCGAAAGTGTAATCTTTCAACTGCCTGGTAAGTGCATCAGCAATCTCTTGCTGACTTCGCTTCCGAGCCTCGGGCGAAACAAGGCTGACTCGCACGAAACCGCTGTTTACGCCACTACCTCCCATTCCACCACCCGCAACCGAAATGATGACGTCTTTTTCAGGCAGTGTGTCGACGATAGCAATGATCTTCTGCATGTAGTCATACATCGCTTCGTAGGAAGTACCCTCGGGACCGGTAGAATTGACCATCAGCCGACTCTTGTCTTCCATCGGCGCCAATTCCGAGCGAATGAGCGACCCCAGCCCGAGGATTATCGCCACTGCTGCAGCCATGACCACCAACACTAGCCACCGTCTGTCAACGAATCGCTGCAGAGATCGATGATATCCCGTGGCTAATCGATTGAACCATCTCTCACTCAGCTCAAACAGCTTGTTCTCATGTTCGGTCTTGTGCAGGATCCGTGCACTCATCATGGGAGTCAGCGTAAGTGACACAAACGCCGAGATTAGCACCGAACCGGCCACCACCACGCCAAATTCTCTGAACAAGCGACCGGTGAGACCCTGCAAGAACATGATGGGAAGAAACACCGAAGCTAGTGTGATCGTCGTCGAGATGATGGCGAAGTAAATCTCTTTCGATCCTTTGTACCCGGCTTCGATGGGTGGCATCCCGCCCTCGATCTTCCGGTAGATGTTCTCCAGCACGACGATGGCATCGTCAACGACAATTCCAGTCGACAACACGATCGCGAGCAGAGACAGGATGTTGATAGAGAATCCTGATATGTACATGATGAAGAAAGCGCTGACCAGCGAAATCGGGATGGCCAGCATAGGGATAATCGTTGTTCGCCAATGGCGCAGAAATACGAAGATCACAAGCAGCACGAGCAGGAATGCAATCAGAATGGTTTCCACGACTTCCGTGATAGCCTTGCGGATATTGGCTGTGACATCCATTGCGACGGTAACCTTGACGTCCTCGGGTAAATCCTTCTTGATTTGCTCTAAACGTCGATAGAATGCATCAGCAATGGCAATCTGGTTTGATCCCGGTTGGGGAACTAGGTTGACTGAGACCATGGGTGTTCCGCCGTTGCCAAGCATAATGGAGCGCTCATTTTCAGCAGTCAGAACCGCCCGACCAACATCTCTAAACCTGACGACCGAACCGCTTGTCTCTTTAATAATCAGATCACCAAATTCCTCGGGTGTCGACAGGCGACCAAACGTTCGAATCGGCAACTCTGTGTTGTAACCTTCGATGCGACCTGATGGTAATTCGACATTTTCGCGATCCAGAGCATTCTTTATGTCGAGAGGCGTCAATCCTTGCGAAGCCAGTCGCGCCGGATCGATCAGCAACTTCATGGCGTATCTTTTTTCACCCCAGATATCGACGGAGCTGACTCCGGCAATCGTTTGCAGGCGCTCCTTGAAGACATCGTTGGCCAATGCTGACAACTCCAGCAGGGTACGCTTGTCGCTCTGAATGGTTATGGCAACAATCGGATTAGCATCAGCGTCGGCCTTGGAAATAGTTGGAGGATCGACGTCGGGAGGAAGATCGTGTGAGGCTCTGGAAACGCGGTCCCGGACGTCGTTCGCGGCCGCTTCCATATCAACGCCAAGCTCAAACTCGACTGTTATTCTGCTTCTGCCGTCGCTGCTCGATGACGTAAGGGAACGAATACCGGCGATGCCATTGATGGATTCCTCGAGGGGATCGGTGACTTGCGACTCAATGATATCGGCATTGGCTCCCGTGTAGCTGGTGCTGACGGTTACGACCGGGGGATCAACGTTGGGATACTCGCGAACCCCCAGAAAGAAAAAGCCGATCAGCCCGAAAAGAACGATCACAATCGAGAGCACAATGGATAAGACTGGTCGACTGATACAGACGGAAGAGATGTTCATTTGTGTTGCGCGGTCAGTTGCCTTGAAGCGTTTTTATCTGAACGTCCTTGCCATTGGCGAGTTGTAACAGACCGGTCACGATGAGAGTATCGTTGGCTGCCAACCCTTCCACAATCTGGACGCTCTTTTCGGTTCGGATGCCGGTCTTGATAGAGATAGGTTTGGCTTTACCATTTACGCATAGAAAGACCTTCTCACCGTTCAACTCGGGAATCACCGCCCCGGACGGTATCACGATTGCATCTGCCAGCTCAGCTAACGTGATCTCGACCTTGGCAAACGAGCCGGGAATCATAGTTCCCTGGGCGTTGGGAATCTTCCCTCGAGCTTTGATAGTGCGAGTATTGGGATCGATTTTCGTTTCCAAGGCATAGATAACGCCTTTGTGATCCTCTTCGGAATCCCCCGCGCGTACGAGAATGTCAATTCCGCTCTTGATTTGCTTGGCGTATTTCTCCGGCACGGAAAACTCAACCTTCATGGGGTCTAATTCCTGCATGGTCGCAGCCAACATATTCGGAGATACATAGCCACCCTCGCTGACATAGCGCAATCCGACAACTCCGTTGAACGGAGCCCTGATCTCTGTCTTGCCGATTTGCGATTCGATAACTTCCTTGTCCGCCTGAATTAGCCGTAGTGTATTGAGAGTCTTGTCATATTCTTCCTGACTAATCGCCTTGATATCGTAAAGGCTTCGTTCACGGCGTTCTTCATCGGATGCCAGCTTTTCTTCAAGTTCCTTGCGCTTCTGCTGAGCCTGCAACTCACGATCGTCAATTTTCAGCATCAGGGCTCCTTTGGCAATCCGGCTCCCCTCTTGAAAGAAGACACCAGTGACCCTACCGGAAATCTCCGGGCGCAGTTCGACTTCCTCATTTGCCAGTAGTGTCCCCGTGGTGAATATCTTGTTGTCGAGGATCTGCGGTCTGATTACCACTGCTTCCACCGACAGGGCGTTGCTTCGACCACTCCCCTCGCGATTTGTCTGCTTGCCGGTCCCCTGCCCACAACCGACCACAAAGAGGCTGGAGAGCACTGCCAGAGCAACTCCAAAAACGAGAGATGTTGTACTACAAATTGGCCTAACCATAATCAACTTTAACTCCTCGGCCATACGTTCAGTTCCAAACAAATCCGGACCGACGGCCACAAGCTACTGGTTTCTGCCTAAGAAAGCACCCATAAATGTGGGATTCCAATATTCGCCCCCAGCGTGCGTTCCCGAGGCCATGGCAGTCAAGAACAAACGGTATCGTGCAACGGTTTAGAGCCTGTCCTAAGCGTTTCGAAAAAAAAGAGCTTGGAGAATTCAACTTTACGTACTATACTTTGGTGGGTCTGCACTAGCTCGGTCGGCAGATCGCCGTGCCGAGCCTTCTTTTTTCATGATCTTCCCCGCAACGGTTTGGTCTGAGAGTCTTGGTGCGGAACTGCTAATAAAGCGGGAACTTGCCCGCACGAAAAGAGGTTTTTGTCCGCATGATACCAGTCGACCGAATTCGTAATCTCGCTATTATCGCCCATATCGACCACGGAAAAACGACTTTGATTGATTCCGTCTTTCGCGCTACCCGGACATTTCGGGATAACCAGCATGTGGCGGAACGCCTTATGGACAACAATGATCTTGAGCGGGAACGCGGAATCACGATCCGGGCCAAACACTGCACGGTCAACTGGAATGATTATCTGATCAACATCATTGATACGCCTGGGCACGCCGATTTCTCCGGTGAGGTGGAACGAGTCCTCTCGATGGTCGATTCGGTTCTGCTGTTGGTTGACGCCAACGAAGGTCCGATGCCGCAAACACGTTATGTGTTGATGCGTTCACTGCGGTTGGGTCTACAGCCGATCGTCATCATCAACAAAGTCGATCGTCCCAACGCCCGCCCCGATCACGCACTGAACAAGACCTTTGATCTCTTTATCGATCTGGGGGCAACGGACGCGCAGGCGCATTTTCCGGTTCTGTACGGTTCCGGACTCGATGGTTGGTTTGTGAGAGACTTAGAGAAAGACGCGCACGAAGGAATGGATGCTCTTTTTGAGACCGTAATCGAAAATGTGAAACCCCCTAAGGTCAATCAGGATGGTCCGTTTCTCATGCAGGTCAGCACGTTGGCCTGGAGTGATTATGTCGGGCAAATCGGCTGTGGCCGAGTTCTAAGCGGCACGCTGAATGAAGGTGAGGAATTCACACGCTTTGTCACGCGTTGGAAAGATGCCAATGATCAGGATGCCGGCTGGGATGTGATCGGTTCGGCCAGGGAGAAAGGCGTTCATTTCTGGGTGACGCGCGGACTCCAGCGGGTCGAGGTGGACAAGATCAGCGCCGGCGACATTGTCTGGCTGGCCGGACCGAGTGAAATCGGTATCGGAGATACTTTCTCGAGTATCGAAGATTCGGCGGCGGCTCTCAAACCT